>PFXI01000016.1:0-45668 GCA_002791575.1 Zetaproteobacteria bacterium CG_4_9_14_3_um_filter_54_145 | reverse complement strand
CAGTAGAGCAAGAAGTTCGGGTTTACATTCAGCAAAAAACAAAGACTCACTTAACCTGTCCACAGTGCAGTAAGACTTGTTCTTGCTATGACCAGCCACCTGAGCGTATGGCACAATCCACATCTTCCTGCTCGAAATCAACCAGATCAATGGATGTGGAGATCCGCACCTCGATCTGCGGATGTTGCCGCTGAAAACGATGCAGACGCGGGATAAACCAGCGCATGGCAAAGGTAGAGAGCATGCTGACCGTCAGTATGCCGCTATGACGCACCGGGCGAACAGCCGCAACAGCCTCGCTCAACTGGACGAAGGCAACACTCAGCTGTGGTAGCAGCGTCCGGCCCGCTGGTGTCAGGCTAAGGCCCTGACGCTGACGCACAAACAGCTTCACACTCAACTGCTCCTCCAGACCGCGAATCTGATGACTGAGCGCGTACGGGGTAACAAAAAGCTCATCGGCCGCGGCGCGCAGATTCAGGTGACGCCCGGCCGTTTCAAATGCGCGCAGGGCGTTAAGCGAAGGTAGCCGGATCCGGTCAGACATGAGAAAAACTCAACATAGCTGAAGAATATTTCCTTTTATCTATTTGTAAACAGCCGCTATGGTTCCCATCCTGATGAAATAACTTCATTATGGCAGAGGTGGTTATGGGTAGTACATTATTTGAGAAGGTTTGGCAGCAGCATGTGGTCAAACAAAATGAAGATGGTTCGACACTGTTGTATATTGATCGCCATCTGGTGCATGAGGTAACCAGCCCGCAGGCCTTTGAAGGGCTGCGCCTGAACGCGCGCAAGCCGTGGAAAATCAGCGCCACCGTAGCAACCCCTGACCATAATGTACCGACTACCGATCGCGCACAGGGCATTACCGATGCGGTCTCCCGTACCCAGGTTGAAGCACTCGACAGCAACTGTGCCGAATTCGGCATTACAGAGTTCGGCATGAACGATATCCGTCAGGGTGTCGTGCATGTAATGGGCCCGGAACAGGGGCTTATCCTGCCCGGCATGACTGTGGTGTGCGGCGATTCGCACACTTCCACGCATGGTGCCTTCGGCGCTATCGCCATGGGCATCGGCACATCCGAGGTCGAGCATGTACTAGCCACGCAGTGCCTGATCCAGAAGAAGCCGAAGGTGATGCGCATCCGGGTTGAGGGTGCGCTGCCTGTCGGCATTACCGGCAAAGATGTGGCCCTGTTCATTATCGGCAAAATCGGTACGGCCGGTGGCACCGGCTTCGCGCTGGAATTTGCCGGCGAAGCGATTCGCGCCCTCTCCATGGAGGGGCGCATGACACTGTGCAATATGGCCATTGAAGCAGGTGCGCGTTGCGGCATGGTGGCGGTTGATGATATCACCCTCGACTATGTAAAAGGACGCCCCTACTCGCCCGCCGGCGAAAACTGGCAAAAAGCCGAAACCATGTGGCGGGAGCTCTACTCCGACGCTGATGCCAAGTTTGATGCAGAGTTGGTCTATCAGGCAGCAGATATTGTGCCGCAGGTCAGCTGGGGCACCAGCCCCGAAATGGTACTGCCGGTAACGGCTTCCATTCCCGATCTGGCATCGGCAAAAGATGATGTACAGCGTGAAGGCTGGCAGCGGGCACTGGTATATATGGGGCTTGAGGCAAACATGCCGATCACAGCCATTGCCATCGACAAGGTATTTATCGGTTCCTGCACCAATGGCCGCATTGAAGACTTCCGCGCTGCCGCTGCCATCGTAAAGGGCAAAAAAGTAGCCGCCAACGTCAAGCTGGCCATGGTGGTACCGGGCTCTGGACTGGTGAAACAGCAGGCGGAAGCCGAGGGGCTGGATGCGATTTTCACCGCGGCCGGTTTTGAGTGGCGCGAACCGGGTTGCTCAATGTGTCTGGCCATGAATGCCGACCGACTGGAGCCGGGTGAGCGCTGCGCCTCCACCTCCAACCGTAACTTTGAAGGCCGTCAGGGCATGGGTGGACGCACGCATCTGGTCAGCCCGGTCATGGCTGCAGCTGCCGGCATTGCCGGTCATTTCGTCGATGTGCGCGACTGGTCATAGGAGACACTGATATGCAGGCATTTACTACTTTGAACGGCTTGGTAGCACCGATGGATCGTGCCAATGTCGATACCGATGCGATTATTCCCAAGCAGTTTCTGAAAAGCATCAAGCACACCGGTTACGGCCCGTTCCTGTTTGATGAGTGGCGCTACGAAGATCGCGGCGAACCGGAGATGGATTGCACCAACCGGCCGCTGAAAACGGACTTCGTGCTCAATCAGCCGCGCTATAAGGGCGCACAGATTCTGCTGACACGTGAAAATTTCGGCTGCGGCTCATCGCGTGAACATGCACCGTGGGCCATTCTCGACTACGGCTTCAGCTGCGTGATCGCATCCAGTTTTGCTGATATCTTTTTCAACAACTGCTTTAAAAACGGCATCCTGCCGATTGTGCTGGATGAGGCGATCATGGATCAGCTGTTTAACGAGACGGCAGCCACGGAAGGCTACCGGCTCGCGATCGACCTCCCCGCACAGACAGTGACCACACCGTCCGGCCAGTCATTCAGCTTTGCAGTGGATACTTTCCGCAAACACTGTCTGCTCAATGGCCTGGATGATATCGGACTGACACTGCTGCAGGCCGAGAGCATCCATACCTATGAGAAAGCCAGAGCGCAGCAGGCGCCCTGGCTGTTTTAAACAGCGCCATGCTGCGCAGTAGCAATCAACGGGCGCGCTGTGCTAGCTTGCGCAGCTAAAATAGTTTGTGAGGTAATCAGCCATGGCTTTTGTTGTCACCCAGCTTTGTAAGGATTGTGTAGATACCGCATGCGTTGCCGTATGTCCGGTGGACTGTTTCTATCAGCCAAAGGATATCAGCGATGAGACGCCGAACATGCTCTACATCTCGCCTGAAGAGTGCATCGACTGTGCCGTATGTGAGCCAGAGTGCCCGTGGGAAGCTATCTATCCTGAAGAAGATGTGCCGGATGTATTCGAATCCGACATCGCTCTGAATGAGCTGAGCGACACCGAGCGCGACCTGTTTGAACTGGCGGAAGTGAAAGATCATACGCCGCCCGGTGCCGATGAAATCGCTGCCAACAAGGCCAAGTACGGCCTGTAATCCACTGATCATCAATATCAACGCATGCGAGGGACTCCCTGCGCATGCGTTTTTTTGTTTATAGCATCCCGATGCAACTTACCCCGCTGAACGGCATGGACTATGACCAGCTGCTTGCCCTGTGCAATGCGGCAGGGGTCAGTACCGCCCATGCCGACAGCCTCAGAGCCGCAATATTCCGTTACTACAGCACGGATATTGCTGCCATAGCAGACCTGCCGCTGCGGCTGCGCAGCTATCTGCGCGAGCACACCACCCTGCTCGAGCCCGCCTGCACTGCCACCAGCGAAGCCGCGGACGGTACGCAAAAGCTGCTACTGCGCATGGCTGACGGCAAAGAGGTGGAAACCGTACTGATTCCGGGCAACGGGCGGTTGACCCAGTGCATCTCCACCCAGGTCGGCTGCGCTGTCGGCTGCACCTTCTGTCTGACCGCCACGGCAGGCCTCACCCGCAACCTGAGCACGGCTGAAATGGTTGCCGAAGTGATGGCAGGCCAGCGTATTTCAGAGAGACAGGTGCGCAATCTGGTGCTGATGGGCATGGGCGAGCCGCTGCATAACTACGACGCTATGGCGCAGTTTGTGCGCATTGCCACCGACCCGAAAGGCATGGCCTTCTCACCCAATCGCGTCACCCTCTCCACCTCGGGACTGGTGCCTGCCATGCAGCGCATGATCCGTGACGAATTGCCGTGTAATCTGGCCGTATCACTCAATGCCACTACCGATGCAGTGCGTGACAGCATTATGCCGATCAATCGCAAATATCCGATTGCACTGTTGCTCGACACGGTACGTGACTATATCAGCGTACGCGGCAACAAACGCGTACTCATCGAATATGTACTGCTGGCCGGCATCAATGATACAACTGCTGATGCAGAGCGCCTGTGCGCACTGCTGGCCGGCATGGGCTGTACGGTCAATCTGTTACCGTTCAACACCTACCCCGGCCTGCCATTCGACAGACCTGCGGACACAGCGGTCTCGGCATTCCGGGCCATTCTGGTAGAGGCAGGTATCATCGCTGTCGTACGCGAATCCAAGGGGCGTGATATCGCTGCCGCCTGCGGCCAGCTCAAAACAGAAGTCATGCAACGCAGAAAAGCAGGTCTTCAAGCGTAGGGAGACTTACACCTGCTGGGTAGCCAGCTGCCCGAGCCCGTTCAGGTCGGAGAGCTCCACCCGGCCGCGCTTCAATGCCACACTGCCACGGCGTTCAAAATCCTTCAGGATCCGGCTGATCACTTCACGCGCCGTACCCAGCTCCGTAGCCAGCTGCTGGTGAGTCAGTTGCAGCGAATGGGTGCCATCATCCAGCTCCAACAGGCGCCGCGCCAGACGAACATCCATACGCCCGAATGCAACATCCTCAATCAGCGCCATCAGCTCAGCGATACGATCGGAAATCATGGCCAGCGCAAAACGGCGAAAGTCGGGATCGGCCAGCAGGGCATCAAAACGCTCGGCCGGCAGCAACACCAGCTCCGTCGCCTCTTCGGTAATCCCTTCCGCCGGATAGGAGCGGCCAGCCAGCAGACATGAGGTGGTCAGCATGCATGTCTGCCCGTCCTCAACGCGGTAAAGCACAATCTCACGCCCCTCCGGATCCATCTTCTGCACCCGGATCGAGCCATGCATAACAAATACATAACCCTGACAGCGATCACCATCACGAAAGAGCACCGTACCTTTAGGCAGCTGTAACGGCTTGAGCCCGGCAAACTCGCGCAGGATGGTTGTCGAGAGTCCTGCCAGTGAGGGAAAGGCGGCAAGCATGGCGGATGCAGTCATAGTATCTCCAGATGGTGGTCTCTGATATGGGCCAGTGAACGATTGAAATGGTGCCAGTCCCACTGCCGGCCCGGGTCCCATTTGCGGCCGGGCGCAATATCCTGATGGCCGACAATATGATCACGGCCGATGGCAGGGTAACGCTGCATCAACTGCCGACACAGACGCGCCGTTTCACGATACTGCGCCGTGGCAAACGGCTCTCTTTCATCGCCAACTATTTCAATGCCGATAGCAAAATCATTACATTGACTGCGCCCCTGCCACTCGGAAACACCCGCATGCCAGGCGCGCTGCTCACAGGCGACAAACTGGGTAATTGCACCTTGGCGATCAACGACAAAATGGGCCGATACCGCCAGCCCCTGCAGCTCGGCAAACTCCGGCCGGGCAGAGCAATCCAACCTGCCCATAAACAGATCTTCAATGTATTGCAGGCCGAATTCACCATCGGGCAGGCTGATGGCATGCAACACGATCAGCTCAATGGCCGAGCCATCCGGACGCGCATTCTGATGGGGCGATACAAGCTCTCGCATGGCCTTATCATGCGTTTGAGCCGGCGGATTGTCATGCCTGAATATACCCGCGCTTTATTATCCGGGCAGTTGCCGTCAAAATGGCCCCATGCAAACAAGCTCCCCCGATCAAGCAGCGCGCCTGATGCGCATGGCAACCTATGCCTCCACAGCCGTCGCACTGGTTCTTATCCTCACCAAGACCGTGGCATGGATGATGACCGACTCGGTCAGTCTGCTGGCAACACTGATTGATTCATGCCTGGATGCCGCCGCCTCCATTCTCAACCTGCTGGCGGTTCGCCATGCGCTGGAGCCTGCCGACAAACTGCATCGCTTTGGACACGGTAAGGCCGAGGCGCTGGCAGGGCTCGGTCAATCAACCTTCATTGCCGGCTCTGCCGTTTTCCTCTGCTTTGAAGCGATCGGCCGCTTTTCGCATCCGCAGCCTGTTGAAGCGCTGCCGGTTGGTGTTGCCGTGATGATCTTCTCCATTCTGGCTACACTCGGCCTGATGCTGTTTCAGCGCTATGTCATTCGCCACAGTGGCTCTACAGCCATCAAAGCCGACCACCTGCACTATAAAACCGATCTGATCGTCAATGCTGCGGTCATTGCGGCTCTGGTGCTGGCCTCTTACGGCTGGCCTGGCTTTGATCCGGTATTCGCCATCGCTATCGCCTTCTATATTCTGTTCAGCGCCTGGGAGATCACCCGTGAATCACTGGATCTGCTGATGGACAAGGAGCTGCCAAACGAGCAACGGGCCAGAATCAAGGAGATCGTCAACGCACATCCGCAGACACGCGGCATCCATGACCTGCGCACACGCAAATCCGGCATGACTGTGTTTATCCAGCTGCATCTGGAGCTGGATGGGCACCTGACACTGATGCAGGCACATGCCATTGCCGATGATGTCGAGGCACAGATCCTCGGTGAATTCCCCGATGCGGAAGTGATCATCCATGAGGATCCGGCGGGTCTGATGGAGCGGCGCGTGGAGTTTGCCCCGTGATGCGCCGGCTGCTCCCGCTGCTGCTGCTGTTATTGCCCGTTACGCCTGCCATGGCTGCTACCGACGTGATCAGCGTTGATTATCTGCCACTGGAGGAGGCGGCCACCGTCGCGCGCAGCCAGCTCTCTGCTGACGGCAGTGTCGGCATCCTTGCCTCACGGCGCATGCTCATTGTTGACGATGATGAGGCGCACCTGCAAAAAGTACGGGCACTGTTAAAACGACTGGATGTACGGGCCGAGCAGTACACGCTGCATATGAGCATCATGGATGTAGCCAGCCGCACGGATACACAAACGCAGCTCAGCGGCAGTGCAAACCTCGGCAACCTGCCCGGTGGCTGGGTACAACTGCGCCTGCACAATCAACATAACAGCAGCTCAAGCAGCCAACAGTTTTCACTGCGCCTGAGTGCCGCGGAGCCGGCCAGCATGGAGATCGGCACACTGCAACCCGTTGAAGAGACACGCCTGTGGCTCAGCGCCTACGGCATTACGCAGGCACGCAGCGTCACCATGGTACCGATCACATCCGGTTTCCGGGTCTTGGCCCGGCCGGCCGGGAGCGACCAGGTGCATCTGCGTATTGTGCCATGGATGCAACGACAGGATATGCAGCTGCAGGGGCAGCATGAAATATTGATGGAGCTGGGCAGCACAAATGCACCGGCAACACCGCCCGGACAGGTTGGCAGGATGCAACTGGAGGCCAGGCCGGTGATCACGCAGCCAAAGCGCATCGAGATCAGCGGCGCGGCAACAGAGCTGACCATCAGCAAGGGAGAAGAGGTGGAAATTGCCGCCAGCTCGGGTGAGGCCAACCAGCTGGGTCATGCGCTGCTCAGCCGTTATTCAAGCATCGGCAAGCGGCAGTTTGTCATTCGTCTGAAGATCGACTGATATTTCAACCAGTCCTATTATTGTGCGTGTGAGTTCGTGGCTATTCGCGGCTCTGAATGTTTGCACTGAATAGCTGCACGCCACTTAGCGCTTCAGGCGGTACCACTGCGCTTTTTCTTTCTGCCAGAACTCGCGATATTCGTCGGCACTGACTTCACCATTGCGATTGGCGTCCATCTGACTGAATCGCTCGCTAGCCCGTTGCTCGACCATGGCCTTGTACTCGTCATAGGAAACAGCTTCATTGCTGTCGGTATCCAGCGCCATGAATGTATCGACAACCTTATCGGTAGCTGTTTTCTGCTCTGCCCATGCAGGCGTAGCCAGCAGGGTAACCAGCAGGATTGCACTCAAACAACGAACGGACATACTCAACCTCGCATTGCCGTGGGGAACGGTAGACGGCATCATATCCGATGACGTCGTAAAAAGTCCATCCATGGCCTTTTCACTTCACTGAAAAGCGCAAAGTGTGATTTCCACTTTTCAGACAAAATCAGCATCTTATGATACACGATATTGATTTGCGCGCCCGTCCATGGGCGCAAATGACAGCGCCATAAGAGACCGTCATTTGGCAAGTCATATTCATCAGGCGAGGGGAACATGAAAAGTTATCTGGATCTAATGCGTCATGTACGCGATCACGGCACACAGAAGGGAGACCGGACCGGCACCGGCACCCAATCGGTATTCGGCCACCAGATGCGCTTCGACCTCTCAGCCGGCTTCCCGATGGTGACCACCAAGAAAGTGCACCTCAAATCCATTATCCATGAGCTGCTCTGGTTCCTCAAGGGCGAGACAAACACCGCCTACCTGTGCGAAAACGGCGTCAGCATCTGGAATGAATGGGCGACCGAAGAGGGATCACTGGGGCCGGTCTACGGTTATCAATGGCGCAACTGGCCGACACCATCCGGTGAATCCATTGACCAGATCAGCGCGCTGATCGAACAGATCAGGATACGACCGAACTCACGCCGCCTGATTGTATCGGCCTGGAACGTGGCCGACCTGCCGGATGAGTCGATCAGCCCGCAAGCCAATGTCGCACAAGGAAAAATGGCGCTGGCCCCCTGCCATGCTTTTTTCCAGTTCTATGTTGCTGACGGCAAGCTCTCCTGCCAGCTCTATCAGCGCAGCGCCGACATCTTCCTCGGCGTGCCGTTTAACATCGCCTCCTACGCCCTGCTGACCATGATGGTTGCCCAGGTATGCGGGCTGGAGCCGGGTGATTTCATCCACACCCTCGGCGATGCCCACCTCTACTCCAATCATGCTGAGCAGGTGGATACCCAGCTGGCGCGCGACTGCTATCCGCTGCCAACCATGCGCCTGAATCCGGCGGTGAAAAACATCTTTGATTTCACCTATGACGATTTTGAGCTGAGCAACTATCAATGCCACCCCGGCATCCGGGCCCCTATCGCCATCTAACCATCAGTCGATCTGCTGTCGAGCAGGCCAGCTAACGGGAGGGTGAGCAATGCTCCCGCATATTCAACGCCTGATGAAATACGGCAGCGCGATTAGCGCACTGCCAATGCCGACAAGCAGCCAGGTATTGGCAACAAAGTAAGGGAAAACGATCAGCATCAGGCCACTGATCAGTGGCACTACCTTGCCCTGCCGCTTGCCGAAGATAAAAAAGCCAATGCCGATGGAGCCGAACAGCAACCCCCAGTAGAGCAGTGCGGTATTAATAGCGCACCTTGCCTGCCGAACCGGAATGACCGCAGCGATCACTACTCGGCATGCTTCGACTCCGGCTTCACCCGTGCGGGGCCGAACCACTCCTTGCTGTAGCGCAGCCCCACCATCGGAGCCATATTGACTGTCTGGCGACCGAACAGGGAGAGGCTTTCGGTCAGCAGGTACTCCAGTGTCAACGCCGTACTCGCATCTCTGGAAACAGTCTGATCAACCGTCAGGGTAACCTTGTCCGATAGCTTGCGCCCGGCCCTGATCTTGCCGCCGGAGGCATCACCGCCGATTTCGAACACGTCCAGCCCTGTCACCTGCTGAACCTTGCCCTGCACCTCCTGCATCATTGTGCCGGGGCCAAGCAGAAACTCGGCGGCAGTCATCATATCGCTGACGTTATCCTGCCCCAGCGAGGCAAGCGGCCTGCCTGTGGCAATATAGGAAAAGATCTCTGCATTGGACATGGCAGGCTCTGAAAACAACTGCGAGTGCAACTGGTCAACCGGCCCTTCAACAATCACACCGGCTGTAATATCACCAACCTTGCGAGCGGCCTTGATATAAATGGACGGCCGTTTCGGGTCACCGGAAAACACCGCCCTGCTACCGGGCTGAATATCGAGTTTTACGCTGCGGAATTCAATTTTTCCGCTGGCAATATCCAGCACACCGGTAAGCTTCGGTTGCGTCACGCTGCCACCCAGATGCAACTTGCCCGTCGGCTTCAGGCTCATACCCCGTCCATAAATCTCGGCATCACCACCGAGCAGCAGGTCGACATCCACCTTCGAGAGCGGCGCACGCTTTCTGCTGGTAGTGGCAACCGCATCACTCTCCCACTGCAGATCACTTGTCGGCCCGGCAACCGGGTCGGGGATCTCCAGACGCAGCTTTACCACCTCCAGCTCACCATTAATCATGCTTACCTTCTCCTGCTCGGCTGCGCTAATCGTACCGCTGACCACCAGTTGCTGATCCGGCAGATTCATCAGCGCAAAGCGCCTGAACTTCAGATCCGGTACCGTGCGTCTATCGATATCAAGCGGGCCGCTGATAACCAGCTCGCCATCACCACTATGCAGATGCAGATCAACGGACGGCTTGCCTGCGGCAAGTGCGGCTGTAAGCCCCCCCTTCATTTCCAGTCCGAATTCGGGGATGCCGATAGCATCCAGAATGATCTCGCCGCGGCCTTTAGTTGAATGCAGCGTCAGCGGCATGCTCCAGCTCAGGTTAATATCGCTGCTGCCCGTAAGTGGATCGATGCGAGGCATTAGCGACTGCAGATCGGAGAGCCTGGAAAATTTAACCGACAAAGCGCCAGAGCCCTGCTGTTTATCAGGAAAGCCCAGTTGCCACGGCTGCAGGGTAAATATCACGGCCATCTGACCGCTGCTTGCGATCTTCCCGTCTGCAGGCGCATGTGCCTGCAGCTCCCAGGCCAGCTCTTGCCGGCCGTAATCCAGTTTCAACCGGACATCACTGAGCAGCAGTGATCGCCCTGCCTCTGTCGCAAACATCGGATGCGTGATGCGCACGGCAGGCGAGGTGAGGTCCACCACAAGCGTCGGTGCTTGCGGGGAGCCGGCAAGCGACAACTTGACCGCTGTGTGAGCCGCGAGATGGTATGGCAACCCGGCAAGCCAGGATTCATCGCCCGATATATTGAAATCCGCAAGTGCCAGCTGGCCGCTGATCCGCTGCGGTGCAAAACCAAAGGCAACACTGCCTGTTGAGCCCAACAGGCGGATATCGGAACCCGGTAGCTGGTAACTGTTGCCATCAATAGTCAGCGCCAGCCTCTCCGCAGCCAGCAACTCGGTTTTTGCATAGCTTACGTGCGCTGATCTGATCACAACCGTGGTATGGGCCGGATCGGCGATACCAGCCAACACTCTGGCGCTGCTCTGCAGTTGCCCTTGCGAGGAGAGGTTCAGGCTCAGCTGGTCCGCCTTCAGTCGGCCGGTCATATCCAGCTGGTTCATCTCCCGCCTGCCATCGTATGACAGCTTCGTGGCAGCAAGGTGATAGCTTCCATCCCCGGCTGTGTGTCTGACCGACAGTGTGGCTGTAGCGATGGCAACAGATGCCAGCTTCACGCCCCTAAGCTTCGCCGTGATATCCGCATGCGGGGCCGCGTAACGGCCTGCCAGACGGATATCCGTCTGCAGATGGCCGGCCGCCTGATCCATACCGGCAAATTTTAGCGCCGGCCCAATATCCGCCCCGGCCAGTGAGCCGGTCAGCTTGAAGTGCTCACGATCCCCATCACCAACAAGATCCAGATTCAGCCCGAGTGCGTGGATATCAGCCCGGCGTATCTGCCAGCGATCAGCATCGCCCTGACCATCAATATGCATGCTGGCAACCAGACCTGCCAACTCTCCCTTGTCGATATCGCCCTGCAAACGCCACTGCCCGCTCTCCGGCAGCCAGTTGCCGTGCACGCTGCCGCCCAAGCGCCCGGGGGCATTTTTCAGTGGTGAGTCCCACCCGCTCAGGGTCAAATCACCCTGCAGTTGCGCATCGCTGTAGCCCAGCGCCAACTTAAGACCATGCTCCTGTTCATCGATCACGGCAGTGAGGATTCCCTTTTCCCAGATAGCGGTGATTTCCAACGGCATCGAACGTGCCAGCAGCGCGTCGCTGTTAAGCTCAGCGTGCATCGATACCTCGGCACGCGAGAGATCGGCCGGCATACCGAGTTTCCAGTCACCACTGATGTTACCGCGGTCGCTATGCAGCTTGAGCTGCCCATTGGCTGTCAGCGCACCCTTCTCCTGCTGCCAGAGCGCCTCCATGCGCGCACTGGTGGCGCCGGAAACAAACCCCAGCTTCGCCTCGCCGGCGCGCAACTGCTGACCTGTAAGCGAGAAGGCGAGTTCGCCCTTAGCCTTGCTGCTCAGCTGCCCGTCCGCGTGCCAGTCGGCCATATTTCCGGCAAGCTGGAGCGTGACAGTTCCATCGGGCAGCTCTGCCTGCAGGTGGCCGGCAACAGTTTCGCCCAGCCGCAGACCATCGAAACTAATCGCTGAAATCCGGGTTGTCTGGCCGTCATCCTGCTCAATATTCAGCTCACCGATATGCAGCGCATCCAAACGTATGGAGAACATCGGCAGGCTTGAATGGCCCTCCGGCGCGCTCGCTGCTGCGGCACTGCTCTGCGTCAGCACCTTGTCGGCTTTAAGCATGCTGATGCTCAGCTCGCCTGCGAGTAACCGCCATGGCGACCAGGCCAGCCCCACCCGCTCGGCCATCACCAGCACACCGCTACCGGTAAACAGCACCGATTCGGCCCTCATCTGTGTCAGCGGATGACCGCTCAAACCGCGAATTCCAATGCTGCCTTTGCTTTGAGATGCGATTGTATCAACCAGCCACTGGCGGCCGCCATCACTGCCCAGCCAGATCCACAGGCCGGCCACTGCAACCAGAGAGATCAACAGCGCAGCCATCATCGTCAGCAACAGGCGCGATCGGATCAAAACACATCTCCGAGCGTCAGGTAGAACTGGAAACGTTTATCCTGCGCCCGTCTGTTCAACGGCAGTGCCAGATCCAGACGCAAGGGGCCGGCAGGCGTGCGCATGATCACACCGAAACCTGCCGACAGCACAGTCGCTGCTGCCCTGCCAATGGCCTGCCACACCTTCGCCGCATCGGCGAACAACAGCGGTGAAAACAGCTCTGCCTCCGGCATCAGGACCAGATCCACCCCACCGTATGTCTTCATCAGCCCGCCGGTGGCCAGTCCATCTGTGCCGACCGGCCCCAGTGAATCGAGCGCATAGCCCCTTGCGCTGGCAGCACCACCGGCAAACTGGCGATAGGTTTTGGGAACCACGCCCTGCAAATTGAGCGTGCGCCCGTAACCTGCGCGAGGCGAGAGCAGCAACCAATCCACCGGCCGGTAGAAGTAGCGCCCGGAGAGATCAAATACAGCCCAGAGCCCAGCACTGTTCACCCGCAGTGGCAGACCAGCACTCATATTCAGGCGCCAGCCGCGCACCGGCACCAGCCCGCCCTGCTCATGTGAGAAACGCACATCCGCGCGGGGGCCGAGTGTAAGCAGGTGTACGCCCGCTTCGCGCACATTTTCAGCCTGCAATGTCAGACGCAGGTAATCCTTGCGCCTGAAATTCCATTGCCAGAAGGGGCCGCCACCAAGCGAGTCATAGAGGCGTCCATCCGTGCTTTTGCGCAAATAGTCCACATTGACGCCAACCTGCTGATCATACACCGGCCACGTGGGCAGTGTCAGCGTGGCACCCGCACCGGAGGTGGTGCGTGAGGTCTGGGCGCGCAGCGCATATTCAATCTTGCCCTGCAACAGACTGCGATCCACCCAGTTGGCTCCCAGCCCCAGCCCTGCATCGGTTGAGTAACCGACATCACCACTCAATTTTCGCCAGCCCGCCTCGCTGACCGTGATACGCAGCGGTACGCGGTTACCGACTGCCTCCTGCATCTGCGGCACAATCATGGCGTGCAGATATCGGGAGTCTTCGGAGAGATGCTGCATCGCATCCTGCAGACGCTGTTGTGTAACGATCTGCCCGGCTTTCAGCTGGCTGATTCTTACTACCAGATCGGCCGTGTACTGCTCAGCACCCTCGACACCGATACTCGCGATAAAAAATAGCGGGCCGGGCGTGACATGCCAGATGATATCGACTTCCCGGCTCTGTTTGTCGGGAATCACAACAGCTTTGGCGAAATCTGCCTGCAGATAGCCGGCATCGCGCCATGCCCAGCGCAGTGCCGATTTGGCCTGCTCATAAGTCTCGCTACGAAAGGCATCGCCTGTATGCGGCAGTGCCACACGGGCGCTGAGCACGGGTGACACTTCGATATGGCGAATGCGCCACATCGCACCTGCATCAACACGCCAGCGCGCCTCGTCCGCCTCAAGCAGAGGCGTAACCTCCGCGTCCAGATATCCCTCACTGCGCAACCATTGACGAATAACTGTCGCATCCTGCATCGCCATATAACGCACCACACCGGTGCCGACGCCGGGTTTCAGCCGCAGCGTATCCATCTGTTTGAGCAGGGCTTCGGGTATGGCAACGGGGGAATCGACAATACGACTGGCATCATTTGCCTGCGCAGGCAGGCAAAACAGCAGGGCTCCGGCCAGCAGCACCAGACGCAGCAGCGTACCGGCACTCAGCGGTTTGTTCACATGGCTACATATATGCATGACAGGGTATCATCGGCCAATGCGTCACGGAATACAACAAAACCAAAACAGAACGGCCGGCACACGGCTGACCGGAGATTCTGGTAGCTAGGCTTGCAATGCCGCCATGCCCGCACGCAGGCGCTTCACGGTCTCGGCCTTGCCGAGCAGGCCCAGGGTCAGATCAATCGGCGGGGATACCGGGCCGCCGGAGATCAGGATACGGATCGGCTGCGCCAGCTTGCCCATATTCACGCCGTCCGCTTCACAGATCGACTGAATCAGCGCATGCACCGCCTCACCCGAGTAATCCTCCAGCGCCTCAACAGCGGCAATAAAGGAGACAAGCAGCGGCCATGTCGTATCCCTGAAATTCTTTTTCACAGCCTTTTCATCGTATTTGGTCGGGGCGACATAGAAAAAGCGGGCACCCTCTGCCAGATCCAGCAGGTTTTTCGAACGCTCCTGCAATGAGCCGATGACCGCCGTCAGGTCGGGGCCGGCCGTGACATCCAGATCAAGGAAGCGCGCAACTTCATCAACCAGTGTGGCAGGCTCCGCTTTATGCAGGTAGTGGCCATTGAGCCAGTCCAGTTTGTTCTGATCAAAACGGGCGGCAGCCTTGCCCACCTGCGCCAGATCGAAGAGTTCAATCAGCTGCTGACGGGAGAAGACCTCCTCATCGCCATGCGACCAGCTCAACCTGGCCAGATAATTATTCACCGCATCCGGCAGATAACCCTGCTCGCGATATTCGGTAAGTGCCACCGAACCATGGCGCTTGGACATCTTGGCCCCGTCGGGACCATGAATCAGCGGGATATGGGCAAACTGCGGCATCGGCAGGCCGAGCGCCTGATAGAGCTGAATCTGGCGCGGTGTATTGTTCAGATGATCCGAGCCACGCACCACATGCGTAATCGCCATGGCCGCATCATCGGCTACCACGGCCAGATTATAGGTCGGCGTACCATCGGTGCGCAGCAGAATCAGATCATCCAGCTCGGCATTGGGAAATACCACAGGCCCCAACACCAGATCATTGACGATAGTGTCGCCCTCATCGGGCGAGCGGAAACGGACAACAAACGGAGCGTTCTCGGGCCTGTCGGAGCGGTGGCGACAACGGCCGTCATACATTGGCTTTTTACCGGCGGCACGTTGCGCTTCGCGCATATCATCCAGCTCTTCCCGCGAGCAGTAACAGCGGTAGGCGTGACCCTCGTCGATCAACTGCTCCACAGCGAGCACATGCTCAGCCTGACGCTCCGCCTGAAACACCGGCGCCTGATCCCAGTCCAGCCCCAGCCACGTCAAACCATCGAGAATCACCTGGGTTGCTTCATCGGTGGAGCGCTCACGATCGGTATCTTCGATACGCAGCACAAACTCACCGCCGTGGTGACGGGCAAACAGCCATGAGAACAGCGCTGTTCTGGCACCGCCGATATGCAGCATGCCGGTTGGTGATGGGGCGAAACGGGTACGAACGGTCATGAAAATCTCCTCGATAATGGAACCGCGGCGCAGCCTAACCGGAAGCCATGAAAAGATGTAGCAACACCTGCCAGCCTTCGCATGACGGCATAACCACTACAGTATTGCCAAAAAAGTTACGCTATCAGGGCGCCTGCAGTGCAGGTTCACTATCGGCTGCAACAGCATCCACCGGCGCAGTGTGTAGCTGTTCACTGCTAGCCGCCAGCTGTCGCTGGTGGACCTCTTCAGTCACTGAAGGCGTCATCAGCCATAGACAGGAAGAAAGCACCAGAAAGACCAGCCCGCCAATCCAGTTATTGAACTGCAAAAAGTACAACAGGGTAAGCAGCATCATCACGCCGGTCACTACCGTCAGGGTGATCCCCACAAAAGGCAACAAGCCAGCTGGCAGAGCATAGACCAGCGCATGAATCATGCCGTCCAGCAGATCAAGGATGGCGATCATACGAAGGCCAGCCAGTCCATATGCGCTTCACTGCGACCATGGACGACATCGAAATATTTCTTCTGCAACACTGCCGTGACCGGGCCGCGTGAACCGCAGCCGATGGTACGCCCGTCCAGTTCGCGAATCGGCGTGACTTCGGCAGCAGTACCGGTAAAGAATGCCTCGTCAGCCACATAAACCTCGTCGCGAGTAATGCGCTTCTCGCGTACTTCGTAACCCTCTTCACGTGCCAGCTGCATCACAGTGGCACGTGTGATGCCATCAAGCGCGCTGGTCAGCTCCGGCGTATAGATCACACCATCATACACCATGAAAAAGTTCTCACCCGAGCCTTCGGCGACAAAGCCGTCCACATCCAGCAGCAAGGCTTCGTCATATCCGTCACGCAATGCATCGGAAAGCGCCAGCATTGAATTGATATAGTTGCCATTGGCCTTGGCCTTGCACATGGCAATATTGACATGGTGGCGGGTAAAGGAAGAGGTGCGAATACGAATACCCTGTTCCAGAGCATCCGCGCCCAGATAGGCGCCCCAGCTCCACGCCGCAACGATAACGTGCGACTTCAGGTTATCGGCACGCAGGCCCATACCCTCGGATCCGTAAAACACCATCGGACGCAAATAGGCAGAATCCAGTCCGTTCTCGCGCACCGAGGCGAGCTGGGCTGCGTTCAACTCCTCTTTGGAAAAAGGCATATCCATATTCATGATCTTCGCGGAGCGGAAGAGGCGATCGGTATGCGCCTGCAGACGGAAAATGGCCGTGCCATTATCGGTCTTGTAAGCGCGCACGCCTTCGAACACGCCCATGCCATAGTGCAGGGTATGTGTCAGCACATGCACCTTGGCATCGCGCCAGTCCACCATTTTTCCATCGAACCAAATCAAGCCATCACGATCTGCAAAGTTCATCTTTCTGCTCCCGAAAAAAAGTGTGCCAACATTAACGCCTGACAGGCTGTTGCGCCATCGTTGCAGTCACACGCTTGCAGTCGCCATCCCGCATTGTAGTCTGCCGTCATGATTCGTGGAGAAAGCCTCAGCAAACGTTATGGCGACGTTACAGCATTAAGCCCGACCGATATTGATATCCAGACCGGGAAGATCACAGCCATCATGGGCGGCTCGGGCTCAGGCAAGACGACGCTGCTGCGTCTGCTGGCCGGACTGGAAAAGCCATCGGGCGGCCATGTCTGGTACGGCGATGAAGATCTCTGTGCCATGCCGGTCAAGCGCCTCTATGAGTTGCGTGAAAGCATGGGCATGCTATTTCAGTATTCCGCCCTGCTCAACTCACTGAATGTCTATGACAATGTAGCCTTCCCGCTGCACGAGCATACAGAGCTGGATGAGTCGGTCATCAGCACCATGGTCTCGATGAAGCTGGAGCAGGTGGGGTTGCGCGGCTTTGAACAGCTGATGCCGTCAGAGCTCTCCGGTGGCATGGCCAAACGCGTGGCTTTTGCCCGTGCCATGGCCATGGATCCGCGCATTGTATTTTTTGATGAACCCACATCCGGACTCGATCCGATCTCTGCCGGTGTGATCAGTACCCTGATCCAGGATACCTCGCGCAAGAATCGCATGACATCGGTGGTGGTAACGCACGACGTAACTGCCGGACTTGCCATTGCCGACCACGTCATCCTGCTCTGGCAGGGCAGCATTATCGCAGAAGGATCACCGGACTCGATCCGCGAGAGCAGTGATGAGCGCGTGCAACAATTTCTGCATGGGCGCCCGGACGGACCGATCCCCTTTTCGCGCAGCACCACATCCTATATAGATGACCTGACCCATAAACCGGGCACGGTCCGGTTTGCATCATGAGTGATCTATTCGTTAAACAATCGACTCCGGTCGCATTCTTCGGCCGCCTGGGGCGCCATGCGCTGCGCGGCCTCGAGCAGGTCGGCGACGCCACCATCCTGGGTCTCAGTGCGCTCTCCATGTTGTTTGTCCGGCCGTGGCAGGGTAAACATTTTGTCCTGCAACTGTCGGCGCTGGGCGTTGGCTCGCTGGTCATCATTGTCATTACCGGCGCCTTCACCGGCATGGTACTGGCCCTGCAGGGTTATTATACACTGGCCAAATTCGGTTCGGAATCCCTGCTCGGTGCCGGTGTAGGCATGTCGATCATCCGTGAGTTGGGTCCCGTGCTCGGCGCCTTTATGATCATCGGCCGGGCCGGCTCCAGCATTACCGCTGAAATCGGTATCATGCGTGTAACCGAGCAGACCGACGCGCTGGAGATGATGGCAATCAACCCCATGCAGCGCATTCTGCTGCCCCGTATTATTGCCACAACCATTGCCGTACCCCTGCTGGTCTCCATCTTTGATGTGATCGGTATCGGTTCCGGTTACATTGTCGGCGTGGAGCTGCTGGGTGTAAATCAGGGCGCATACATGGCCGAGTTGATTGCCAAGATCACCATGACCGATATTTATGGCGGCTGGGTCAAGGCAGTCGTATTCGGTTTCATGATCGGCATGATCTGCACCTATATGGGCTATCGTTCGGAGCCCACCACCGAAGGCGTGGCCCGGGCTACGACTCAGGCCGTTGTTGTTTCATCCGTGGGTGTATTGATCGTAGACTATATTCTCACATCTTTTTTCCTGTAAGGAGTTTCATCATGCAACCATATAGACGTGTCGAAATGAGTGTCGGCGTATTTGTATTTCTGGGCATCGTCGCCATTGGCTGGCTGGCGCTGAAGGTCGGGCAGACCGGCGGCCTGGGTGAATCCGGCTATACGCTGGTGGCCAACTTCGGTGATGCCGGAGGCATGCGCGAAGGCGGCGACATTATGATGGCCGGCGTCACGATCGGCCGCATTGATACTGTCAATCTGGTAAAAAATGACCATGCTCAAATGATTCTGCGCATCCATGATGGCATCAAAATCACCGAAGATGCATTCGCCTCCGTGCGCACCAAAGGCATCATTGGCGATCGCTACATTCGCATCACCCAGGGCCCGTCGGAAACATTCCTTGAGCCCGGCAGTGAAATTGAGGAAACCGAGTCCGCAATCAATATTGAGGATTTGATCAGCAAATATATATTCAGTGGCAAGAGCGGCTGAAGCCGTCCCCTCCGGCAGGTTTGATATTACCCCTGTACGGGTTTTAATTACGATACCAGCCAGCTGACACCACAGCTAGCTTATAGCCAGTCAGCTTCAAACACACAGGAGTAAAACTATGAAACAGCTTCAAATTGCTATGGTAGCTTTTCTCACCCTGATCTGTGCAGCCCCCGCATGGGCTGCGACAGATGGGCCACGGGCCGTTATTGAAACAACGGTCAACGAGATTATTCACGTACTCGAAGCCCGCGAGAACACCACCATCATTACAACCAAGGATCGCGAGGCTATACGGCAGACGGTGGAGGGTCGCTTTGATTACGCAACAATGGCCGCCCGCAGCCTGGGTAAACCGTGGAAAGCAATTGATGATGCCGAGCGCGCCCATTTTACATCGGTCTTCCGTGAACTACTTGAGCGCTCCTATGGTAACCGCCTGAGTGACTACAAGGGCCAGAAGGTTGTATTTGAGGATGCAGAGCTCAAAGGTGACAAGGCACGTGTGAAATCAATGGTCATTGACGGTACACGAGAAACACCTGTGGAATATCGCCTGCACCAGACCGCTTCCGGCTGGCAGGTGTATGACATACGCATCGAGGGCACCAGCATGGTGCGAACCTTCTATCAGGATTTCCAGTCCACACTGGACAATGGCGGCTACCCGGCCCTTGTGAAAACGCTGGAGGATAAGATCGCCAAGCTCAAGACCAAGGATCAGAGCTGACCGATGCAGCCCCGCCGGTTAGACCCGGCACGTTTCTGAAACGCGCGCTGGCTTCATGCCGGCGCGTGCTCCTTCTGCTATCGCTGGCTGCCACCCTGCTCATGGCGTGGATTTACTGGCAGACGCCTGGCCTGGACGCCCTCAGGCCGAATATAGAACGCTACCTGCAGCAGGAGCTGAAGCTCAAAGAGCTGCAACTGGGCAAGCTCTCCTGGTACTGGTCCGGCTTTCTCTGGATCCAGGCCGATCGCCTAAATTTCTCCAGCCAGGACAACACACTGGCATTTCATGATGGCCATGCGGCCGTCAGAATCCCGCTGGCAAAGCTGCTGGCAGGCGACATTACACCGGACCGCATTCGCCTCAGCGGCGGCAAGCTTGACGTCATGCTTCATGGCTCGGGGGCAGCTGCCCCGCCCGGCCAGCTGCTGCTGGACCGCGTCAGGATTGACTGGGTCTATGATGAGTGGCACGGCAGCATTGCCGATGTAACACTGACGCTGGATGGTGTAACACGCAGCCTGAAGGCAACAGCTCCTTCCCTGGTATTAACGGGCAACCTGGATAATGACGGGCTCCTGCATGAGATGAACCTGCGCTGTTCACACACAGGATGGCTGCCGGAAGTGCTTCGCCGGCAGTTGCACGGTGCCGCGCAAGCAGAGATAAAACTGCTGCGCACTGACCGGCTCAGCTGGCAGGCCGAGCTCGCACTCAATGCCGACACACCGGTAGCACTTGGCCCTGATGAACAACGCAGCCTGATGCTTAACAAGCTGGAGACAGGGCTGACCATCACCATTGCCGACAACAACAAGATGCAAGCAGAGCGTATTGATTTCAAACGACTGATCTGGTCACTGGGCGAGAACAGGGTAGTCGCCAGCGGCCGGTGGCAGCAGGGGCAACTCAGTCTGCAGGCAGAGTCACAACAGCTCGAAATGCCACTGATCTGGAGCTGGCTGCATCATCTGGGCGATGCAAAGTGGCAGCACTGGTTGACAATGATGCACGCCGGCCGCGCCAACAAGGCACTGGGCGAGCTCGAAATAGCATGGGCAAATCCCTTGCAGCAGTGGCCATCGGATAACGCATGGCGTGAAATGCATTACCACCTCAGAGCGGATATTGAGGATGCTGATATTGCGCTGGGCAGCAGCGACGATTATCTGCTGCACACCCGTGGCCAGGTCGACCTGAATCAGGATGGTATGCGCGCCATCATTGCTGGCGCCGAGTTGCCCGGTGGCCTCGGCTCATCCAGTGGTGAATTGCGCATCCCCTGGGATACACTCGAGTTGCATATCTCAGGGCAGGCAGAGGCTGATATGGGCGGGCTGTTGCAATGGCTTGAGTCGGGCATCGGCAGTGACTGGCAGTGGCATGATTCGCGGGCGAAAGGTACGTTCAAACTGCTTTGGGATCCGAGCGAAAGTGAACCCAAACAGGCCAGCGCCGAGCTGCACCCGCTCAACAGGTGGCATCTCTCCCTCTTCGGCCAGGATCTGCACCTGCTGGCAGGCGATATCCTGTGGGATAAAGCCACAGGATTGACGCTGAGCAACATGCAAATCGAGGATAATCACCTGCAGGCATCGCTGTCGCTGGCAGCGGCCCCCGTCATGGCTGCGGCATCCACGCCCGAGCCACACAAGCAGTGGCAACTGCAGTCACTGGATGCGCACATTCAGGGCGACCTCTCTTCACTGGCAGCCCGATACCAGATACCGGTATCTGATGTCGGCGGCAACATCAGCTCCACCCTGCACTATGATGGTCACTGGTCAGGCAGCGTGGATATGCAGCAAGCCAGCTGGCAACACCTGCTGGGCTCAAGCAAAAGCATCGGTGAGCCATTCGCCCTGCTCTATCAGGGCGAGCTGAAAACAGTAGATGGCGCCCCCACCGTTGAGCTGAGTAAATTGCAAAGCAGGGGCAAGGTACTCAAGCTCTACGGTGGCTCCATGAGCATCAATCGCAACAGGATCAAGGCCCAGCTGAAACAGATGCACACCCCTGCCTTCAGCGGCTCGATTGCTATCGAAGTCCCTTTTGATGACAAAAAGCCATGGCAGGCGGATCTGCAGGCCAGCTACCTCAACCGCAACGCCCTGCCTGAATCACTGCATCACCCGGAACGGATGGTCGACAAGCGCTGGATCCTGCACGCCAGCATTGACCGTTTCGACTGGGATGAAGCAAGTATGTCCGGCGTACGGCTGAATCTGGCATCAAGAGCCGGCAGTATCGGCGAATTTGAAGCGGCCCAGATTCACACCTCACAACTGGACATCATGGATGTGGGCGCGCGCTTTACGCTGCCCGGAGAAGGGCGCGTGGAGCTGCGTAAATTTGCCGCCAGCGTGGAAAAGCAACACCTGCTGATGTCTGCCACGCTGACACCACAACAGGGCGGCGGCATGCGCTGGAGCGGCTTTGCCGAGCTGGAGGGCGACTTTGGCCACCTGATCAAACTCGGCGGCCTCTCCGAGCGCTTTCTCGATGGCCAGGGGCATCTGCTCTTTTCGGGACAGGGACTGATACTGCGGGAACAGCCATGGTGGCAGGGGCTGGACGGTCGCCTGCGCATGCGCGTGGATAACGGGCGCATTCTGGAGGGAGGCTCACTGAACACGCTGCTGGCGGCGATCAACTTAAGCAAATTGCCGGCCCTGCTCTTCGGAAAACGGGATGATTTGACCGGCCCGGGCCTTAAGTATGAACGCCTGCAGATGGAGGCCATTATCCAGAATCAGGATATCCACATCCGCAATGTCGCCATGCGCTCAACCGCCTTTGATCTCGTCGGCCACGGCACGCTGGATATTGATACGGCGACCGTCGACCTCTACCTGATCGCCCGCCCGCTGCAAAATCTGGATGCCCTGCTCGCCCGTGTGCCCCTGCTGCGTGATATCATCGGTGGCGCGTCGCACAGCCTGATGCGCAAGGTTTATCACATGTATGGTCCATTCACCGATGCCACGGTCGTGGGGGTTGAGCCCGAGCAGGCTGGCATGTCGTCTCCGGGACTGATCGAGAGTATGCTGGCGCTGCCAAACGCGTGGTTTGGCAGCAAGGAATCGACAGCTGCGCCATAGGGGCACGTCGAGCAGCCAGCCAGGTGGCATAGCGCTCAGGTTGCGTTTAGCGTAATTGGACGCCAAGCTTGGCAAGACGCATAATGCGGAGACTATCTAGCCCGGATTGAGAGGTGCCATGACAGCTAAGCCCTGTGTGCAGGATGTATCTTTTCCTGAATGTGAAAGCAGCCATGTCGGTCGCCTGCGCCTGCAGCTCAATTGCAACAGCGACTGTGTCTATGTATTGCGTTCAATCGTCGCGGTCATGAGTGCGCGTGCCGGCATGAGCGAGTTACGCAGCAATCGCGTGGCTGTTGCCGTGGATGAACTGTTTGCCAATATCGCCAACCATGCATATGGCGGCAAGCCCGGCAGGGTTGAGTTCGAGACGCGCATTATCAACCACAGCGACGGCTCGGTACTGCTGTTTGACTTCCGTGATTACGCCTCTGTCAGCTGGAACGGTTGCCTGAAAGAGGTGGCAGCACGCCGCATTGACCATGCTAATCCGTGTCCGGGCGGCCTGGGCCTGAAACTGATCTGCTCGGTTTCCGACCATTGTGAACACGACATACTGGATGACGGCAATCGCTGGCGTCTGATTTTTAAACTCGCTGAGGGAGAATAAGATGGATGTAAAACTGACATTTGAGCATGAAAACCGTGATACACAGACAGCTCTGCTGCGCGTACACGGGGATGTCACCATTCATACCTCGCCACGCCTGCGGGAAGAGCTCAAACCGCTGTTTTCAGCCAGCATAAAAGAGGTGCGCGTCGTCCTCAATGATGTGGACTTCATGGACTCTTCCGGCATCGCCACACTGGTGGAGGGACTGCAGTGGTCCCGCCTGACCGGTGGTCGTTTTATCCTCTCCGGCCTGAGTGAAAATGTGCGCGACGTCTTTGAACTGGCTAAACTGGACACCGTTTTTGATATTGAAGACAGCGCTGCATGAGCTACCCGGACATGCGCGCCTTCATTGCAGACCTGGAGAAACGGAGACTGCTTAAGCGCATCAAGGCTGAAATCAGTACAGAACTGGAAATGACCGAGATTTCCGACCGCGTTCTGCGCGCAGGCGGCCCTGCCCTGCTGTTTGAGCGGGTCAAGAATCATGATATGCCGGTACTGACCAACCTGTTCGGCACGGCCGAGCGCATCGCACTCGGCATGGGACGTGAATCCGCCGCCGAGTTGCGTGAGATCGGCGAGCTCCTGGCCTATCTGAAAGAGCCCGAGCCGCCGAAAGGATTCAAGGATGCCTGGGACAAATTCCCGCTACTGAAAAAAGTAATGCACATGCAACCTAAAACGGCAAAAAAAGCAGCCTGGCAGGAGGTCTCGCTCTGCGGAGAGGATGTGGATCTGGGGCTGCTGCCCATCCAGACCTGCTGGCCGGAAGACATCGGCCCGTTGCTGACATGGGGACTGGTGGTCACCAAAGGGCCCAATAAATCACGTCAGAACATCGGCATCTACCGCCAGCAACCGATCGCCAAAAACAAGCTGATCATGCGCTGGCTCAAACATCGCGGCGGTGCCCAGGATCATCTGGAAGCAAAGAAGTCCGGCGCGGATTCATTTCCCTGCGCGGTCGTCATTGGTGCCGATCCCGCCACCATCCTGGCAGCAGTCACGCCCGTACCCGACACCCTGTCCGAGTACCAGTTTGCCGGCCTGCTACGCGGCGAAAAAACGGTACTGACCGATTGCCTGAGCGTGCCATTGCAAGTACCGGCCTCGGCTGAAATCGTGCTTGAAGGCCATGTGTCGCTGAGTGAATACGCCGAAGAGGGCCCCTACGGCGATCATACCGGCTATTACAACGAAACAGAGATGTTTCCGGTATTCACTGTCGAGCGCATGAGTATGCGCAAGGATGCCATCTATCACTCGACCCATACCGGCAAACCGCCGGATGAGCCAGCCATACTGGGACTGGCATTCAACGAAGTTTTTGTCCCGATACTGCGCAAACAGTTTCCGGAAATTGTCGATTTTTATCTGCCGATGGAGGGTTGCTCCTATCGTGTGGCCATCGTATCTATTCGCAAGGGCTATGCGGGACACGCCAAGCGGGTGATGTTCGGCATCTGGTCATACCTGCGCCAGTTCATGTACACAAAGTTCATCATCGTCGTCGATGAGGATATCGACTGCCGTGACTGGAAAGAGGTGATCTGGGCCATCTCCACCCGTTGCGATCCGGCCCGCGACTTTACCATGGCCGAGCGCACCCCGATCGATTACCTCGATTTCGCCTCACCGATCGCAGGTCTCGGCTCCAAGGTCGGCATAGATGCCACCAACAAGTGGGCTGGCGAAAGCGATCGCGAATGGGGACGCACGATCAGCATGGATGCGGATGTCAAAGCCCGCATCGACAATATCTGGGACGAGCTGGACCTGTGATCCGCCGCTGCTGCCAATGAATATCCGCAATATACTACTTCTGACCGCGGCAGTGGCATTTGGCGCCATGTTTTACCTGTTTCTCTCCACCCCGGATTATGGTGACCTGAATGCCGACCCCATGGTCAAAGGCGAACAGGCCTTGCAGCAGGGTGATTTCGACACTGCCGCCGAATGGTTTGGCGTGGCTGCCAAACAGGGGAAACCGGAAGCACAGTATCGCTTTGCCATGCTCTATCGGGACGGCCAGGGGGTAGACCAGGATGACACCCAGGCGGTTCGCTGGCTGAAGCTGGCAGCTGCGCAGGGGCACACTGAAGCGCAGTACGAACTCGGCATGTTGCTGGAAAATGGCCGCGGCGTAGAGCAGCGGGAAGCTACGGCAGCAGTGCAATGGTTCAGCAAAGCCGCGGCATCAAACCATGCCGGTGCCGAACTGCGGCTGGCGGTGATGTATGCCGAAGGGCGCGGCACGCACAAAAATGATGCCGCCGCACTGGCATGGGCCATCAAGGCCGCTGCAGCCGGCAATGTGCAAGCCCGCTCTTTCCGGCAGCAACTGCTAAACCGTGTGACGGCAAAGGCGGCCGGCGGCGATGCCGCCGCACAATTTGTACTGGCCATGCTCTATCAACAGGGACAAGGACTGAATGCCGACATGCAGCAGGCAGAGAGCTGGCTGCGGCAGAGTGCCGCCAGCGGCAATGCCGAAGCACAGTTCCATCTGGCTGAACTGCTGATCAGCCGCAAGGGCGATGCAGCCGCACAGGAAGCGGCCGACTGGTACCTGAAAGCGGCCACACAAAAGCAGATAAAGGCCGCCGCCGCTATCGGTGTATTATACGCCACAGGCCGTGGCATCCAACAGAATCAGCAGGAAGCCCTGCACTGGCTGACAGTAGCCGCCGAGGCAGGGGAAGCACGGGCGCAGGCAAACCTCGGTATTCTGTACAGTGAAAGCGGCCAGGATGAACAGGCCGTGCACTGGCTCAGCGAGGCAGCGCAGGCAGACATCAGTGATGCACAAAACAATCTGGCAATCATGTATGCGCTCGGGCGCGGCACCAAACAGGATCTGCGCACAACCCTCGTCTGGTTGAAAAAAGCAGCGGTGACTGATCATACTGCCCAGTACAACCTGGCACTGATGTATGTACGCGGCATCGGCACGATCGAGAATGATGATGCCGCCGCCGAATGGCTGCAGCAGTCCCAGCAGGATGGCAATCCGCGAGCTACACTGCTGCTCGGTATGTTTTATGATCTGGGACATGGCGTCATCACCAGCAGCGAGGAAGCCATAAAATGGTATCAAAAAGCGGCTGAACAGGGCAATACCGACGCCATGTACAATCTGGCCGTGCTCTACTACCGCAAAGCGGATGCGGCCAATGCATTCGCGCTCTTTGAACGCGCCGCCAGAGCCGGTGACAGCGAGGCGCAGAATATCATTGCCTCGATGTATCAGCGTGCACAGGGCACAGCATTCAATATGCCGGAAGCACTTGTCTGGTACGAAAAGGCGGCAGAAAGCGGCTATGCACCTGCCCAGTTCAATCTGGCCAATCTCTATCGCAAGGGCGAAGGCGTGGAACAGCAGGATAGCAAGGCAGTATTCTGGTACAGAAAAGCGGCAGAGAGTGGATTTCCTCAGGCTCAGAACACACTGGGCTATATGTATGCTCTGGGCAGGGGTGTGGCCATGGATAAGCGACAGGCAGAGCAATGGTTTGAAAAAGCAGCCGACCAGGGCCTGGCTATTGCCCGGCAGAATCTGGGGCTGCTAACACAACATCAGAGCACATTCACACTGGCGAATCATGTTGTCGAAGTAACAGCACGCACACAGATTCTGACAGACAAAGCATTTGACCCGGCCCGTTATCTGCAGATGTATCACACACCGCGTTTGAATTAAGCGTTACCCGGCGCGTCCTGACGCTGCGGCTTAGCTGGAAAGCCAGTCGTCAACGTTCGGTGCTTTGGGTGTCTCTTCCTCGGCATCATCACCGATTTCGACACCCTGTTTACGCAGGCGTTTTTCTTCTGATTTCTTCTGTTTAGCAATTTCTTTCTGACGTTTCTCGAATTTAAAGTTCTTTCTGGCCAATGCGGTTCCTCCATGCAATATCCGGTCAACGCAAGCGAAATTATTGCTGGTGCCATTGAAACGGGAGCCGCTAACTCTGCCTCACTTTTTCGGAATCGTCTTGCAAAATCGTTACGGCACCCGATCAGGCTACGGACCAGCGGCTAAGCGAGGCGCATGCACCTCCGCCACTGATATCCGGAATGATGTGTAATTCGAGCACATTCACATCATGCAGATCAACATTGAATGCTTCACTCTCGCGGGTTGCATCCGGCGCGCTGAAGTTATATTGCTGGCGGGCAATTTCATGGTAAGTCGCACCGCCGTCCTGAGACCAGCGCAGGGTGAACTCCTGTGTGCGCTGTTGATCCGGCTCATCAAACAGCAAGCGAATCAGGCTGATGCGCTGCGGATGATCAAACAACAAGCGCAGTGTCTGCTCTCCTGCCCCTGCTGCCCGCCAGCCGGGTCCTGCCCCGGCAGCCAGCGCCGACTCTATCGGGAACGACGCATCCTCGGATGTAAGCTCTGCCTGCACCAGCGATTCCAGGTCCAGCCAATCACCAACTGCCTCTGACACCTGCTGCGTATCCCGTTCAATGATTCGTTTGCGCATACTACCCCCGCCACACCGTCTTTATCGCCAACACTATAGACCTCTCACCCGACCAATGCATGCGGCCGTTGCATGACATGGCGCAGGCAGATGGACGGAAGTTCGACATATGGCTAGACTTCGCGCCGTTTTGGGTGTTCCGATGCCGTTCGGCAAAGGGATGAAACGGGAAGTCCGGTACGATTGATCTGTCAGTCAATTCCGGCGCAGCCCCCGCTACTGTAGGCCTGACAACGCTGTTTATACCCACAGGGAAACCGGGAAGGAGAACAGCCGCGGATGAAGGCAAGCCAGGAGACCGGCCCGAAACACGGTATGACGATAGTGAGGTGTTTGGTTTTCAGCCTCTGGTAAGGCGCGAGCAGCGCAAAAGCGGAGCATACTTTCTGTATGTGAGCATTTGAGCAGCACAGCAGCAGCGCCAGAGGAGAAAAATCGGACACCCTCGCATGCCATCGGTTTGAGACCTCGGAGGGAGGTAGTGCCGGAACAGTTGGCGCGCATTACCGCTCCTTCCGATCCGTACACCCACCTTTCCCGACAATCACAACCGCCAAAACTTGTATATGCGCGGCGGGCGCGAAAGGAAAAGACAATGAAACTGAAACATATTTTATGGCTGATGGCGGTGATGCCGGCAACAGCTATGGCTCAAACGCAGGATCTCGGTGAGCTGAATGTCACAGCAGGCAGGGTTGCTGCACCATCCATCACATCATCACGACCGGTAACCGTTATCGACAGGCAGGCCATCGAATCCTCTCATGCTGCAACGGTTGTCGATCTGCTCAAGGGACAAGCTAATATTGTTGTCCGCGACACCTCCGGGGTCGGGGCAAAATCGCAGGTGGATCTGGGTGGTTTCGGCGAATCGGCCGCAGCCAACAGTGTTGTACTGATCGATGGACGCCGGATCAATAATCCGGATCTCTCCGGCACCGACTGGGCACAGATTCCACTGGATCAGATTGAACGCATTGAAATTGTACATGGTGCCAACGCTGTTCTCTACGGCAACGGGGCAGTCGGCGGCGTCATCAATATCATTACAAAAGTACCCGCCTCCGGAGGCAGCATCAATCTGGCCGGCGGCAGCTTCGGCGAATTTTCGAGCCAGGGGCGAATCGGCGCCGATGCAGGCAAAACGCGCATGGAGGCAAATTTCTCCGGCCTGACCAGCAAGGGCTATCGCGACAACGGCTTCTTTGACCGCTTCGATGGTGGCGCACGGGCAGAAGCCGATTTCACAGACAACCTGAGCCTGCACATTTCCGGCAATCATCACCGTGACCGGGCCGGCTTACCCGGTGCCCTGAGCCGCGCGCAGATGACAGCCAACCGCAAGCAGGCGACTACGCCTCAGAACTTCAGTCGCACAACCGACAACTATATCGATGGCGGTATAAACTGGCTGTCGGATTTCGGGCTGGAGGCGGATATTGCCGGCGGTTTTCGGCGCCGTGATGTGCACTCGGAATTTATCAGCTTTGCATCGGTCAGTGATTTTGTTCAACGCAATGCATCCCTGCGCCCAAAACTCACATTCACTACCGGCACTGACATCGTCAGCCGTATTGTGGCCGGTGCCGATATTGATCGCGGCAATGGTTCGTTTAATTTTGGCGGCGCTGTCGGCAATACCGACTTCGACCACAAACGTGACGGTTATTACGGTGAATTGACGGTCAGCGCTGCCGATAACAGCTGGTCTGTAAATGGCGGCCTGCGCAACGAGCGCATGCGCGACAGCTTCACCAAAGGTGGCGTCAGTGCTATTGCCAATCAGGCAAGCGCCTGGGATGCCGGCGCCTCACTGGGCCTGACCGATCAGCTGCGACTGAGACTGAATGCTGCCAGCTCCATGCGCTTCCCGCTGCTGGATGAGCGCTTCAGCTTCTTTTCCGGCACCGTAGACAGTACGCTGAAAACACAGACCGGCCGTCATTACAGCACCAGCCTGCGTTACGACCTCAAATCCGCCTGGCTGGAGGCCAGCGCCAGTCGCGCCGATCTGAACCATGAGATTTATTATAACCCGGTGGGCGGCGCATTCGGTTTCGGCGCCAATGAAAATTATGCAGCCAGGACACGTCATGATGTGATCGTGCTCGGCGGTCACTGGCGTGCGCATGATTTACTCCAATTATCCGCCAACTATACCTACAGCAAGGCCAGTTTCCGTGGCGGCATTTCCAGCGGCAAAAGCATCCCTGCCGTAGCACGCAACCGCTTCGGCGCCAATTGGCAGGCCGACTGGCTGCAGGGACTCTCCAGCAGCCTTCAACTCACTTATGTCGGCTCATCATTTCTGATCAGTGATCAGGCCAACGCCCGTCCGCGCCTGCCAGCCTATCTGACTGTAAATGCAGTGATCAATTATCACTGGCAGGATATCGACATGTTCGCACGCGTGGATAACCTGACCGGAAAGAAATACAGCAATTATGGTGTATTCTCCGCATTCAGCGGCGATTCATTCTACCCGGCACCAACAGCAAGCTTCCGCGCCGGAGCCAGCTATTCTTTCTAGATTTTTCCGCTTCTGGCCATGGCTGGCTGCCAGTGCCGCCATCCATGGCCTGTTGCTGGGCGGATGGTTGCAACTGCATCAACCTGCGACCACGGCCGGTGAAACAGTCATGATCGAACTGCTCAACATCGACTCAAGGCCTGTAAGCCAGCCAACCCGACCGATACCGGCACATCCCGTTCCACCCGTTATAAGGAAAACGTCACAGCATCCACCCGTTACGCCGCAACCGGCACAATCCGTACCGGAACCATCGGTTGTCCGCAGCACAACACCCGCGGCCACACCGATTGCAACTGTGGCACAGGCCGCCCCGACTGCGCTCTCGGCTGCCATTGAGCCTGTATCACATATGCCGGCAGCGGCTCAGCCGGCAATAGAGCCGCAGCAAATTAAGGCTGCAAAGGCAACAGCCATCGACAAGGCGAAGATGCGCCTGCTATTGCGCGATCATCTGGAGTCATTCAAGTTTTATCCGGCCAGTGCGCGTCGGCGTAACATCGAAGGGGATGTTGATGTCGGCTTTACGCTGACTCACAACGGCACAGCCGATCAGGTCACAGTACTGCACGGTTCCGGTCATGCCGTACTCGACCATGCGGCACTGGAGACAGTCCACCGGGCCCAGCCCTTTCCTGCCGAGGATGGTCAATATCAGTTTCGCTTGCGGTTCAAGCGGCTGTGAAAGCCCTCATCATGCTGCTGGCCTGCTGTTTTTCCGGCAGCGCATGGGCCGAGACGCGTATTCTGGCGCTCGCGCCGCACGCCTGTGAAATGCTCTATGCTATCGGCGCCGGCCCGCAGCTGGTGGGCGCGGTCTCCTTCTGCGATTACCCGGCTGCAGCAAAAAAACTGCCGCGCGTCGGCAGTTATAATGGTATCAATGTCGAGGCAGCTCTGCGCCTGAAACCGGATATCGCGGTGGTGATAAACCGTAACATCAGCGGCGTAAACATGCTGAAGAAAATGGGCGTACGTATCATTGTTTCCAACCCGGCCAGCTTTGATGCAATGTTCAATGACCTGCTCAAGCTCGGCGCTGTGACCGACCACCCGGACACCGCGGCGTCCGTCGTTGCCGGGTTGCGTCAGCGCTTGCAACAGGTTCGCTCTCGCCCCCGCTCCGGCACGGCGGTCTTTTATGAGGTGTGGAGTGATCCTCTACTGACCGCAGGTGGCCCCAGCTTTATCTCCGACCTCGTTCATGAGGCGGGCGGCAGCAATATCTTTGCCGGGATCAATGTTGAAACGCCACACGTGAATGTTGAATCGGTGGTTCGTGCACGGCCGGCACTGATTATCATTCCGCTGGAAAAACGCGATATTGAAGGCCGGCGCGCATTCTGGGAGCAGTGGCTGGGCAAGGGGAACATCCGTTTTGCCGCCATTAACCCCGACCTGCTGCACCGCCCCGGCCCGCGCCTGCTCGACGGCCTGGAGTTGTTGCAGCAGGCGCTGCAGAACAAAAACCTTCCACCGCAGAGGACGCAAAGGAACGCAGAGGCAAGGCAAAATCCATGATGTTAATAACTTCAACCTACGGCATGACCGCCAATAGCATACTATCTGTCACCTATCAGATATTCCTTCGCGCACCTTTGCGTGCTTTACGGTTTAACCCATGAAAAGCCTGATGATTCAGGGAACCGCTTCCGGGGTAGGTAAGTCGGTGCTGGTCGCAGGCTTGTGCCGACTGCTGGCCAGAAACGGCGTGCGCGTGGCGCCATTTAAACCACAAAATATGAGTAATAATGCGGCCGTCACCATTGATGGTGGCGAAATCGGGCGTGCCCAGGCACTACAGGCGTTTGCCTGTGGCATTGAGCCGAGCGTGCATATGAATCCTGTACTGATCAAACCGGAAGCCGATGAGCAGGCGCAACTGGTTGTGCGTGGTCAGGTTGTCGGAGCGCTGCATGCCAGCCGCTTCCGGGAAGATCGCATCGGCTGGCTGCAGATGGTGCTGGAGTCGTTTGCACTGCTGCAGGCCCAATACGATGTAGTGATTGTTGAGGGGGCAGGCTCACCGGCCGAGCCGAACCTGCGCGAGGGTGACATTGCCAATATGGGCTTTGCCGAAGCGGCTGATGTGCCTGTCTGGCTGGTGGGCGACATCGATTGCGGCGGCGTATTTGCAGCCCTCACCGGCTCACTTGCTATCCTCTCCGATTCCGAGAATGCACGGGTAAAGGCACTGCTGATCAACCGCTTTCGCGGCAACCTCGCCCTGCTCGATGATGCACTGGTCTGGCTGGAGCAGAAAACAGAGCGACCGGTTGCCGGTGTGATTCCCTGGCTAGCACTGGAGCTGCCGGAAGAGGATGCCCCCTACCGGCATACGGCATCTAGCATCTCCCATCTTTCATCCGACCTGTTTCACATAGCCGTGATTGCCTTGCCGCGCATGTCGAACCATGACGATATTGATCCGCTGGCATCGGAGGCCGGTGTAAGCCTGCGCTTTGTCCGTTCGGCCAAAGAGCTGCATGCTGCCGACCTGATTATCCTGCCCGGCTCCAAGCATGTGGCCTCGGATCTTGCATGGCTGCGTCAGAGCGGCTTTGTGCCGGCGCTGGCACGCCACCTGCGCTACGACGGCAAAGTGCTGGGCATCTGCGGCGGCATGCAGATGCTCGGCATGGTGATTGAAGATGATGGCGTGGAGGGCGGCAGTGCCGAAGGACTCGGCTGGCTGCCGCTTGCAACCACGATGCGCGCGCAGAAAAAGCTGACCAGAGTGGACCGGCCATCTGCCTGTTTTACCGGCGAACGGGTCACAGGCTACGAGATTCATCACGGCGAATCAGACAGCGATGCGGCACTCTTTCCGTTTGCATGCAGATCGGAAGACGGGCTGGTTTGGGGCAGCTACCTGCACGGCCTCTTCGAGCAGGGTGGTTTTCGCAAGGCGTGGCTTGCCGGGATCGGCTTTGCCGCCAGCGATGGTAAGGATCAGCGCGAACGAACACTCGCCTCACTCGATCTGCTGGCCGACAGTCTTGAGGCTAACCTGAAACCGGAGCTGCTGGCTCCCCTGCTTACCTCGCCACTAAACCGGCAGAGCAGTGAGCTCAGGCCATGATAAGCTGCCTGCTTGCTGATCTCGGCAAAGCGCATAAAGTCACTCTGTTTTAAGGGGGGGTGTTGTTTGAGTGAGCAGATAAATATAAAACAGCCGTCTACAGATGATGCACACCTGCTCTTCCGGGACATTGCCGAAATCATCCGGCAGGCACGCTATCAGGTGCAGCAGGCCGTCAATCAGGTCATGGTGCAAAGCTATTGGCAGATTGGCCGTTTAATCGTCGAACATGAACAGCAGGGCAACAGCCGCGCAGCCTATGGCAAGCAGCAGTTGCAAACGCTTTCCAAACAACTGACAGCCGAGTTCGGTAAAGGTTTTGACGCCAGTAATTTACGCAACATGCGCAGCTTTTATCTCTGTTTTCCAAAATGGGACGCAGTGAGTCACAAATTGAGTTGGACGAGTATCAAAAAATCATCTTTTCGATGTTCGAATCGGCGGATGAATTTTCATCCAGTAATATTGACATGAAACAGATTGATGGAACTGATATTGCACGGTGGGCAGAGACTTTAGATGCTCGATCTTCATTGCCAGAGCTTGTTCGTAGATTGATAACTGCGACAGTAAAATTAGATCAAACCTCAAGAATTGATTTCCCTTCAGGGGAGGGCATTCAGAAGTTTGGATACGATGGCATTTTGGATGTCGTCTCCGGGAATGCATGGGTGCCTATTGGCTGTTCTGTTTGGGAAATGGGAGCAGACAAAAACATTTCAACCAAAGCCAATGACGATTATTCAAAACGAACCGACAATTCGTTGGGCATAGATAAGGCGAATACCGCTTACGTATTGAGTAGTGGTGCCTGGTCTTGTTTTGCGCATGATATCCAGGGTTGTAACAAGATGCAGATAAATCAAAAGGCTGATACGAAATTGGTTGAGCGAACACAAGAATTGATGGTGATGGAGGGCAAGTGACAATGGATATGATGGACGATGAGTTGAGCGATGAATTCATTGATGACTTCCAGGATATGCTGCGCGAGGCGGCAAACCATATACGCAATTGCGATCCCGATGCACAGCGGTTTATTGATTATTTCTCATTTCTGGCCACTGAAAATTTCTTCGCTTTTTTCGAGCACCTGAATATTGAGAACGCTGAAGAGTTGCGCCGGGTAGCGCGATTGTTCGCTATTCAGATTTGGAATATCACGCCACTGCCGTCGAATGATTTTCGACCGCTCCCCCTCCCTGAGCCCAAACGCAATGATCCCTGTCTGTGTGGCTCCGGCAGAAAATTCAAACAGTGCTGCGCGCGCATGGGGCGTGAAGGCATACCTGAAATTTCCTCCGGTCTCATGACTGCCATCATGCTGGAGATCGGAACCCAGGCTGAGCTGAAACAGGCATGGCTGCACCTGCCGCATATGGCGCTGGGGATCATTGCATCAACATGGATGCGTGAAGATGAAGATATGGCAAACCGCGCCCTGATGATGCTGGAGCCGATCTTCAGGCAGGACGACGCGAAGCTGGATCACCGTGATGAAACAGCGCTCGATGCCATGTTTGAGCTATGCGATCTGCTGGACAAGCCGCGCAAAAAGAGTGCCCTGATCAGACGCTTCATGGCCCATCCGAACAAGGTGTTGCAGGCAACCGCATTGCATCGTCAGTGCTGTATTCTGGGCGATCAGGGTAAGAATGATGAGGCGTGGGCCTGTTTCCAGCAGGCCCAGCGGCTGGATCCCAACAATCCGGCGCTCAGTCATCTGGAATTGCTGCTGCTGATGCAACAGGGCAAGGTCGATCAGATGCAGCAGCGCGGAAAATACTGGCTTAAGCGTCTGAACGGCATGAACCGGAGCGGTGAACTCGACGAACTCATAGACATGATTCAGGGAATGATTTCCGATACCTCTTCAACGATGGGTGCACTGCATGATCAATTGACGCCGGGCGTCGGGCATCTGGTCACATGGCTGCAGCAGGCGATAAAGAAGCCGCCCGAAGCCATGGAGAAAATGCACATCTTTGATGATTGCTGCCAAATCGTGCCAAAAAACCGGGCGAGCGCCAAACTGCTTGGGCAGTGGAACGATCTGATCTGTCAAAATGAGGAGATGTGGGAGCAGCCGAATCCGTGGTTGGAAATGCTCGAAAAACATCCGGAACTGGCAGGCAGCATCGTGGTGATCGGTGATTTGATTCAATCGGTTTATCAGCTTGATGGCCCCAACCCGGTCATCACCTTCCAGCCATTGATCATGCTGGCGATGCTTCAGGTCAAGTCGCTGATTCCGATGCAACCGGAGCAGCCGCTGGTTTGGGCAATCATGGAGAACCGGCCGGCACTGCGCGTCATCGGCTTTCTTGCCGATACCATGGAAAATTTGAATGAAGACAAAACGGCGTTGGAGATGCGCGAGTGGTTGTTGCGACTGAACCCGAACGACAATCAGGGGATGCGCAGCGAGGTGGTGAACACCTACCTGCGGCTGGGGTGCAACGATGACACCGTAGCGCTGTGCGCGCACTATCCGGAAGACTTCGATGTCAGTATCAATTTCGGTCATGCGCTGGCCCTGTTTCGGTTGGGCAAGGAGCATGCCGCGAACAAACGGCTGATCGAGGCTATCACGCACTCCCCGCGTATTCCTGATGCATTGCAGCGCAAGCGCATGAAAGAGCCGACAAACCTTTACCCCGGCTATATCTCAATCGGCAGCGAGGGTGAAGCGTGGAACTACCGCGAATGCGCCCGCGCCATCTGGGCATCGACGCCCGGCGCACTCGATTGGCTGAAGCGGATCGCTAAGGTGGTGAAATGAACACGATGGAGCTGCAACGATGCCCATCACGCTGATCGAGAACGCCCATGTATGGTTCGCGCGCCTCGATCGTCACGGAGATGAGTCCGGCAAGCATTGGTGCATGATCGCGGCGGCACTGCCATGACGCTGCGCTGGTTCGCCCTTGCCTGCGCCATTGCCGCCTGCCTGTTGATCGGCCTTGGAGCAGGCGACACCTGGATCAATCCATTCCATGCCGGCAATGGATTGGAAAACACCATTCTGTGGGAGCTGAGACTGCCGCGCTTGCTCACGGCTTTTGCTGTTGGCGGCCTGCTGGCGCTGGCAGGTGCCTGGTTTCAGGTCTTGCTCGGTAACCCGCTGGCTGAGCCCTATGTGCTGGGTGTGGCAGGTTCCGCATCGGCCGGAGCGGTGACCGGCCTGATGTTTATGCCCGAGTCGACATGGGTCATGTCGGCCGGCGCCTTTATTGGCGCCTGGGTCGGTATTGTTGCGGTGCTGTTTTTCTCGCGTCTGGGGCCGAACCGTATGTTACTGGCCGGTGTGGTGCTGGCGGCATTCTGGTCGGCCGTGCTGGCCCTGTTGTTGGCGCTGTTGCCCGAGCAGGGGCTGTTCCGTGCCTTTTCATGGATGATGGGAGACCTCTCCCACTCCGATCTGCCTGTTACACTGCTCCTGCTGGCATGGGTTATAGCCCTGGCCTGCGGTCTTATCCTCTCCGGTGCACTCGACAAGCTGCTGCTCGGCGAGCGCCATGCCGAGGCACTGGGTGTGGATGTTAAACGGCTGCGCTTACGCCTGCTGCTACTGGCATCTGCAGTGACTGCACTGGCGGTGACGGCAGCCGGCACCATCGGTTTTGTCGGGCTGGTGATTCCGCATCTGATGCGGCTTATCTTCGGCTCCCTGCACAGGGCTGTACTGCCCGCCTCTGCCATCGGCGGCGGCCTGCTGCTGGTGCTGGCGGACTCGGCTGCCCGCACAATCATTGCTCCGGCTGAACTGCCGGTGGGTATCCTTACCGCCATGATCGGCGTCCCGGTATTCCTGTTCCTGCTGCTGAGGCGCAACTAGATGAGTATCGTGATGATGCTTGCCAATCTGACGGTAGAGCGTGGTGGCTCAACGCTGCTCTCAGCTCTCAGCTGCCCGTTTCATGCTGGCGAGGTAGTCGTTGTACTCGGCCCTAACGGGGCCGGCAAATCGAGCCTGCTGCTGGCCATGGCCGGGCTGATCCCGGCAGGCGGCAATATCGATGTGGCAGGAAAACCACTGTCCGCATACAGGCGTAGTGAGTTGACCCGGCAAATCGCCTGGCAGGGTGATCTGCCGCCCACCGAGTTCGGCCTCACAGTCAAACAGCGTCTTGTTCTTGCCGCCGGTGAAGCAGGCAGCAATATCGAGGCGACGGCCGCGGCCATGGACATCACACCACTGCTGGAGCGGCCACTGGGTGAGCTCTCCAGTGGCGAGCGCCAGCGTACAGAGCTGGCAGCGCTGATGCTGCGCGACACGCCCGTCTGGCTGCTTGATGAGCCGACGGCACATCTTGATCTCAAACATCAGATTCAATGCATTCATATGCTCAAAGCGCAAAAAGCGCATGGGCGTGCCATTGTTACCGTATTGCACGATCTGCAACAGGCGATGGCGATTGCCGATCACCTGATTCTGATTGATGGCAAGGGTGCCGCAGAATATGGCACAGCAACACAACTGTTCGACAGTGAGCGGCTGTCGCAACTGTTTAACGCACCGGTAGTTGGTCAGGGGGCTGTACTGGTTCCCGATTATGGAGGAGATGATTTATGAAGACACAAAATGTTCATCCTGAACATTTTTCGATGAACGTCCATGGGTGCATGGATGCAAGAAGAAGGCATCCATGAAATCACGTGATAAACGCCAGGGCGTCGTGCTGGTGCATACCGGCGAAGGCAAAGGTAAATCATCCAGTGCATTCGGCGTAGCCTTTCGTGCTGCCGGCTGGGGCATGAAGGTGTGTGTGATCCAGTTTATCAAGGGCAAATGGAAAACCGGCGAAGAGCGTGCCGCAAAGCAGTTCGACAATATCGAGTGGCATGCACTTGGTGACGGCTTTACCTGGGACACCAAAAATCCGGAGCAGGATATCAAAACCAGCCGTGAGATCTGGGAGCTGTGCAAGGAGAAGGTGCGGTCGCAGGAATTTGACCTGCTGGTTTTCGACGAGATCAACTACTGCTCCGGCTACGGCTGGATCTCCGGTGAGGAGATTGCCGCCTTTATCCGTGATGAGAAGCCGAAGTGGATGCATATGATTCTCACCGGCCGGGGTGCTGCCCCCGAAGTGATCGGGGTAGCCGACACCGTTACCGAAATGAAGATGTTGAAACATGCCTATGAATCCGGCATCTCCGCCACGCAGGGCATTGAGTTTTGAATTAATAAACCCCGAAGGGCATACTGGCATCTGTATTGGAGTACCCGAACATGAATGAAAAATACGGAAGCGAAATCCTGATTTATCAGACTGATGATGGTTCAGCTGTAACTGAAGTACGGCTGTATGAAGAAACAGTTTGGCTTTCGCAGGTGCAGATAGCAGACCTGTTTGGTAGGGAGCGTTCTGTAATCACCAAACATATCAATAATGTATTCAAGGAAGGAGAACTGGAAAAAGAAAGCAATGTGCAAAATTTGCACATTGCTGGTTCTGACAAGCCAGTCAGGTTTTTCAGTTTGGATGTAATCATCTCTGTTGGCTATCGCGTAAAATCACTTCGCGGGACCCAATTCCGCCAGTGGGCAAACAAGATTCTGAAGGATTATCTTACTCGCGGTTATGCGCTGAATGAGAAGCGTCTGCAGGAGCAAAATAAGAAGCTGATGGCTCTGCGCGATACGGTCGCCCTGCTGGAGAAAACTGTAGCACATCAGGCTGTGGGTGAAGATGAGGCAAAAGGTCTGCTCAAGGTAATCGCAGACTACGCCTATGCTTTGACCACACTGGACCGCTATGATCATGGCAGCCTGGATTTGAACGGAATTTCAAAGCCAACCAGCTTTATTCTCGATTATGATGCGGCAATGCAGGTGGTCTCCTCCATGAGGGGCGAGTTCGATGGCCTGTTCGGTTTGGAAAAAGACCAGGGCTTCAGGAGTGCCTTGGGGGCAATTGATCAGACGTTCGATGGTAAGGATGTCTACCCGAGCGTGGAAGAAAAGGCTGCAAACCTACTCTACTTCGTCGTTAAGAATCATGCCTTCAGTGATGGCAACAAACGCATTGCAGCAGCAATATTTCTCTGCTTTATGGCTGGTCACAAGCGGCTCTATCGGCTGAATGGCTCGAAGCGCATTCCCGACAATGCACTGGTGGCGCTGACGCTGTTAATTGCAGAAAGTCGCCCGGTGGAGAAAGACACCATCGTGAAAGTGGTCATCAACCTGATCAATCACAACAATCAGGGGTGACGCCAAACCGAACAGATTGGGACCTTGGCGGGAGGTGTTCTATGGACGGCCAAACAAACGAATCCTCATCGTTTAAGCATTTATACTCGGCTTCTGAGCGCTGTTCGCAGCGACGCTTGATCGCCTTCAACTGAACTTTGCTGCATTCATACCACGTCCGCACTACCATTCAAAATCGATCAGTGCTTCAGTCAATGTGAACTGAAAACAAACATGCAGGATGCGCGCGTCGTTCACCGGTGATGTAGAAAAAACACGGAGGTTTTTTTGATGGGGATAGTCTCATGGGGCAGACTGGTCAGATATGCTGCTCCTGCCGCCGAGGTAACCGGGCAGTGCTGAACCATATTCGGCTTACGCGCGCCTTGCTTAGAAACCCCAAAGCAGTCGGGGCTCTGGTGCCAAGCTCACGCTACCTGGCAGCACAAATGGTAAAACTGTTACCTCTGGAGACCGAAGTGGTGGTGGAATTCGGCGCCGGCACAGGGCCTATGACAAAGGCACTGCTGGATACCGGTTTTTCTCCTGACAACCTGTATGTGTTCGAGCTCTCCGGGCAGTTATGCCTGCATTTGAAGAACCGATTCCCGGCGGTGCATGTGATCAACGCTTCTGCCGCTGACATCACAGATCTTGATCGCAAGGTTTGCGCCATCATCTCTTCGCTGCCATTAAAAAGCATACCCGTTGCTACTGTAAGTGAGATATTGGCAGCTGCGCAAAAAAAGCTTCGGCCCGGAGGTTATTTTGTGCAGTTCACATACGACCTGATAAAGCACCATGAGGCGTTTGATGCCGGCTTCCGCCATGTCAGTAAACATGTGGTCTGGGCCAACCTGCCTCCGGCGCGCATTGATATATTTCAAAAAATTTAGCGCGCGCTACTCTCCTGCACCTGGCCATATGTTGTATGCGCCACTGATGCTTGCCGCTACTCGGACTTTCGCTCGCATGGCCAACGGCTTGAGCAACAAAGCAGACAGCGAAAGCCCAAATAGCACCTCCGGGGATGGCGCCCGGCGATAACGTTGCCTACATTGCATCTTTGCGTGAGAAACCTGAGGAAGGATCTATGAACATACTATTAGCCCACGGCTCATCCGCTGCCAGCCATGCCGAACAGGTTCAGTCGCTGGCCGAAACGGTATCCAGCCTGCTCGGTGAAGCTGTCGGCGTATCCTTTATCGACGATGAAAAGCTGCCTGACGGGGCGCGCGTACTGCCGCTGTTCGTCGGTGAAGGCAGTCATGTCAGGGATGATATTCCACGTCTGGTGGCCAGTTCGTGCTGCACCCTGCTGCCGCCGCTGGCGGCCCATGCCGGGGCGATAGCCGGTTTTGCCTATGATCTGGTCACACAGCAATCCCGACGGGTGAATGGACTGTTTGCGCTCTACCGCTTTGGTGGTTTTGAAACGTTGGCGGCGGCACTGCATGCGCAGAACAAACGCTGCAGCCAGGTTGCATTGGCCTCGATGCACTCCGAACCATCGGTACAGGCTGTGCTAAAACATTGGCGCGAGCAGGCGATTGATCCTGTCATCATACAGCCGTTACTGTTGTTCGAGGGGCGTACTTTAGACAGGCTACGTCGCATGGCTGACGGATATGAGATCATCATGAACCCGGTGATCTCTAAGCATGAAGGTTTTCCTGCACTGATCGCCGACTGCCTGAAGGAGCGGATATGAAGCTGGATGCACCACTCAGAGCGGGTGAGGTGGCACTGGTCGGCGCAGGCCCGGGAGCGGCCAGCCTGCTGACGCTGGCTGCCGCCAGCCTGATCGCCGACTGCGATGTGATTGTGCATGATGCACTCGTCTCCGATGAGGTGCTGGCCATGGCGGCAGACAGCGCCGAAATCATTGCTGCCGGCAAACGCGGCGGTCGCCCCTCGGCCAGCCAGGATGATATCTGCGATCTGCTGATTGAACTGGCGCAGGCCGGCAAACGGGTTGTGCGTCTGAAGGGCGGCGATCCGTTTGTCTTCGGGCGCGGTGGTGAAGAGGTGCGTGCACTGGCAAAACTCGGCATCGCGTTTCGTATCATTCCCGGCATCACCGCAGGCGTGGCAGCCCCTGCCATGGCAGGCATACCGGTCACCGATCGCTCGGTGAATGCCACACTGGCCTTTCTCACCGGTCATGAAGCCAACGATGATAGCCGTATGGACTGGCCGGCTCTGGTGCGTGCCTTTCCTGTACTGGTCTTCTATATGGGCGCACGCAATCTGGAGCGTATCGCATCCTGTCTGCTCAAGGCCGGACTGGATGCACAAACGGCAGTCGCTATTATTCACGCCGCAACTACTGACCACGAACAGACAACTATCGGCAGCTTGCAGGCTGCTGCCGCAGGCCAACTGCAGGCGCAGTCACCGGCTATTGTCATTATCGGCGATGTCGTTGCATCACGCACCATATGGAGAGATGAGTTTTGAATAAACCGACAATCCCCCCCTATAAACGCCACGCCATCATGTGCTGCGGTAAAAGTTGCGGCGAAAATCTGCCGCTGCTCAACTACCTGAAAAAACGCGTTGCCGATGCCGGACTGACCATGGGTGATCCGGATGCCGTGCGCGTCAACCGCGCTGGTTGTCTGGGCGTCTGCTGCGAGGGGCCGATCATGGTCGTGCATCCGGAAGGCGTATGGTATTGCCGCCTGGATGAAGCCGGTATCGACCGCATCGTCGAGGAACATTTCAAGGGCGGTCAGGTGGTAGAATCACTGGCCTTTCATCAGGCCGGGTAGTACGTAGGGTAGCGGCACTGGCGAAAGTCACAAAAGCCAACTAAGCTGGTCGTGCAGTCAGGAAAGGGGTTCAAGAATGCGGATCATGTTATGGACCATTGCGTTATGCTTTGTGTGTACACCTGCAGTGCAGGCGTCAAGCATTGAGCAGCAACGCAACTGGTTTCAACAGGCTCACAAGGCACTGGACAGGCATCAGATGCACACCTTTACCGCGCTGAAAGAGAAACTGGCAGATTACCCGCTCACCCCCTATCTGGATATCTGGCAGGCCCGCAAACTGCTGAAAACCGGCGCTGATGACGATATCTCGGCCACGCTGGAAAAATTCGCCGACATTCCTGAAGCGAATGACCTGCGCAAGGCTTGGGTAGTGGATCTGGCGGAACGCGGCAAATGGACAGCGGTAGCAAAGCAGCTTCAGACCCATCCGCGCTTAGGCTCAAAGCTCTCTGAAATTGCCATGATGGCCGACTGGCACGCGGGTAAAACAGATGCCGCACTACAGCAGTTCGGCAGCCGCTGGCTGGATGGCGACAGCCTGACGCAGGTATCCGAACCACTACATAAAGCATGGCGCAAGCATGGGCACCCGAACCAGAGCGAGCGCTTAACCCGCATTATTCGCCTGGCCGGCAGTGGCCATTGGAGGCAGGTGAAAGCCCTGAGCCGCGGCGGGCAACAGCAACAGTGGTTGCACTACTGGCGCAAACTGCAGGCAGACCCGCAGGCCCGGTTTGGCCACTGGCCGCCATCACTCACTCACCCCGGGAGCGGCAACATCACGCTGTCGAAGGCAATGATGGATGACGGACTGAGCCGACTGGCCAGAGCCGATCCTCTGCTGGCACATACAGCCCTGCAATCACTGAAAAAACGTATTCACTTCGACGGCATGGATGGCTTCTACAATGCCATGGAGAGGCAGATTGCTCTCCGCGCTGCCAAGCGCCATATGCAGGTTGCCGCAACGTGGCTGAATGATCTGCCTGCAACAGCGCAGAATGAGGAGACACGGGGGTGGCTGGCGCGCCTCTATATGCTACAGCACGACTGGGCGCGGATGCTGCAAACCATTCATGCCATGCCAGCAGACGAGCGGCAGCAGGCCCGCTGGCAGTACTGGCAGGCCTGTGCACTGCAGGAGAGCGGCGATAGCGAGCAGGCAAAAACTATTTTTTCAGGACTTGCCGACAGCCGCGGTTACTACAGCTTCCTCAGTGCAGAGCGCATTGACCGGCCCTACAGCTTTGGCAATGAAACCATCGATGGCTCGCCTGCACTGATGCAGAATCTGGACAAGTTGCCGGGCATCCAGCGTGCTTATGAGTGGTTGGCTCTGGCAAGCTACCACAAGGCGAACCGGGAATGGGATACAACACTGGCCGGCTCCAGTCGGGAGATATGGCAATCGGCTGCAATCATGGCAACAGCCTGGAACTGGCCCGATCAGGCTATTCGGGCTGCCTTCCGGGCCGGGAAGATGAATGCGCTGGAAGAGCGCTTCCCGCTGCATTTCGAAGCCGATGTCATGCAGGCGGCAAAAGAGACCGGACTTAATCCGGCATCAATCTGGGGCGTTATCCGGCAGGAATCACTATTCAACCGGCAGGCGCTCTCCCCTGCCGGTGCGCGTGGTCTGATGCAACTGATGCCGAAGACCGCCCAAATGGTCGCCAAACAGATCAAGTTGCACACCGGGCATGAGGCGCTCTTCTCACCCGCCGTCAATATTCGCCTGGGCTCGCGCTACCTGGCCGACATGAAATCCCGCTTCGGCGATCATCTGGCACTGGCCGCTACCGCGTATAATGCCGGACCGTATCGGGTCAGCCAGTGGCTGGAACGCACCCCGTTCGATAGCAGTGATATATGGGTAGAGGCGATTCCGTACAATGAAACACGGCGCTATGTGCAGCATGTTATCGCCTACACAACCGTTTACGAATGGCGCCGGGAACAATCGGTGCCGATGCATACACTCTCGCTCGATCTTAGCCTGAACGAAAACAAGCAGTAAATTCTTTCCTCAATTGCGGCAACGTTTATTGTTAAGTCATGAAGGTGTTACTACAGTAAGAGCATGGCATCTTTCGCAAAACTTTTAAGTTCATTTAACCCTGAAAAAAAGGGACAACAGTTTGAGCTTTTCGTCAAATGGTTCCTGATGAATGAACCTGAATGGTCAACTCAGGTTGAGCAGATTTGGCTGTGGGATGAATACCCGGAAAGATGGGGCCGTGATTGCGGCATTGATCTTGTTTTTAAACATCGGAATGGCGATATCTGGGCAGTGCAGGCCAAATGCTATGCGCCTGAGTATTCAATTACCAAAGCAGATGTGGACACATTCTTAAGTGAATCCAACAGAGCGGGTATCGACAGAAGATTGCTTATCGCTTCGACTGACCGGATCGGAGCCAACGCCAGACAAGTCTGTAACGCTCAGCACAAGCCGGTAACACTCTATCTCAACGCTGCATTTGAACAAGCTGCTATTGAATACCCTGATCACATATCGGAAATCAGAACAGCAAAGCGTAAGCCATGCCCCGAACCACGGCCTCATCAAGCCAAGGCCATTGATGCAGTCGAGGCTGGATTTAGAAATGCCGAGCGTGGTCAGTTGATCATGGCATGCGGCACCGGAAAAACCTACACAACACTTTGGATAAAAGAGCGACTCTCCTCTCAGACAACGCTTGTCTTACTACCTTCGCTGAGTCTTCTTTCTCAGACTTTAAGGGAGTGGACACTTGCAACCTGCGTATTCCGGTCGAACGTGACACCTGATTCCGCTGGAACGCGGCACCCCATTCCGATTGAAGTCGGCACCTGATTCCGGTGAAGTCGACA
>PFXI01000088.1:17113-64278 GCA_002791575.1 Zetaproteobacteria bacterium CG_4_9_14_3_um_filter_54_145 | reverse complement strand
CAACAGGCTCCCAAAGGGGGTGTCGACTTCACCGGAATAGGGTGTCGCGTTCGACTGGAATCAGGTGCCGACTTCACCGGAATACGCACCAGATAGTAGGCGGTTGTGCCCGTACCGGATGGCGTGACGACATGTAGCCCTGTTATCTGTTGGCGCTGCTGCCATTGACTGATCTCACGGGCCAGTATGTCGATGCCGGCCCGGGCCAGCGGATCGGCCCCTCCCTGTGGCACAAGGAGGGTGGATGGCTTGCTCTCTGCCTGCAGCAACTGCACGGCGGCTTGATACTGCTCCGGGGCCACTTCATGCAGCCGCATGCCGAGCGCAAGCGCTACCCGCAAATTACCGGACGGCGCCAGCTTCAGGTGTGAAGCCACTGTTTTGGCCGTGTAATCAAAATGCCACCCCTTCTGCCGGCACAGGGCGGCGATGGAGAGCATGGCATTGGACTGTGTGCCGCCATAGGAGACAATGCGCCTGTATTGATCTGCCGGTGTGTGAATCAGGCTGTAGAGCTTGCGATATTTATTGCCGGAGAGCAGCGGATCAATCAGGTCGTCCCGTTTGATATGGAATTCCCGGCCACGAAGGGTGATGCGCTCCACAGCCGATTCGGCGATCATGTTCGGCTCAGCCGCTCAATGACTGTGCGGTGTTGGGGGAAGCGGGCCAGCAACGCATGCCGGTCTGCCATCTCGAAATCGGCAAAATCAAATCCGGGCGCAACGGTACATCCCACCAGCGCATAGCCACCGTTTGTCACTTGTGCACCGAACCAGTCACCGGCCGCCACCAGTTGCTGGAAGGCCTCGCCCTGCTCCGGATGGCGCCCTAGCTTCTTGACGGTGTAGTTGCCGGCAGCATCGATCACATGCACGCTCAAGCCGTCGCCATCATAAAAGTGCCATAACTCATCCTGTTTGATGCGATGAAAGTGCGAGCATTCATCGCCGCTGAGCAGAAAATAGATGCTGGTGCTGAAGCAGCGCTTGCCGTCAAAACGCTCGGGCAGTGCTGCCGCATCCACAGATTCGGCCGAGCGGTATACCTCTTTGTACCAGCCGCCCTCCGGATGTTTGACCAGACCAAGATGTTCAACCCACCCTGCTGCCTTGCTCATGAATCACTCCCCGTGTCACCCTGTATGGTGCGAAAATAGAATGATGTTGCGTATGCGCTCAGCCTAGCAAATTACACCACCTGTGCTATGCTCTCTGCGTACAGCAGGCTCTTGCCGGTGGTGGCCGGGGTCAGGCTGTGTGAGTTGATACCGGGGGGCATGTGAAGCAGTCCAGAAGCCTCATTGTAGAAGATCAGGAATCGATCAGAGAGGCATATGGTCAGTTTCTGGAGCAGGCGGGATTCCTCGTCTGTGCAGCCGAAGGCTATGATCAGGCCATTCCACTGATCGATTCATCGCTGGATATCGCCCTGCTCGACATCCAGCTGGTCGGCAGGTCCGGTCTCGATATTCTGGCCTATATCCGTGAACATCAGCCGGGCTGCCCTGTGATTATGATGTCCGGTTTTGCCGACAAGGAGAACACCATTGATGCCCTGCGTCAGGGAGCCGTGGAATACCTTGAAAAACCGGTCAATCCGCATGAGCTGGTGCATAGCGTTAAACACTGGCTGGATTTTCGCGCGCTGCAGCAGGAGAACCAGCGTCTGCAGGATTTTCAGGCGATCTATCAGCGGTTGCAGCAGAGTGAAACACAGATACGCAAAGCCAATGAGCGTTTGAATTTCCTGCTTACATCAACGGCGGCTGTTATTTATGCCTCGAATATTTCGCAAGATTTCGCCACGACATTTATCAGCGATAATGTGATGCGGCTCTGCGGCTATGATGCTGAGACGTTCACCAGTGAGCCTCGTTTTCGTCTGGACTGCGTTCACCCGGAGGATCTCGAGCATGTATGCAGTGAGCTGCAGCGTGCCGTTGAGCAGGGCAGTAATCGTTTTGAATACCGTTTTCAGCACAAGGATGGCCACTATTTTTGGGTAGGTGATGAGGTCAGGCTGGCGAAGGATCAACATGGACAGCTGGAGTTTCTCGGTTTTATCGCCGACATCTCCGAGCATAAGCAGAATGAGGAAAAAATTACGCAGATGGCCTATACGGACCTGCTCACTGGCCTGCCCAACCGCAGCCTCTACTATGACCGCCTGAAACAGGCTATTGCACAAGCCCGTCGCAGTCAGACAGCGATGGCAGTGCTGTTCATGGATCTGGATTACTTCAAGCCGATCAACGATGAGCTTGGTCATGAGTGGGGCGATAAGGCCCTTATTGAAGTCGGCAGAAGGCTGCTCGGTTGTATTCGTGAAACCGATACGCTGGCCAGGATCGGCGGCGATGAGTTCAGTATTATTCTCGGTGATATCGGTTCGGAACAGTCCGCCTGCACACTCGCCGACAAGATTATTGCCGTCATTCAGGAGCCGATGATACTCAAGGAGAGTCGTTATGTGCTCGGCATCAGCATTGGTATCTGCGTTGAGACGCATGACTACAGCGATACGGAAACCTTTATGCGGCTGGCGGATGCCGCGATGTATCAGGCCAAGGAGATGGGGCGCAACCGTTACTGCGTTTTCCGGGGCGACGCTGAGGGCGTGGTCGGCGGGCGGGATGATGAGCTGGATCTGGAAAAGGCACTGCGTCAGGCTATTAGCAATGATGAGTTGGTGGTCTATTACCAGCCCAAGGTTGATCTGAAGCATGGCCTGATTACCGGTACGCATGCCCTGTTGCGCTGGGACAGGGGCGATGCGGGCATTGTCATGCCCGACCAGTTCCTGCCGCTGGCCAACAGGACCGGGCTGATTGTGGCGATTGGTGAATGGGTGCTGCGCCATGCCTGCCGGCAGAATCGGACATGGCAGGAGGCCGGACTGCCCATTGTGCCGGTATCGGTGAATGTGACGGCCGAGCAGTTAAGGCATGCCGGCTTCAAGGATCTGGTGATGCGCATTTTGCAGCAGAGCCGGCTTGATGCCGGCATGCTTGAGCTGGAGATCAGTGAAGGGGACCTGATGCTGCATGGTGCTGCCGTCTCACAAACCATGAACGAGTTGAATGCGCTGGGCGTGAAAATAACCATCGATAATTTCGGCTCCGGTTTTTTCTCGCTGCAGTCGCTGAAGAGTATGGCCATCCACGAATTGAAGATGAACCGCTCACTGGTCAACCAGATCGGGCAGGAGAGCGACAGCGGCCAGATTGCCAATGCCATTATCGCCATGGGCCATATCCTCAATCATCAGGTGGTCGCGGAAGGTGTGGAGACCAGCGATCAATTACAGTTCCTGCGCGATCATGATTCCGACGGGATGCTGGGCTATCTCTCCAGCCCGCCGCTGCCGGCCGATGCTATTGCCCTGCAACTGAAAGAGAGAAAATCAATGCTGGATGGCTGAATCGGGCTGACTCACGCCTCTGCTGCTTCGTGGTCATCTGTTAAGCGAAGAGGGTGCATGGGCGACGTCAATTGAGACTGATATAGCCGCCCCGATTATTACACTGCGCCGGGATGAGAGGGGTGAAATCGTCCGCATTTACTGGCCGAATGGCAAGGCGATGGCGCTCTATGGTGATCTGTGCAGCTGTGTTTTAGCACGGTTGCAAGGGATGAAAAAGCAGTGAGACAAACGGACAGGGCGATAACCGCCCCGTCCGCTTACACTGTTTAGCTGCGGCTGGTGACTTCCAGCAGGTGATAACCGAACTGGGTTTTAACCGGCCCCTGTACGGTGCCTACTTCGGCGGAAAATACGACCTTGTCGAACTCCGGCACCATCATGCCCGGGCCGAATTCGCCCAGATCACCGCCACTGCGGCCGGACGGGCAGTTGGAGTGTGCCTTGGCTACGTCAGCGAAGTCTGCGCCGCCTTCAATCTCTGCCTTGAGCTCTGCGCATTGTGCTTCTGTATCTACCAGAATATGGCGTGCTGTTGCTACAGTCATCTGTCACCTCGTGATTAGTTTGGCGGACCCTAACAGCTCAATGCGGCGCTGAAAAACCTGACTCGAAATCGAGCAGCTTTTTTTTCCATGCCACACCACAGGCAAAACCGCCCAGGCCGTTGGCCGCCACCACGCGGTGGCACGGTATCAGCAGCGGCAGCGGGTTTGCGCCCAGCGCCTGCCCCATGGCGCGCGGTGCGGTGCCGAGTGCTGTGGCCAGCTCTCCGTAGCTGCGCACCTCGCCGAACGGGATAGCGAGCAGACCAGCGCGCATTTTCTGCTGGAACGGTGTGGCGGGAGCCGCCAGCGGCGGTAGCGGAGTGATACGGCCCTCAAAATAGGCGTGCAGCCACTGCGCGACCGGATCGTTACCCGTGTTCACTGCTTCCGTGTCCGGCGTCAGCTGTAAACTGGAGCAGATGGCGCCACTCCAGTCGTAATCGATCGGGCCAAGCGGGGAGTCAAAGCGGTAAACCATGCACGGAGCATAGCAGCTGGTTAGCCTGCCGGCATGGATTGGACACTCTTTTTTTCGGCACTGATCTCTTCGACGCTGTTTCCCGGCGGCTCCGAAGCACTGCTGCTCTATCGCCTGAATGAGGGCAGCGATGCGCTAGCGTTGGTGCTGATCGCCACGGTCGGCAATGTGCTGGGCAGCCTGATCACCTACGCCATGGGGCGGCTCGGCAATGCTGCGATTCACAAAAAATGGCTGCGCATCTCCGAGGCGCAGAGTGAGCGGGCCGAGCGCTGGTTTGCAGCCTACGGCAAGCCTGCACTGCTCTTTGCCTGGCTGCCGATTGTCGGCGATCCGTTATGTCTGGCGGCAGGGCTGTTGCGCTGCGGCATCGTGCCATTCCTGATTCTGGTCACCATCGGCAAACTGATCCGCTACTCGTTGCTGGCCCTGCCCTTTATCTGATCTGTACTACAAGCCTCGGGCGTTTTCTAGCGATCCAGGTTAACTCAGGCATGAGCGACTGTGTGCACTTCAAAATCAACACGCAGTCTGTTTTTCAGTACGCTGAATATTTTTGTCAGGTTATCCATGGTCGGGTTGCCCTTGGCTGAAAGCATCCGGTGCAGGCTTTTGCTTGGCTTGTTCACTGCCAGAGCCAGCTCTTCAAATCCGACCGTGGCATTGACCAGATCCCGAAGGATCAGGCGTGCCATATCGGACTCGCCATTCAGAAACAGTGAAATAGCCTCATCCAACAATGCTGTGGCGAACGCATTGTCTTCAAGAGCGCGCTCGTTAATCGTATCTCTATAGCTTCTTGTCAGCATGATTCACCTGCCTTGCTTGCGACTCTTATATTCACGAAAAAGCTGTGTTGCCTTCTCTATATCTTGTCGCTGCCCTTTTTTTGTTCCGCCGCCGAAAAGGATGATCAGGGAGGTGCCTTCCCGAGCCAGGTATATTCTATAGCCGGGGCCCCAGTTGATCCTGTATTCACCAATGCCTGCAAACCACTTGATATTGACGTGTTGCCCTGTTCCAGCCGGGCGAGTGGAACTGTTACTTTTGCAGCGGACTGCGCATCCAAATGGTCGAACCACCTTTTGAAAGGTATCGAGTCGTCTGTTCGGACATATTCTACGACCTTCATGGCGCCAATAGTAACGTTTATGTTACCATTGTGCAAGATGAGGCCGACAGCTGAAACACAGGTCTTGTTTTTTTGGACGCTGATAAATCAATAAGTCATGCCTGGCACTGCTGGCCCTGCCCTTTGTCTGATTTTCGCTACAGGAATCCGGCGTTTCAGGGTTATATTCACTTCGTCTGGGTTGTCGAGTCTCAAATCTTGAACATCACCACAAAGATTGATGGTTGGAACTAGGCTTCTTCCTTCGTATTCGAATGTTTATTGCTGACCATGCGACTATGCCCACAGTGCAGCATCCCTCTGTCTGACCACCGAAAAGGATCTGAATGCCAGCTTGGCTTTGAATGTTTCAACTTGCCGAAGCTCCTCACCAAGTGTCGCAGAAAGGTGTTCACGTGTAATCGACGACTCTGCTCCAACAATAACCTGCTTTAAGTTCAGTTTATCTGAGAACCTTGCAAAGTATAGGCCGGTATCTGTATCCATCTCGTCAAGGGTAACGAACGCCCGAAACTCATTCTCGTAGCTCCAGTGGGCATACTTTGTGAAAAGCAGCTTCCTAGCCTCCTCGGGTCGAAATTCTTTGGGAGATTTCAGCTGTTCGAGCTCGACCACCAATCGTTTGCCAGAGTACGAAACCTCACCAATTGACTCATCGTCGACATCGAAACCGAGGCAAAGGCCCCGATGTTTCTCGGCATAGTGACTCCACATGACAGGATTTTTCCATTTGGAGCTAAAGCACAGCAGCCCTCGCCTTGCCGCCAGATCTTGCTTCATCACCCCAAAAGCTCGCCTGATAGCTTCATCTCCAAAATTGACGCTTGAAAATTCAAATGGGTCGTTGCGTTCATTGATTCTCGCGACTTTCAGACGCCGCCGATCGATGCTCTCCAATCCGAACTGTTCGTTCAGAAAGTGGTACAGCCTCATCGTCCTGCCTCACTCTTTGTCAAAACTATCGACAATAATTGCACCCATAGATGCGGGCATAGAGATCACTATAATGCGCCTCAAGGATGTTATAGGGTCATCCAGCAGAGGCAGTTTATCCAGGCAGAGCAAAACCAGGCCAACAACTAACGCTGTCATCAAGTAGGCGATCACGATGCGAAAAATGAATACGGATAATCGGGATTTAATATTATTCTGAAACACACTTTGGTAGGTGAAAAGGGCAAGAAATACAACCGAGAGCACGAAGAGCATAACCAAATTAGGAAGAGGCAGTGTTTCTCCTAATCGCCATGCCTCTTCTGAAAAGGAAATGGGCACTGCCAGCGCAAATGCACCCACAAATACCTGACCCGCATCTTCCATATTGAAGCTGAATTTCATTTTATGCCCTATCCAATCCCCACAATTTACACATTGAATCAGTGGAACGATTCTGACTTATGCGTACTTACTTGTGTAAGCATAGCCTGTTAGCGGGAATAAGTATCTTTTTGGTTGCTGAAGCAGATGTCGATCAGGAGAGCAGTTGCAACCACAGTGGCAGGGTAAGCAGTGACAATAGCGTGGTCAGCGTGACCGCCTCGGCATAGAGCGCGACATCGAGTTTGAAGCGGTCGCAGATCACCAGCCCCAGCACCATGGTCGGCATGGCACCTTCGATAACCACCGGTGCCAGCAATTTATCCGGCATGCCGACGCCGATAGCGGCGCCCCAGGCGATCAGCGGCATCAAGAGCAGCTGAATCACCAGTACAGGCAGCAGCACGGGAATACGCGGTAGCCAGCCGGTCTGCCAGCGCAGCGCCATGCCCACCGAGAGCAGCATCAGCGGCACAACCGCAGCGCCCAGCGTGCCGAGGGATTCGTCCAGCCATGCGGGCATCGGTACGGCAAAGACGCTGAGCATGAGTCCGGCCAGTGCCGCCCAGATGGCGGGCACCTTGATCAGACTGATCAGCGGGTGCATGCCTTCGCCGCCCGTGCCGTAATAGCGGGCCAGAATAATACCGACGGTAAACAGGATCGGGGTGCTGGCGAGCAGATCGAAATGGATGGCGACCACCTGTGCCCAGGTGCCGAAGGTCTGGCTGAGTACGGGCAGGCCCAGATAGGAGAAGTTGCCGAAGGCGCAGGCGAGCAACAGCGCGCCGGTGGCTTTGTTGGCATTGCCCGGCATAAAGGCGCGCACCAGTTTGCCATTGCCATAGAGCAGGAATGCGACCAGCAGCGATAGCAGTACGGCGAGTGCGGCAACGATCGGCACACGCAGCGTGTTCAGGCCAACAGGAAACTGCCACAGCACATGCACGACAAGCGCCGGTAAAAAGATATGGTAGACGGCCTGCGCCAGATGGCTGCGCATGGTATCGGCGGATTTGCCGCCAAGCACCAGTCGCCAGACGATGCCGGTCAGGATAATTGCGGCCATGCCGAACAGGACATTGATCATGGGGCGAGCCTACATGCCCGGCGTCCGGCTCACTATCGCCGGTGTCCGGAGTCTGGATAAATTACATTTTGTAGCTGCGTTGCAGGTCGCGTTTGACGTCACGTTCTTTGGTGGCAGCGCGTTTATCATGCATCTTTTTGCCGCGGGCCAGGCCTACTTCCAGCTTGGCAAAGCCGCGGGCGTTAAAATAGAGCTTGAGCGGTACGATGGTCAGGCCGCTCTCCTTGAGTCTGCCGACCAGACGTTCCAGCTCTCGTTTGTTGAGCAGCAGCTGGCGCGAGCGGGTGGGGTCGTGCGGGTTGTTCATGGCGGCCGGCTTGTACGGGCTGATATGACAGCCGATCAGCAGCATGCGGCCGTTGCGGATAATACAGTGCGCCTCGGCCAGGTTGGCCAGCCCCTGCCGGATGGATTTCACTTCCGGCCCGGTCAGGATCATGCCGGTCTCGAGGTTTTCCAGGATATGATATTCATGCCGTGCCCGGCGGTTCACTATGGCCATGTGCGAATGCTAGCCTGAATTGCCCGACTGACCAGACAATTCGCTCTGCTTGCCTGCGTTGATCAGTAGCCGCCCCATTGCGATTTGCGCCGTACTTTCATGCGCGGGAGGATCAGACCAAGCAGGATGCCGAGCAGAATCGCACCGCCGCCGAGCATAAACCAGCGCTGCTGGGCGCCGTTACGAATGTCTCTGGTCTGCTGGCGCAGCGACTCCAGCTCCTGTTCGGCTGCGGCAGTAGTCTCCTTCAGCGCGCTGTTCTCGGCTGCAATCTCCACGGCATTGGCCGCTGTTTCGCTGATATGCCCCAGCTCCTTCTCCAACCGGCTTTTGGTGCTGAGCAGTTGATCCCGTTCAGCCTCGACTGTTTTTTTCTGCTGTTTCAACTCATTGAGTTTGGCCAGTTCCATCTCGGCCCGTACCAGCCGATCACGAGCGGCCGGAGTGTTCATCAGGTAGCGGCTGAGAATCCACCCATCCTTGCCGGTTGGCGTGCGTATGCGCGAGTAGCCCGCTTCCGATTGCTCCAGAACCTCTACCGCCATACCGCTGGGTAGCATGGCGGTAATTTTGAATGAGAGGCTTTGGCCGGATCGCATAGGCAGTGTGGCCTGATCAACGATATAACGCGTTTCAGCCGAGGCCGCAGTGGCACAGGCAAGCAGGCCTATGATGGCAAATATTAATCTCATGATCTTCTCCATATTCTCTGCACGTGCCGGTGACTGATATGCCTGTATGTATAGCATAGCGGGGCATTCACCCGAAAGGTTGCCATAGAGCCGTGATGGGGCCGGTTTTCTTCAGGACGTGAGCGCAATAGTGGCCCATTATTAAAAATTGGCCCGCTATATGCAAAACATATTCCACGCCGTTTCTAAACAGCGTCGGTGTAGAGCCATCTGAACTCAGCGGAAATTGCATGGCGGTACCGGAGAAAATTCTTGCTGAATAGAAAAATGTCATCTATTGTTTCAGCAGTCGGGGAATTGCCGGGGAGTTTTTAACAATGTACAGATTTAGATTACTGTGTGTCGCTTTATTACTGATGCTGTCGTCTTGCAGCACCATTGAGGCTATTTTTGGTCCGGATGAGCCGGTAGCGCCAGCCGAGAATCAGCAGCTGGCCAGTGAAAACCAACAGCTGGGAACTGAGGTTGCAGCCCTGCGGGAATCGCTGAAGCAGGTGAAGCAGGAGATCGCGGACAGCAAAGCCGCGTCGAGTCCACAGGCAGAAGAGGATCAGGCTGCCCCGACAGACCGTTTATGGGTCACCGTATCATTTCGCTCCGGCTATATGGAGCTGACCCGCGAGTCACGCAGTGCCCTTAAGCGTCTGGCTGAAAAATTCCTCTCCAAGCCGAGGGCACAGACCATTGAAGTGCGCGGCTATACCGATAACGAGCCGATCGGCGGCTACCCCGGCCACAGGCACACATCGCGCCACCCGTACCAGACCAATATGGCGCTGAGTCATGCGCGCGCGACCAATGTGGCTCAGGCGCTGATTGCTGCCGGCATTGCCAAGGATGTGGTTCGTGCAGTGGGCTTTGGAGCCAGTAATTATGTGGCAGACAATACAACAGATGCGGGTCGGCAAAGAAACCGCAGGGCTGAAATTCATCTGGTAAGAAACTAAAGCCCATCCCCTGTTGTGATTGAAACAATCAATAGCCCGGTAATGCCGGGCTATTTTTTTAACTGCAATTTATCTATCTACCGGAGTGACACGATATGTCTGAAGAAAACCAGAGCAAACCAACAGAAAATATTACTGTTATTATTGCCATCACAGCACTTGTCCTCGCGCTGGTGTCCGGTGTGGTCAATTACCGTCAGAATAATCTTGCCGGTCTGGAAAGCAGCCTCAGGGATACAAAAGATCAACTGCAGCTGGCAAAAAATGATATCACAGACATCAAAATGAAAACCATTCAACAGCTGGTGGATGCCGAGCTGGCGATCAAGGGCCGGGATAGTCTGCTGCAGGAAAACAGCCGCCTGCGCGAAGCGCTGGACGATGCCAATACCCGTGTCGGCGACCTTGAGGCGCAGGTCCGCCGCCTGGATAACAGGCTTACGGCCGGAGCGGCGAGCACTAGCCGTGCGAAAACAGCAGCCGCGAAACCCGAAACAAGGGGTAAGGTAAGGCCGATTGAGGCGACAGCTGCCAGTGTCGATCTCGATATATATAATGCACAAATTGCGCCCGAGCTGCAGCAGGCGGTGACACAGGCACTGGCTGAGAAGGGGTTCAAGGGGAAATATCCGGCACCATCTGAAAAAATGAGTATGGCCGACACGACAACGGTTTTTTATTACGATAAAAGTTACAAGGGCCTGGCCGAATCACTGCTGGCGGTGCTGACTGACGTCAGTAAAGCGCGTGTGGTGCTGAGAAAAGGTTCCAGCCCCTACCCGGCAAACAAGATTATTGTGCACATGATCGGACAGTGAGTTTTTCTTGCCGTGAGTGCCGGGCTGCCAGCTGAGTCGCCGGGCGGAAGAGGTATCAGGGATCACGGTATGGATGAACGGTGACAGGGTATCTTACTTCCGGGGCGGGGCTGTGCGGCCGCTTTGGCATGGTCGCTGCAATAACCCTGATTCTTATATACTCTTTCGCATCTTTTTGCATTATAGTTGCTTGCCGAAAAATGTACGCACACCCCTGACTGGGAGAGTAACATTATGACTTCGAAAAAATACATGACTGGCAACCTGGACATGACCAAACATGATGCAGGCACCGGCGCGCACCGCTCGCGCAAGCCGGTCTACATGGATTTCCTGCCCCCCTGTAATCACGCCTGTCCTGCCGGTGAAGATATTCAGGCATGGCTGGCGCTGGCGCAGGCCGGTGAATATGAGGCCGCCTGGCAGAAGTTGCTGGAGAATAACCCGTTTCCGGCCATTCATGGCCGGGTCTGTTATCACCCGTGTGAGACATCCTGTAATCGTGCTTATACCGATCAGGAAGTCAGTATCCATGCAGTAGAGCGCTTCCTTGGCGATCTGGCGATGGAGAAAGGCTGGAAGCCGGAGTTCACAGCACCTGCCGGCGGCAAACGCGTGCTGATTGTTGGTGCAGGACCATCCGGCCTATCCGCAGCCTATCATCTGATTCGGCTTGGCCATGAAGTGGAAATTCGTGAGGCAGGCCCATTTGCCGGCGGCATGATCCATTTCGGCATCCCGGCCTACCGCATGCCGCGCAAAGAGCTCAATCAGGAGATTCAGCGCGTGGTTGATATGGGCGTGAAGATCGTGCTGGACTGCCGTGTCGACGATATTGAGCAGGCGAAAACGGAGGGCGGCTTTGATGCCGTATTCGTTGCGGTTGGTGCCCACCTGAGTAAAAATATTGATATTCCGAGCCGCGATGCACGCAAGATGCTCGATGCGGTCAGCTTCCTCAAAAGCGTGGAGAACGGCGAAGACCTGAAGCTGGGACGCAGGGTTGCGATCTATGGCGGAGGCAACACCGCTATGGATGCGGCGCGTACGGCCAAGCGACTGGGTGCCGAAGAGGCTGTCATCATCTACCGCCGCGATCGCGCCAGTATGCCGGCGCATGATTTTGAAGCGGATGAGGCGATCGAAGAGGGCGTCAAGATCAACTGGTTGCGCACCATCAAGGAGATCGACTGCACCACGATGACGGTTGAAGTGATGGAGCTGGACGAGAACGGCCGCCCGCAGCCGACAGGCAGAACCGAGACACTGGAGACCGATGCGTTGATTATGGCCGTTGGTCAGGAGACCGATACCGGCTTTTTGAAGAAGGTGGAGGGCATTGAATTCAACCGTGATGGCACGGTGGTTGTCGGGCCGAACATGATGACCGGTGCTGCCGGCGTCTTCGCCGGCGGCGATATGGTGCCATCCGAGCGCTCGGTCACCATCGCCACCGGCCACGGTAAAAAGGCCGCCCGTTATATCGATGCATGGCTGCGCGGCGATCTCTATGAGCCGGCTGCCAAACATCCGATTGTAGAACATGACAAGCTGCAGCTCTGGTACAGTACCGAAGCGCCGAAACGCTCACAGGGTGAGCTTACACCGGAGCAGCGTCTGGGCGGTTTTCAGGAGATCCTGCAGGGTTATAGTGAAAAAGAGGCGCTCTTTGAAGCCAGGCGTTGTCTGTCGTGCGGCAACTGCTTTGAATGTGATGGTTGCTACGGCTCCTGTCCGGAAGATGCGATTATCAAGCTGGGTAAAGGTAAACGTTACGCGTACGACTACGACAAATGCACCGGCTGCGCCTCCTGTTTCGAGCAGTGCCCGTGCCATGCCATTGAGATGGTCAGTGAAGATGCTGACCGTGCAGTTCAGGAATAGGGGCGGCTACGATGACGGATAAATACAAAGCCAAACAGATCACTTGCGACGGCGGTACCGGTGTCGCCCATATCGCCTACCGGGTCAACGAAGTCTGCTCGATCTATCCGATTACCCCCTCTTCCGACATGGCCGAGCTGTGTGATCAGTGGTCGGCTCAGGGCAAGGAGAATATCTGGGGTCAGGTGCCTGTGGTGATTGAGCTGCAGTCCGAGGGCGGTGCTGCCGGTACCGCCCACGGGGCGCTGCAGACGGGTGCCCTGACCACGACATTCACCGCCTCGCAGGGATTGCTGTTGATGATCCCCAATATGTACAAGATTGCCGGTGAGCTCACCTCCACCGTCTTTCATGTGGCCGCCCGCTCGCTGGCCACACAGGCACTCTCCATCTTCGGCGACCATCAGGATGTGATGGCGGCCCGCTCCACCGGTTTTGCCATCCTCTCCTCCGCCTCGGTGCAGGAGGCGCATGATGCCGCCCTGATCACGCATGCCGCCACCTTGAAGGCGCGCGTGCCATTCATGAATTTCTTCGACGGTTTCCGCACCTCGCATGAAATCAACAAGATAAGCCTGATCTCCGATGATCAGATCCGGGCCATGATCGACGATGAGCTGGTCTATGCTCATCGCCGGCGCGGCCTGAATCCGGATAATCCGTTCATTCGCGGTACGGCGCAGAATCCGGATGTCTATTTTCAGGGGCGTGAAAGTTCCAACGCCTATTACAATGCGGTACCGGGTATCGTGCAGGATACGATGGACCAGCTCGCCGGGCTGACCGGCCGGCAGTACCGATTATTTGATTATACCGGTGCGGATGATGCCGAGCATGTGATCGTGATCATGGGCTCCGGCACAGAGACGGTGGCTGAGACCATCAAGGTGCTCAACGCCCAAGGGGCCAGACTAGGCGTCATCAATGTGCGACTCTTCCGTCCGTTTTCACGCCAGCATCTGCTGTCAGCACTGCCGGCAACGGTGACAAAGATCGCTGTGCTCGATCGCACCAAGGAGCCGGGGGCATTTGGCGAACCGCTCTATCAGGATGTGATGGCTTCGCTGGCTGAATCGGTGATGATCGGTGAGCTGCCGGCACTGCCACGCATTATCGGCGGCCGCTACGGCCTCTCCTCCAAGGAGTTTACGCCGGCCATGGTCAAGGCCGTGTTCGACGAGCTCACCAAAGCGCAGCCGAAAAATAACTTCACCATCGGTATTAACGATGATGTGACCCATACCAGCCTTACCTATGATCGCAGTTTCAATATTGAACCGGCCGGTGTAACCCGCGCCCTGTTCTACGGACTCGGCTCCGACGGTACGGTCTCGGCCAACAAGAACAGCATCAAGATTATCGGTGAGAATACCCCGCTCAACTGTCAGGGGTATTTTGTTTACGACTCCAAAAAAGCCGGTTCGCAGACCGTGTCGCATCTGCGCTTTGGTGCCGACCCGATCCGCGCCCCCTACCTTGTCGATTCGGCCAATTTTATCGCCTGCCACAAGGCCAGTTTTATCACCCAGGTCGAGATGCTGGATAAGGCGGCGCAACATGCCGTATTCCTGCTCAACAGCCCGACGCCGGCTGACCTGGTCTGGGACGAGCTGCCGCAAAGCGCCCAGCAGGCGATGATCGATAAACAGATCAACTTCTATGTCATTGATGCCTCGACCGTCGCCCGCGAAGCCGGCATGGGGCGGCGCATCAACACCATCATGCAGACCTGTTTCTTCGCCCTCTCCGGCGTGCTGCCGCGTGATGAAGCGATTGCCCAGATCAAGCTCGCCATCGAGAAGACCTACGCCCGCAAAGGCACGGATGTGGTTGCGCAGAATTTCAAGGCGGTGGATGCTGCACTCGATCACATGCACAAGGTGGATGTCACCGATGCTGTCACCAGCCACCGCCGTATGGATCTGATGGTGCCGGTACAGGCGCCGGCATTCATCCAGGACGTGATCGCACCGATGCTGGCCGGCAAGGGCGATGATCTGCCGGTCTCGATGATTCCGGTGGATGGTACTTACCCATCCGGTTCCGCGCAGTGGGAGAAGCGCAATATTTCCGATTTCGTGCCTTTGTGGGAGCCCGATCTCTGCATCCAGTGCGGCAACTGCTCATTTGTCTGCCCGCATAGTGTGATTCGCGCCAAGTTCTACCACGAGGATCATCTGCAACATGCTCCCGACGGTTTTCCATCCGCCCCGGTATCGGCGCGCGGCTTTCCGGAGACCCGCTACACGCTGGAGATCTATCAGGAGGACTGCACCGGTTGCGAAATGTGCGTGCATGCCTGCCCTGCCTATGATCTGGATGATGCCAGCAAGACACGCAAGGCGATCAATATGACCGCCAAGGCGCCGCTGCTGGAGCAGGGACGTAAGGATGTCGCCTTCTTTGAAACCATTCCCTACAACGATCGCGCCACCATCGATTACTCATCCGTGCGTGGTGCCCAGTTCCTCGAGCCGCTGTTCGAGTTTTCCGGTGCCTGCTCAGGTTGTGGCGAAACACCCTATGTGCGCCTGTTAACCCAGCTCTTCGGCCCGCGCCTGCTGGTCGCCAACGCCACCGGCTGTTCATCCATCTATGGCGGCAATCTGCCGGCAACACCGTGGACGGTGAACAAGGATGGCAGGGGCCCGGCCTGGTCGAACTCGTTGTTTGAAGACAATGCGGAGTTCGGTCTCGGCATGCGCATAGCGGCCGATCACCATACCGATATGGCCAAGCAGGTGCTGATGCAGATGCGCGACTGCCTGGATCCCGCCTTTGTCGATGCGCTGATCCATGCCGATCAGAGTATCGGTTATGAGGTTACGCAGCAGCGGCAGCGGGTGGAGAAGCTGAAACTGGTGCTGGCCGGCATGGATGATCCGCGCGCCAAAAACCTGCTTACCGTTGTCGATCATCTGGTACGCCGCAGCGTCTGGTTGATCGGTGGCGATGGCTGGGCCTACGATATCGGTTCGGCAGGACTCGACCATGCACTGGCCAGCGGGCGCAATATCAATGTACTGGTGCTCGATACCGAGGTCTACTCCAACACCGGTGGTCAGGCCTCCAAATCGACCCCGATCGGCGCCACGGCCAAATTTGCTTCCGCCGGCAAGCCGGTCGGCAAGAAGGATCTGGCACTGCAGGCGATCTCCTACGGTAATGTCTACGTGGCCCGAGTGGCCATGGGCGGTAACCCGCAGCAGACGCTGCTGGCCATGCGCGAGGCAGAGGATTATCCGGGCCCGTCGATTATTCTGGCCTACAGCCACTGCATTGCGCACGGCATCGATATGACACAGGGGCTGCATCAGCAGGATATGGCCGTCGCCTCCGGCTACTGGCCGCTGATCCGTTACAACCCGATGCTGCGTCAGGCAGGCAAGCGGCCGTTTGTGCTCGATTCACCGGCACCAACGATGAAGGTCAGGGATTACGCCTACACCGAAATGCGCTACAAACTGCTGCAGAAGACGCATCCGGTTGAGGCCGAGCGGTTGATGCAGCTGGCACAGGAGTCTGCCGATCTGCGCTGGGCGACTTACGAACATATGGCCGGGCAGGATCCATCAGAATTCCAGCCGATGAAATAATGGATTACGATATCCTCATTGTCGGTTCGGGACCTGCCGGACAACACGCCGCCTGGCAGGCGGCCCGCATGGGTAAAAAAGCCGCCATCATCGAGCGCAAGCCGAGCATCGGTGGCGCAGGTTTGCAGACCGGCACCATTCCCAGCAAGGCGCTGCGTGAAGCGGCTTACCTTGCCTCCAGAACGGGTACGCAGGGCATGCGTGAGGCCTCGCGTACCGCGCGTTACGGCGTTATGGCCGAGGCCGTCCGGCGCAAGGATCTGGTGGTCACCCAGCAGGAGTCGGTGATTGTGAAGCGGCTGCTTAAATCGGGTGTCAGCCTGATTCCCGGAGAAGCCTCCTTTGTTGATGCGCATACGCTGGCGGTCACGGATTCGTCCGGTGCGTCGAGACTACTTACCGCCGATGTGATTCTGCTGGCTACCGGTTCCAGACCGCGTCGTCCGTCACACATCCCGTTCGATAAAAAAACCGTGCTCGATTCGACCTCGATTCTCAACCTGAAAAAGCTGCCCAAAAGTCTGGTGGTGGTTGGTGGCGGCGTCATCGGTTGTGAATTCGTATCGATCTTTGCCGCACTCGGTGTTGAGGTGACCGTTGTTGACTCACACGAGCAGCTGCTCGCCTACCTCAGCGAAGATGTGGTTGGCGTGCTGGCCGACTCTTTTGCCGGCATGGGTGTTGAATTTCATATGCGCGAGCGCGTGACAGCGGTGAGTATAGAGGAGGGGCGCACGCTGACATTGCTGGAGTCGGGCAAAAAACTCTATGCCGAGGCTGTACTCTATGCCCTTGGTCGTGAACCGAACTCGCAGGGGCTGAATATCCCGAAAATCGGGCTTGAGCTGGATCAGGGCTGGATTGCCGTCAATGCCGACTTCCAGACCAGTGTTGCGAATATCTATGCAGTAGGTGATCTGATCGGCTGGCCGGCACTGGCATCAACAGGTATGGAGCAGGGGCGCGCCGCTGTACTGCATGCCTTTAGCGGCAAGACGCATGTGATGGCGAAAAATCTGCCGATGGCGATCTATGCCATTCCGGAGATTTCATGGGTCGGCAAAACAGAAAAAGAGGCCAAAAAAGAGCATCTTGATTATGTGGTCGGGCGCGGCCACTTCAAGGAGACCGCCCGCGGCCAGATTATCGGCGATACAGCAGGCCTGGTAAAGCTGATTGTTGATGCCCAGTCACACAAGCTGATCGGTGTGCATATCGTCGGTGAATCGGCCAGTGAGCTGATCCATACCGGTCAGCTGCTGATGCATTTTAACGGTACTGTGCATGATCTGGTCAGTAATGTGTTCAATTACCCGACGCTGGCGGAGTGCTACAAGCTGGCTGCACTCGACTGCCTCTCCCGCCTGCCCAGACCTTCCTGAATCTGTAATCTTCGTCACAGGCAGATGGCTCTGCATAACTAGTGTGCGCCCTGTAATGATGTATTGCAGGAGCCGTAAATGAAGAGATATGTATGGATTTTCAGCGTCATGATTGCCGGGGCACTCACTGCTTGCGGCAGTGCGGACGATCAGCGCAGCCAATCGCCGGATGCCATGGCGGCTAAAAAAATCGCCGAAATACAGACGGTGGTGGATCAGGCTATGGGCGCCAGAAGAGCGGTCGAGACCGCCGACAACAACAAACAGATAGCCGTTCAGCAGGCTGCGGTGAAGCGTGCCGCAGTCAGGGCGGTCATCGCCGGTATGGAAAAAGAGACCGAGATGTTGAAGAAAAATGCCGAGAGCAAGGCCCGCTGGGCAGCACTTACCCGTGAGCGGGTTGAGGCGGCACGGGCAAGCTTGCTGCAGGCGGCATTAGAGCAGTCTCTGGCAGAGGAAGTCGTTGTAGAAAAGGCCAAGGCACTGCAGGCGGCGCGCATTCAGGTGGAAATCCAGCAGGATATTGCCGGTAAAGCCATGCAGGAAAAAATTGATGCCGAGAGATTGGCCAAGCATGTGATCAGCGCAGAAAAGCTGGCGGCGTTGTCGATCGATATGGGTGCCCCTGCTGATCAGGACACTGCGGCTGCATCCTCCGGGCCTCCGACCGTAGCAACTAAGGCTGCCATGACAAGCAAGCCACGGACTGTCGCCAGTCGGAATCACTCGCCTGCACCTAGGCTTGCACGTACTCCCCCTTCGGTCACACACAAGCCTGCCAGCCGCGTCAGCCGTAGTGCTGCCGAGCCGGTACAGCTGGCCTCGCTCTCGCCTGCACCCGCGACCAATGTGGCGCGCGGTCATGACCTGAGCCGGAAGTGTCAGCTGTGCCATACATTTGAGGCGAATCAGAAGGGTAAATTTGGGCCCACCCTCTTCGGTGTTCTGGGCCAGCAGGCAGGCAAGTCCGAGGGATATAAATATAGCAAGACGCTGGCACAGGCCAGTTTCAGCTGGGATGAAGCCGCTCTGACTGACTGGGTCTGTAACTCCGGCAGGGCCGTGAAAGAGCTGACCGGGTCTAATACGGCCAGAACAACAATGCCCAGCCAGAACAGCTGCGGGCAGGATGCGAAAGATATTGTCGCCTATCTGTCTACGCTGAAAGCAGAACCTTCGCGCCTTGCTCTCGCTGACTAGAGGCGCTGTCGCAGGATAATTAAATGAACGCTGCCGGTAAGTTTCGGCTATAATCAAGCCAGATCAGTCAACGGGAGCCCGTCATGATTCGAGATGGCAATATACTAGTACCAACCGATTTTTCTGAAGCATCTTCAGAAGCCCTGCGCCGGGCTGTGATCATGGCCCGGCAGAATCATGGCACAGTGCACCTGCTGCATGTGATGGAGCCGGCTGTGTTTTTCGAAACAGATATGATTGCCATTTCTCCGTTGGATGAAATCACCACTGCGATACGTGCCGGGGCAAAGCGGCGGCTGCAGGCACAGGCAGAAGCTGCGGATTTTAGCGTAACGACGCATCTGCTCGAGTCGATGGGAGAGCCTGCCGGTGTCATCTGTGAATTTGCAACCTCCCTGCCTGCCGATCTGATAGTGATTGGCAGGCAGGGCGTACAGGGAGCTATAGAGCACCTGCTGATTGGCTCAACGGCCGAGCGCGTGGTGCGCCATGCCCCCTGCTCGGTGCTGGTTTCCTTGCCACACCGGTCATTGGAGTAGCGTGCCGAAGCTGCCGCTTCCGAATCACTGCATTATGATATGAAGCACAAAGCCGTGCCTGATGTGCAGCAACCGTGGCGGCAGTTTGTTGTCGGCTATTTGCAGCTGTTGCTGGCGAATGCACGCGACGCTCACCGGCGTCTGGATAGCCGGGAGCCGGAGACGGTGCATCAGTTCAGGGTGGCGGTACGCCGTCTGCACACATGGCTCTCGCTGCCGGGGCTGCTGCCACTTCCCGATCAGAAGCTGCTGAAAGGTTTAAAGCGCTACATCAAGGTAACCAATGCCTTTCGCGATGCTGATGTGCAAAATCAATGGATGAAACAACATGGTTACAGTGAATGCCCCCACCGGAAAACGGCCCCGTTTCCCGCAGGCTGGCATCGGCTGGCCCACCGGCTGGATCTGGTCATCACGGCGGCAGGTAAAGCTGGCGATGGCGGCCTGAACGAATCTTTTGCCTGCCGCGCGGCCTGTGTCTTGCAGGTGCTGTCTGATGCGTTTGCAGCGTCGTTGCGTGAGATCGTTGACGTGACCGATGACCGGCACATGCATCGCAGTCGCATCTGGGGCAAGCGATTGCGCTACCTGCTAGAACCCTTTACCGCATCGGATGAACGGGCGGCATGCGTGGTGCAGCAGCTGGTACTGTTTCAGGATTGCACAGGTATGCTGCATGATCTGGCCATGATGCGGGAGCAGTTGTTGCCGGAAGATGTCGCGCGCATGGCGATCGAGCAGGAGATGCAAGAGCAGTACCGGGATTTTTCTCACGATTATCTGCAGGGCTCCTCCGGGCTGCTGCAGGAGTTGGCCCTGCTGATTGAGCAGCTTAAGGGCGTATGATCAAGGCGGGAAGGCGGCAGAGAGGGGCTTCATGCTGATTCAGGCGTGGTTCAGACGAAGTGCCGTGTTGCGGCACTGTGCCTGACGCTGTTAAAACCATAGTATCGTGCCATGCTGGTTATACTGTTTCTGCTGCTTTCCATCCCGATCGGCCTGTTCGCCGCATGGTTTGCCTGGCAGGCGTACAAGGTGGATAAGCGGGGTGCGGCCTGGGGTATGTGCGGGCTCTCATTGCTCAGCTTTTCTTCTGCCGCCATCGTGCTGGTCTGGGTCTATGCTCTGGCGCTGAGGCAGGCTGTCTGATGAAACGACGCTGCTTTGCAGGCGGCACGGTGACCTTTTTCCCACGGTAGATTGACCTTGGCGTGATGCAGGACATACTTACACCAAATCAGATGCGGAGGGGATAAATCGATGGGACAACGTGTTTGCATTATCGGTGGTAGCGGATTTGTCGGGCGGGCCATTGCGAAACAGGCTGTGGCAGCCGGTCATCAGGTCACGGTGGGCTGCCGCCATCCGGAACGGGCCCGTGATATGCTGATTGATGGCGTGCGCATGAAAAAGGTGGATGTCGTAGACGGGCGCGGTATCGATGAGGCGGTTTCAGGTTGTGATACCGTGATCTATCTGGTTGGTCTGCTGTTTGAGCGTGGCCGCTACAGTTTTCAGGCTGCGCATGTTGACGGTGTTGAACATGTGCTTGCCGCTTGCCGGATAGCCGGCGTAGGCCAGTACCTGCACATGAGCGCGCTTGGCGCCGGTGCTGTGCCGGAGAGCATCTATGCTACGACCAAGGGCGAGGCTGAGGCGCGCGTACCCGGTTTTGGATCGAACTGGACAATATTTTGTCCCTCCATCATTTACGGCGCCGGCGACTCCTTTTTCAATAAATTCAAGGCGATGAGTGCCCTGCCGGTGATGCCGGTGATTTGCGGTGGCACGCTTTTCCAGCCGGTATGGGTGGAAGATGTGGCACGCGCCTTCGTTACGGCTATCGGCAACCGCCATACCGCCGGACAGCGTTATGAGCTGGCAGGCCCGGTTGCCTACAGTTTCAATCAGCTGCTGCAGATGATGCTCGATGAGCTGGGCCTGAAACGCAAGCTGATCCCCGTACCATTGACCATTGCCGGTCTGATGGCCGGTTTCGGTAGTCTGCTGCCAACCCCGCTGTTTACCATGGATCAGCTGACACTGCTGGAGCATGACAATATCGCCACGGGCGAGCCTTTCCCTGCACTATTCGGTGTGCCAGCACGTCTTGAACAGATATTGCCCACCTTCATTTTTGGCAATCAGGCTGAGACACTGCAGCAGCAAATGGATGTTTCGCGGCAGCACTACCGCAAGGGTAGCGTTTGAGCCTCACGCTGACTGGCGCGGTCCTTGCCGCATATCTGCTCGGTGCTATCCCGTTCGGCTTGTTATTGACCAAAGTATTGAGCAATCGCGACCCGCGAGAGCATGGCAGCGGCAATATCGGTGCTACTAACGCCATGCGTACCGGCGGCAAGCTGGCGGGCGCACTGACGCTGCTGGCCGATATTATCAAAGGGGTGATTCCGGTCGCACTGGCCATCTATGCCGGGCTCTCCGAACTATGGATCGGGGTGGTGGCGGCAGCGACATTTATCGGTCACCTTTTTCCTGTCTATCTGCGCTTTAAAGGTGGCAAAGGTGTGGCAACGATGCTCGGCGTGATGCTCCCCTGGCAGCCGCTGGTGGCAGTTATTGGCCTGCTGTTATGGTTTGTGCTGATGAAGCTCAGTCACTATGTATCGCTGGCATCCATTCTGGCTGCACTCGCGCTGCCGCTGCTGGTCGGCCTGACCGGAGGCTCAATACCGGCGCTGATAGTGGGTATGCTTATCGCATCACTGGTGACACTGAAACATGCCTCGAATATTAAACGCCTGCTCGATGGCACGGAGCCGACCACGGCACAGGACCGGAAGGCACAGCCATGAACAAGGCTATACACAACACGCTGACTGAGCGGGGGCTGCTGCTCTCTATTGATGCGGGAGGAACTGATGAAGTTTAGACAGATACTGCTACCGGCACTGGTCGCGACGCTGTTGCTGATACCTGTAGCCACGCTGCCGGCTGCTGCCGGCCCGGCGCAGCCCGGTGCTGCGAGCGTAAAGAGCGACCTGCCACAACCTTATATCGTGAAGAAAGGCGATACGCTGTGGGATATTGCCAACTATTTTTTCAAAGAGCCGATGCAGTGGCTGCACATCTGGGAAAAGAACCTCTATATCACCAATCCCGACCTGATCTATCCGGGTAATAAAATCTGGTTTGATCCCAATCATCAGAGTGGACTGACCACAGTCAGGCCGATGCCGCAGGTGATTGTCCGGCCTGTAGAGAGGCTTGCGGCAAACACCGACACCGCCATGCTGATGACGGCTCTGGAGCGTCAGGATTTTATCCTGCCGGAACAGGAGCAGGGCGTGGGGCATCTGCTGGCTTCACCCGATGAGCGGTTGAATTACGGCATTCATGACCGTGTTTATGTGAAGCTGGATCAGCCCGCACCAGTCGGCACACTGTTTGATGTGTTCCGCACGACGGATGTGATCATCAATCCCCAAAGCGGTGAAAAGATGGGGCTGCTGGTCGAGCATCTTGGTCAGGTAGAGATCCAGTCTGGGCAGGGCGGTGTGCAGCGCGGCATTGTCACCAAAGCCTTTACCGAGATTTCACGTGGCGATCGACTGAAGCCCGCCCGTGTGATTGATCCGCATCTGCAGCCGGTACAGCCGGAGCAGAAACTCGCAGGCACAATCATGTATATCCGCAGTGGTGCGCATGAGGCGGCCCAGAATCAGGTGATCGGCCTCACCCTCGGGCAGGAGCAGGGCGTCAAGGCGGGGATGTCGTTGTCGATCATGCGCACCGGCCGCATTGTTGAGGATCAGGTTACCGATGAGCCTGTGCAGTTGCCCTCGGAGAAGATTGGCAATGTGCTGGTGCTGGTGGCGCAGCCGCATGCATCGATTGCCTTGATCACCAGCTCCACCGCTCCGGTCAATATTGGTGATGCCGTATTCGGTGAACCTGCCCGGTAAACCGGCATGGCCGACGATCGTCGGCCGGATTCATGCATTCTGAATCCGCACTGCAGTGGCTGCGTCTGGCCATGGTACGCGGTATCGGCCCGATGCTGGGGCGCAGGCTACTTGCTGCCACCGGTGGTATTGAGGCCCTCTGGTCGGCCACTGCCTGCGAGCTGAAGTCAGTTGATGGCATGGGGCCGCAGCTGCTGGCAGCCATCGGCGGCAGCCACCATGCTCCTGTAGCAGATATATTAACGCAGTGCAGATCCATGCAGATAGGGCTGATCTGTCCGGATGATCCGGATTGGCCGATGGCTCTGGCCGGCGTGGACGATGCCCCGCTGGTGCTATTTTACCGTGGCAATCCGGCCAGCCTGCAGCATGTGCCCATGCTGGCGATGGTTGGCGCACGCAGGGCCAGTCGCGAAGGGAGGCTGCTCACCCGTCGCTGGAGCCACTACTTCTGTCAGCACGATATTGCCATTGTCAGCGGCATGGCTTTTGGTATCGATGCCGCAGCCCATGGCGGTGCGCTGGAAGCAGGCGGCACGACCATCGCCGTGCTCGGTTGCGGGCTGATGACACTGAGCGAGGAGCAGCAGACTCAGGTTGCCGCCATTGCCCGCCACGGTTGTGTGGTATCGGAGTTTCTGCCTGCGCAGTCGGCCAGGCCCGCGCATTTTCCACGCCGCAACCGGGTGATCGCTGCTCTGGCTCAAGCCACGCTGGTGATGGAGGCGGACATCCGCTCCGGTTCATTGATTACCGCCCGCCTGGCCGGTGAGTACGGACGTGATGTGTTTGCAGTGCCCGGCTCCGTGCTCGCCAGCAATCATGCCGGCTGTCATCAGTTGATTCGTGACGGGGCGATGCTGCTGGACAGAGCCGAAACGCTGTTGCAATTATTGGGGCTAAATAACGACAGATCGACGGAAATGCGGACAGGAAAACAGTATCGCCCGGCCGATGCGGCGGAGGCCAGAATACTGATGGCCATGGCCGGTGAAGCCGTGCATCTGGATTTGTTGGCAGACACGTGCGGCTTGACCCTACCTGAACTTTCCACCATCTTGCTGCGCCTTGAGCTGCAGGGCGTTATCGAACGCCTGCCCGGCAGCCGCTATTTATTAGCGATGGAGTTGAGTGATACATGAGTGCAGTCGTAGTGGTGGAGTCCCCCGCCAAAGCAAAAACCATCGAAAAATATCTCGGCAAAGGCTACAAGGTACTGGCCTCTTACGGGCATGTGCGCGCTTTTCCGAAGAAAGATGGTTCAGTGGATCCCGAACAGGATTTCGCCATCAGGTATGAAGTTATTCCGGATAAGAAAAAACGACTCGATGCCATCGACAAGGCGTTAAAAAATGCGGACACGCTGATTCTGGCGAGCGATCTGGATCGCGAGGGTGAGGCCATTGCCTGGCATGTGGCAGAGGTGCTGCGTGAACGCGGCTCCCTCGAAGGTAAGCAGATTCAGCGCATTACATTCAATGAAATTACCAAAAAAGCCATTCAGGCTGCCGTTGATAACCCCGGCGAAATGGACATGCAGCTGGTTGATGCGCAACAGGCGCGTAGTGCCCTGGATTATCTGGTGGGCTTTACGCTCTCGCCGCTGCTCTGGCGCAAGGTTCGCAGTGGGCTCTCTGCCGGGCGTGTGCAGTCGGTAGCGCTCAGACTGATTTGCGAGCGCGAACAGCATATTCGTGAGTTCACGCCGAAAGAGTTCTGGACGATTGATACCACCTGCCGGGTGAGTGCGGCAGCCGATGCCGGAGACTTTGACGCACAGTTGTTTGCCGTGGATGGCGAGAAACTGGGCAAGTTTGCCATTACCGATGGTGTGTCCGCCAAAACCATGGCGCGCAGGGTTGGCAAAGCCGCATTCCGCGTTGCTGCTGTGACCAAAAAGAAGGCACACCAGCAGCCTTCGCCACCGTTTATCACCACGACGCTGCAGATGGATGCCTCACGCAAGCTGGGCTTTACCGCCCGTAAGACCATGCAGGTGGCTCAGAAGCTCTATGAGGGTATTGAGGTGGATGGCGAGCCGGTCGGTTTGATCACCTATATGCGAACCGATTCACTGACCCTGTCAGAAGATGCCCTGGCGGATATCCGAGGCCATATCCAGCAGGTCTACGGCGATGCCTACCTGCCGGACAAGGCCCGTCACTTCAAGACCAAGAGCAAAAATGCACAGGAAGCACATGAGGCGATTCGCCCCTCCTCGATCGGCCGCACGCCGGAAGCGATGCGGTCGGTACTGGATCCGGATGCATGGAAACTCTATCAACTGATCTGGAAGCGCGCGCTTGCCTCACAGATGAGTGCTGCCGTGCTCGATCAGGTCAGTGCTGATCTGGAAGCGGACGGCCTGACCCTGCGTGCGACCGGCTCCACCCTCTCCTTTGCCGGTTTCCGCAAACTGTATATCAAGGGCACGGATGAGCCGGCCAAACAGGATAGTGAACGCCTGTTGCCGCCACTGGCTGAGGGTGATGCGATCAGCATCCAGCAGTCCGATGCAAAGCAGCACTTTACCGAACCCAAGCCGCGTTTTTCCGAGGCGACACTGGTCAAGGCACTGGAGGCCGACGGTATCGGTCGCCCCTCCACCTATGCGAATATCCTCAATGTACTGCGCGTACGCAAGTATGTGGATATGGAGAACAAGCGCTTTGTACCAACCGATGTCGGTGAGTGGGTCACCAAGTTTCTCGTTGCCTCGTTCTCCGATATTATTGCACCGAAGTTTACCGCCGCTGTTGAAGACCGGTTGGATGCCGTTGCCCGTGGCGAAGAGGGGTGGAAACCGATCCTGCGCGAGTTCTGGGCTCCGTTTAAAATAGCAGTGGATCAGGCGCTGGAGGCCGAACGCCCGGCAGAAGAGACTGAAGAGGTGTGTCCGGAGTGTGGCAAGCCGCTGGCCATCAAGCTCGGCCGCTATGGCAAGTTTCTAGCCTGTACCGGCTATCCGAAATGCAAGCATGCCAGTCCGATTGGTGGCAGCAAAGAGCCGGAGGAGCCGGAGTTGTCTGATCAGATGTGTGATCAGTGTGGTGAAGCCATGGTGATCAAGCATGGCCGTTTTGGTAAATTCCTCGGTTGCTCGGCCTACCCCAAATGCAAAAACATCCAGCCGCTGGAAAAACCGGTGGATACAGGCATCAGCTGTCCGGAGTGTGGCAAGGGTACATTTCAGGAGAAAAAATCCAGACGTGGCAAGCTGTTTTACTCCTGTTCCAGCTACCCCAAGTGCAAGAATGCGCTGTGGAACAAGCCCGTTGATCGGCCCTGCCCGAGCTGTGGCGCGCCTTTTGTGACGGAAAAAACAACCAAGCGCAACGGCACCGAACTGATTTGCGCCCGCGAAGGGTGCAGCTGGAAGGAGTCGGTTGAGGCGGCCGAGACTAGCTGACGCGGTAGCGTTTATGCCATTTTGCAGCCAATCATTCAGCTTGCGCGCCGGTACACAGGAAGATCTGCATGCAGTGTGCCTGCTGAACAGGCTCTGCTTTGAGGAGTGCTGGTCGTTGCAGTCGCTCTATTCGGCGCTGGAGAGCGGTTACGATCTGCTGCTCTGCGAGCAGGCAGGCAGGCTCGCCGGCTTTATCCTCAGCCTGACGGTGCTGGATGAAATCCAGATCATGCAAGTGGCTGTCTCCCCTGACTGTCGTCGTATGGGCGTGGCCCGGCGCATGAGCCGTTACCTGATCGACCATGCTGCGGGTATTCAGGCTGTTTCCCTTGAGGTGCGCCTCTCCAATGCGCCGGCACGCGCGCTCTATGCGAGCCTGGGCTTTAGCGAAACAGGCTATCGCAAGCAGTACTATGCTCCGAACGCCGCCGGTATCTGCGAAGATGCCGTGTTGCTAATGATGCAGCCGGCAGCCGGGGAAGCCGGCTGAACAGGCCGCACATCCCTTTATTTTATAGGTCTTTTTCATCCCCGTATTCTTGACCCTTCCACCAGCCCGGTGCAGCCTTGGCCTAACTTTGATGAAGTCGTGAAAAGTCCGCCCATGGTCTTTTTGCCGCATGGGAAGCGATATCTGCCAGCTCACTTTCCATACAAATCAGCAGCTTGCGCTGTAAAATGCTGATTTGTGCGCCCATTCACGGGTGTGCCGGTGACTTCTGGCGAAGTCATCATCTTTTACCAGTGAAGGTATGCATACGATCATGAAACTGTCCGGCGCCGAAATACTAGTTGAATGTCTGAAACGCGAAGGTGTGGATACCATCTTCGGTTATCCCGGTGGCTCTGTGCTGCAGATTTACGATGCTATTTTCCAGCAGAGCCACTTTAAACATTATCTGGTGCGTCATGAGCAGGGCGCGCTGCATGCTGCCAGTGGCTATGCGCGTATATCCGGCAAGTGCGGTGTGGCGCTGGTTACTTCGGGGCCGGGTGCGACCAATGCGGTTACGGGACTGGCCGATGCGCTGGCTGACTCCACCCCGATGGTCTGCTTTTCCGGCCAGGTGCCTTCGGCGCTGATCGGCAATGATGCCTTTCAGGAAGCGGATGTGGTCGGTATTACCCGTTCGGCCACCAAGCATAATTTTCTCGTCAAGCACGTCGAAGATCTGGCGCTGATTATCCGGCAGGCATTTCATATTGCCACGACAGGCCGGCCCGGGCCGGTGTTGATCGATATTCCCAAGGATATCAGTATCAATATCTGTGAGTTCGAGTGGCCGGAAGTGGTCAATATGCGCTCGTATCAGCCGGTTACACAGGGCCATCCCGGCCAGATCAAAAAGGCTGTGCGGGCCATGCTTGCCTGCCAGCGACCGGTTATTTATTCCGGTGGCGGCATTATGAACGCAGTCGGCAGTGCATCACTGCTGCGTGAGTTGTCGCACGCGCTGAATGCGCCGGTGACCAATACCCTGATGGGGCTGGGCGGCATACCCTATGACGACCCTCATTTTCTTGGCATGCTGGGCATGCATGGTACCTATGAAGCGAATATGGCCGTGTCTCACTGCGACCTGTTGATTGCCATAGGCTCCCGCTTTGATGATCGGGTTACAGGCAAGCTGGAAGCCTTCGCGCCGGATGCGACGATTATCCATGTCGATATTGACCCCTCATCCATCTCCAAAAACATCCATGCGCACCTGCCTATTGTTGGTGATGTCGGCGTGGTTCTCAAACAGATTCTGGAAGAGATTGCCCGTAAAAACGGCGCGCCGGATGCGGCTGCACTGGCACTGTGGTGGGAGCAGATTGCCGAGTGGCGCAGCGTGGATTCGTTGCATTTCGAGCAGCTTCCCGATTCCCCGATCAGGCCCCAGCGTGTCATCCAGGCTGTACATGAGATTACCCATGGCAATGCCCTTGTTGCCACCGATGTCGGCCAGCACCAGATGTGGGCGGCTCAGCACTACGGTTTTCGCAAGCCGCACCGTTGGGTGACATCCGGTGGTCTGGGTACCATGGGCTATGGTCTGCCTGCCGGCATCGGTGCCCAGATTGCCTCACCCGGTGAGCGGGTGGTCGTCTTTACCGGCGATGCCTCCATCCAGATGTGCATTCAGGAGCTGGCCACGATGTATCAGTACCGGTTGCCGATCGTGATCATTATCCTGAACAATGCTTATATGGGCATGGTTCGCCAGTGGCAGGAGATGTTTTACGAATCGCGCTACTCGCAATCCTATTTCGACTCACTGCCGGATTTTGTCAAACTGGCGGAAGCCTATCGCGGTACCGGTCTGAAAGTGGATAAAATCGAGCAGCTGGACAGTGTTCTTGAGCAGGCTTTTGCTATCGATAACGGGCGTTTTGTGCTGGTTGATGTAGCGGTATCGAAGGAAGAAAATGTATATCCGATGGTGCCGGCCGGTGCGGCACTGAATGAGATGGTGCTATCATGAGGCATACAATTACTGTTCTGGTAGAAAATGAATTTGGTGTGCTGACCCGGGTGGCCGGGCTCTTCTCTGCACGCGGCTATAACATCGAAAGCCTGAATGTGGCTCCGATTCAGGATAAAACGGTCAGCCGCATGACCATCGTCACGCGTGGTGATGAGCGGGCCATTGAGCAGATCAAGAAGCAGCTGAACAAGCTGATACCGGTGATCAAGGTGGAAGATATTTCCCATACTGTCCATCTGGAGCGCGAGATGTTGCTGGTCAAGGTGGCCGCCTGCAGTGACAGCTATGATGCACTGTTGGCCCTGGCTGAGAGCAGCGGCGCCAATATCGTCACGGATCATATCGATAGTCATATGATTATCGAGTTGACCGGCAAGGCGGAGCAGCTGGATAAATTTCTGCTGGCTTTGACACCCTACGGGATTATTGCCATGACCCGCACCGGCCCTGTCGGTATGCGCCGCGATGCCAAGGGGTTTAGCCTGGGCTGAAGCTGTTGCGGTTTTTATGCCTCCTGCTTGTAGGCGTGCACCAGTTTAAGCAGTTGATCGGGTGAGAATGGTTTTTGCAGGAATGGCAGGCCGCCGAGTTCATGCATGACGTCGCGCCCTGAAATAATAATCGTTTTGATCTGCGGTACATATTTCATCATTGCCTGATGCAGCTCAACACCGTTCATGCACGGTAAATTGAAGTCACTGATCAGCAGGCGCGGTACGCTTCGTTTGTTGCGCAGATGCTCCAGCGCATGATCCGGGTGAGCAAAGACATGAACCTTGTGGCCCTGACTGCTCAACAGGTAAGCCAGGAACTCACAAATATGACTGTTATCATCGACCACATAGATACTCATCCTGTTCCCGCCTTGTCATCCGTCTAAATTTTATAGTCGGCAATCGCGTGTTCGTCAAGTTGCCGGCCTGACGGACATGGCTACAGGGGTTGTCCACAGGTGCTGCTGTTGTTGGCCGATTTTATGTTAAACTCTGCCAATCGAATGAATTGAGCCGAGAAGGGGTTACCATCATGAGGCCATTGCGCAAGATTATCTTTCCCGCAGCAGGGATGGGGACACGCTTTCTGCCGGCGACCAAGGCCAGCCCGAAAGAGATGCTGACCATCGTCGATAAACCGCTGATTCAGTACGGCGTTGAAGAGGCGCTGGCTGCCGGCATGGATGAAATCATTATGGTTACAGGTCGCGGTAAACGGGCGATAGAAGACCATTTTGATATTTCGGCCGAGCTGGAAGCTAATCTGAAAAGTGCCGGCAAGAGCAAGTTGTACAAGGCCGTGTCGGATGTATCGCGCATGGCTGAGGTGGTCTATGTGCGGCAGAAGCAGGCACTGGGTCTGGGCCATGCCGTACTCTGCGCCAGCCCCTGGATCAATGATGAACCATTCGGAGTATCGCTGGCGGATGAGCTGATTGTCCATGACAAGCCCGCCATGCGGCAGTTGCGCGATGTGTATGAGGCAACCGGTTGCTCGGTTGTTGGTCTTGTGCAGGTGCCCGAGAGTCAGGTGCACCGGTATGGTATCGTTGATTTTGTAGCCGAAGAGCATGGCCTGCTCAGACTGATGAATATGGTTGAAAAACCGGCTGCTGAGGATGCACCATCGCACCTGGCAATTGTCGGCCGCTATATATTCACTCCGGCTTTGATGACACTGCTAAAAGATGTGAAGGCGGGCAAAGGAGGCGAAATCCAGCTGACAGATGCCATTGCGGCACTTGCCAGACAGGAGCCGGTCTATGGCGTGTTGCTTGAGGGCCAGCGCTTCGATGCAGGTACGCCCGAGGGCTTTTTGCAGGCCAATGCGATACTGGGACTGCAGCATCCGGACTATGGTGACGGCTTCCGACAGGCGCTGAAGGGCTGGTTATGAGTAAAGCGATGAGCGCGATTGAGAACATCCTGTCGCTGGATACTGCGACAGGTGACACCTGCGCCTGCCTGCTTGCAGGGGGACGCACATATCCGGCCCTGCTTGCCGGTGATCAGCGCATGCGCTCGACTGGCATTGTACCGATGCTGATCGATCTGCTGCATCAGGCGGGGCTGACGTGGTCGGATCTGAAGCTGCTGGCCTTCAGTCATGGCCCCGGTTCATTTACCGGTCTGCGCATCGGTGCTGCAACACTTGCCGGGATCAATTCGGGTCTGCATCTGCCGGTATTGCACCTCTCCGCACTGGCTGTGACAGCCAGACAGACAGTATCGGGTGATCCGCTCTGGGTGCTGGAAGATGCTCGTGCCGGCGAAGCATTTGTCGGCTGTTATCAACAAGGCAAGCCGCTTCTGCCCGAGCGCTGCATGCAGTGGCAGGATATCGTGGCAGAGCTTACGCCAGGCAACTTTGTCTGCCATGCCGAGCCACCTGTTGAGCTACCCGGCTGGCACCGTATACCGCTTGCCATCAGTCGCGCCGAGGCGCTGGGTCTGCAGGTCCTGGCAGCAGAGCTTGTAGAGGACGCATCGAGCAGTTTGCCGCGCTACCCAAAGCCGGACTACATGCAGTTATCGCAGGCGGAAAGGAGTGCACATGCCGGTTGAACCCGTTCGTATTCTATTTGTTTGTCTGGGCAATATCTGCCGCTCACCGTTGGCCGAGATCGTTGTGCGTTCAGTCGCTGAGCAACGCGGCCTGGATCATTACTGTTTTGCCTCAGCAGGCACCGGTGACTGGCATGTCGGTGGTCCGGCCGATCCGCGTTCATCCGCCACGGCACAGGCGCACGGTCTGGATTTGAGTCGCCATCGCGCCCAACAGGTAACCTCGGCCAGAGTAGGGGAATGGGACTGGTTTATTGCCATGGACAGACAAAACCGGAACGACCTGTTGGCTATGGGCGTTGCCGCCGATCGCCTGCTGCTGATGCGTCAGTTTGAGGATGCTGAAACCGAGCTGGATGTGCCCGACCCCTATTACGGCGGAGCCGATGGTTTTGAGGATGCTTACCATATGCTGGTGGCCAATGCCGAAAAGCTGCTGAGTTATTTGCAGGCAATGCATCCACCACAACGTCGTAGCGAGTGAGTCCCGGCGTGTTGTTTGAGAAATGTGATTGACAACACATCATGAAAACATACAAATACATACTATATCGCAGCACAGATCTCGGGAGGGACAAATGAATAAAGCAGGTTTGATTAATCATGTGGCTTCATCAGCAGGCTTGAGCAAGGCAGCAGCAGGCGCGGTTGTTGAAGCGGTTATCGGCGGCATTACCACTACGCTGGCCGAAGGTGGTTCAGTCAGTATTGCAGGTTTTGGTATCTTTTCGGCGGTTGGGCGTGCGGCTCGCGTGGCACGCAATCCCCGCACCGGAGAGTCTATTGATGTGGCTGCTTCCAATGCGCCAAAGTTCAAGGCTGGCAAGGCGCTGAAAGACGCGGTTAATTAAGTTCAGAAAAGCGGGAAGGATGCCCGCTTTTTTAATCCGGCCCTGAACAGAGAGGCTAAGCAGTGGCCCGGTTTGTCATCGTGCACAGAACGCGCATGACCGCCTTTCACTAACGCATGAAATCGTCTATGCTCATACAGGACGCCGTATCCCGCTGTTTGTTTCAATATCACGATCATCACGGGATAGCCTGGCGCCATGGTTAACATGATCGGGGCATAGGTGGTGATGATATAAACAAGCAGACGCTGATTGAGCTACGCCATGAAGATCCTGCCGCTGCATGCGGCGGCATTATCCGGTGGCTCATCCGTGCTGCACAAGCCACCACCCCGGCCGGGCCGCTGCAGCGATGACTAGTCAGGGCGCCGTGACGCATTACCCATATCTGATTATCGGCGGTGGCATGACAGCGGTTGCTGCCGCTCGCGGCATCCGCAAATCCGATCCCGATGGCCGCATTGGTATCATCAGCAATGAGTCCCATCCACCATACAAGCGGCCTTTTCTCTCTAAAGCGCTCTGGACAGGTACCCGCTTGTCCAAGGTATGGTTGAGTTTCGATAGCAAACAGGTTGAGCTGCATCTATCCCGATCCGTCACCCGCATTGATCGCGAGTCAAGACAGGTTATTGATCATACGGGCGCTATATACAGCTACGATAAGTTGCTGCTGGCAACGGGCGGTACAGCCAGGCACCTGCCCTGGGATGTAGAAGGGCTTATCTATTTCCGCAATCTGGATGATTACCTGAATCTGAAAGCCCTGGCAGAGAAGCGCGATCATTTTGTCGTTATTGGTGGCGGCTTTATCGGTTCTGAAATTGCTGCCGCCCTGACCACGACAGGGCGGCAGGTGACAATGATCTTTCCTGAAGCGCTGATTGGCATGCGTATCTATCCACAGGAACTGGCTGCCCATATCACGGCCTGCTATCGGTCGCAGGGGGTTAAGGTGATCGCCGGTGATACCCCCGCCTCTATTACCCGCATTGCCGACAGATACGAAATCAGAACCGCAGCGGGACTAACCGTGCATGCTGATGGTGTCGTCGCCGGTATTGGTCTGAGCTGTAATACCGGGCTGGCAGCGCAAGCGGGGCTGGCGGTGGATAACGGTATACTCGTTGACGAATTTCTGCAGACGGCTGATGCTGATATCTATGCGGCCGGAGATGTCGCAAACTTTTTCAATCCCGCACTGGGCAGCAGAATGCGCGTGGAGCATGAAGACAATGCCAATGTCATGGGCGAGATCGCCGGTCTGAATATGAGCGGAGAGCGTATCAGGTATCACCACCTGCCATTCTTCTACTCCGATATGTTTGATCTCGGCTATGAGGCAGTCGGCATACTGGATGCCGAGATGGAAACCGTTGCAGTGTGGCAGCAGCCGTGCAGAAAAGGCGTGGTCTATTATCTGGATGCAGGCCGTGTACGCGGGGTATTATTGTGTAACTTCTGGGGTCATATGGATCAGGCGCGTGCACTTATTGCAGCTCCCGGGCCATTTGATGCACAAAACCTGCAAACTTGTATTGCTCAGGATCCTGGCTGAGTGGATGCGTTCCAATCCGCTGCAGGTGTTGTTGTTTAACCAGCCACCTGCTGCTCACCCATCTGTGATGCCAACCGCCCTGGTCTGATGGCAGCAGCCTTGTTCAGAATTGATGGTAGATATTCAGCGAAATCTGTTCACCACTGTAAGCGGGGAACACCATGGTGGTGGACGCAGTTGTATCCTCTGCATTGCCGGCGACAACGCTGCCGATCATCGTGCCGATCAACGCGCCGGCCACCATGTCGGCGACCCAGTGGCGATGACTTTTGATATCTGCAGTCAAGAGGGCTGCGGCAACACCGTAGGGGATAAGATAGTTGTCGTAGACTTTGGCATAGACCCGCGCCACGGCAAAGTACTGGGTGAAATGATAGGATGGCATCGAACTGCCGCCAGAGAATGAACCCAGTGTGGGCTTGGTGAAGTGACCGAATGCGTAGGGGTCGGTTGTAAAGGGTGGCTTGTCGCCTGTGGCTGTGCTCAGGTTTGATACGGGGCGCTGTCTGCCGGTGATCGCTTTCAGCAACAGATGTGACAGCATGATGGAGTAGATGCTTGCCTTGGTGGCCAGCAGCGCCGCTTGCTGCGATTTTTCATCATTGAATGCGATGCCAAGCGCATAAGAGCCGGCTATGCCGGCGACCAGATAGCTGTCGGCCCCGTTCAAGCCCAGGTTTGCTCCCCAGCCAGGTGTTTTTATTGTATAGCCGTTGAACACTGGTTCCACTTTGTCCTGATAATAACGTGTGACCGGCTTGTCGACAGCAACTAACGCCCCGATGCCGCCGAGAAAAAACAGTGTCTCTCTGGTATGTTCGATCGGATAGAGTGCAATGCCTTTCAGGTCGTCATCGAGGTTGAAGAATGCATTTGAAATGAGTCGGGATGATTTTTCCATGCGCCCTTCATCCTGAACGGAGCGCCCGCTGAGCGGATCGTCTGTTTGCGTGTCAGCGGCAACAGCCGTTGATGCATGGAGAAAAGCTAGAAATAGCGTGGTTAACAATAAACGGGACATTTTTTCTCCGCACGGACTTATCTATTCCGGGATTCGTACACCTGGCAAAGTATATGTCGCTCAGTCAGGTGTCAATTTAAGGGGGGCCTGCACAGCCGCTGTTGATACGGGTGGAGGGGCTTTCCCTGGCTCAGGTTGTTGTGTTATGAGTGCGCGACAGGCCCAGCAGGAATTCGACATTCCCCTTGGGGCCGTGAATCGGGGACTCGGTTATGCCGACAATCTCGGCTTGCGGCAGGCTTGTAACCATATCGCATACGCGACGAATGGCCTGCTGACGATACTCATCATCACGTACTACACCGCGATCCAGATGCTTTGCAGCCACCTCGAACTGGGGCTTGATCAGCGCTACGCACCAGCCGCCCGGCTTTACGAACGGCCAGCAGCAGGGCAGCACCCGGGTCAGTGAAATGAAAGAGGTGTCGATCACCAGCGCATCGACCTGTTCCGGTATCAGCGTCGTGTCGAGCTTGCGAACATGGGTTTTTTCCATGTTAATCACGCGTGCATCGTGCTGCAGCTTGTAATGCAGCTGACCGTGTCCGACATCAACAGCGTATACCTTCACGGCACCCTGTTGCAGCAGCACATCGGTAAATCCGCCGGTGGAGGCACCGGCATCCATACATACGGCACCTTTGGCCTGAAACGGAAAGAAATCGAGTGCACCGGCGAGCTTCAGACCGCCGCGTGATACATAGGGGAGTACTTCGCGCACATCGATGGCGGCATCTTCGCGCCAGGTCATACCTGCCTTGTCAGCCTTCTGACCGTCGACATACACCAGGCCGGCCATGATATGGCGACGGGCGATATCGACAGTGTCGCTCAGGCCGCGCTCAAACAGCAGCGCATCCAGGCGAATTTTTTTTACTTTGGATTTGGCCACCGCTCAGGCAAGCAGCTGTCGAAGGCGGGCCAGAATGCCTGTGGCATCCAGGTTAAGATCACGCAGGATTTCCGCCTGTGTGCCATGAGCAGGAAATGCATCCGGCATGGCGAGATGGGCAAACGGACCGGACCAACCGCTGGTGAGTGCGAGGGTAGCGATCTGCTGGCCGATACCGCCGGCAGCAATGCCCTCCTCGACAATAAGCAGCGGCTTGCCATGCTTCAAATGGCTCAGGATGCTCTGTTCATCCAGTGGCTTGATAAAGCGCAGGTTCAGCAGTGTCATGGCCTGATGGTCTTCCCGGCGCACTGTTTCCACTGCCTGCAGCGCATCGCGCGCACGCGTACCGACGGTAATCACCAGTCCGTCTTCACCGGCTTCGATTATCTCCGCCTGCCCGATGGGCAGTGGTGTCACATCATCGAGATTGACGCCATAGCCATTGCCGCGCGGATAGCGGATAGCCACAGGTCCGTCGATGGTCAGGCTTGTCGCCAGCATGCGGCGCAGCTCGGCCTCATCCCTGGGGGCCATCACGGTCATATTGGGCAGGTTACGCGTAAAGGCCAGATCAAACATGCCGGTATGGGTAGCACCATCGGCGCCGACGATGCCGGCGCGATCGATGCAGAAGGTGACCGGTAGATTCTGGATACAGATATCGTGAATAATCTGATCATAGGCGCGCTGCAGGAAGGTCGAGTAGATGGCGACATAGGGGCGCTTGCCGCTGGCAGCCAGGCCACCGGCAAATGTGACGGCATGCTGTTCGGCGATACCGACATCGAAGCAGCGATCGGGGTGTCTGGCGGTAAAGCGGGTCAGACCGGTGCCGCCCGGCATGGCGGCGGTAATAGCGACAATGCGATCATCTGTATCAGCCATATCGGCCAGCATATCAGCGAATACCTGGGTATAACTCGCCGGTTTGCCATTGCTCTTGTGTGGCAGGCCGCTCTTGACGTCGTAAGGGCCCAGGCCATGCCATGTTTCCGGATCATCTTCGGCGGGTGAAAAGCCCAGTCCCTTGCGGGTAATGACATGCAGCAGGGTCGGACCACTTAAGTGAGTGCAATTTTGCAGCGTGGGCAGCAGATGCGCAAAGTCATGGCCGTCAACCGGACCGATATAGCGAAAGCCCATCTCTTCAAACAGTGTGCCGGGTGTAATCATGCCCTTGACGTGTTCTTCCACGCGCTTGGCTGCATCCAGGGCACCGGGCAGCTTCACCAGAATGCGTTTGGCTGTGTCTTTTGCCTGCGTATACGATTTGCCGGAGATGATGCGTGCCAGATAGGATGACATGGCGCCGACATTGGGCGCAATGGACATCTCATTATCATTGAGGATGACCAGCATCTTGTTGTCATGCGCACCGGCATGGTTGAGCGCTTCAAATGCCATGCCGCCGGTCAGCGCACCGTCGCCGATGACCGCTACCACCTGATTCTCCTGATGGTTCAAGTCGCGAGCCACTGCCATGCCGTAGGCCGCCGAGATCGAGGTGGATGCGTGACCTGCGCCAAATGGGTCATGCTCGGATTCGGATCTCTTGGTAAAGCCGCACAGGCCGCCGTACTGGCGTATGCTGGGCATACCGGAGAGTCGTCCGGTGAGTATCTTGTGCGGGTAAGCCTGATGACCGACATCCCAGATGATCTTGTCACGGGGTGAGTTGAGCAGGTAATGCAGTGCAATGGTCAGCTCGACCACGCCCAGCCCAGCGCCCAGATGGCCGCCGATCGGAGCCAGTGTCTCGATCAGATAGTTGCGCATCTGCAGTGCCAGTTGCGGCAGTTGATCAGGACGCAGCGCCTTCAGGTCGGCTGTGCCGTGTATGCTGTTCAGCAGCGCATAGCTCATCGGCCGCGTTCCATCATGTATTGTGCCAATCTGTTCAAATGATTACCGCCCTTACCCAGCTCTGCGCATGCCGAAAGCGCCAGTTCCAGCATTTCACCCGCCAGCTCCCTGGCCTGTACCAGGCCCAGTACGGAGACATAGGTTGCCTTGCTCTGTGCGGCATCCTTGCCGGCACTCTTGCCCAGTGCTTCCGAGCTGGCTGTGGCATCAAGGATATCATCGGCAATCTGGAATAACAGGCCGACCGCCTTGCCGTAGCGGGAGCAGGCTTCCAGTTGCGCTGCACTGGCTCCGGCCAGTATGGCACCGGCCTCACAGCACCAGCAGAGCAGGGCGCCGGTTTTATGCAGATGAATGCGCTCCACCATCAGCATATCGATGCCCGGATCCTGCTCTGACTGCATATCCATCATTTGACCGCCGACCATGCCCTGACAGCCTGCAGCCAGAGCCAGCTTGCGGATCAGCTCCAGGCGCAGCTCACTGTCGATATCAGCGACCGCGAGCAGCTCAAAAGCCAGCGTCTGCAGCGCATCTGCCGCCAGCACGGCCGTAGCCTCATCGAAACGGCGGTGGCATGTGGCTTTGCCACGGCGCAGATCATCATCATCCATGCAGGGCAGATCATCGTGAATCAGTGAATAGGTGTGGATACACTCAATCGCCAGCATTGCCGGCATGGGCAGGGCATGATCCACACCGCCACAGACATGGTAGCACTCCAGCAGCAGTGCCGGTCTTATGCGTTTGCCACCGGCCATCAGGCTGTAACGCATGGCATCCAGCAGACGCTCGGGTACTACGCTTGCGCGTGCATCGAGCATGGCAGACATGGCATGCTCCAGCTCTGCAGCATGAGTGGCTAAAAATGCAGGTGCCCGCATCAGGCAGGGTCGCTGGTATTGAGTACTTGCAGGCGCTGTTCCGCCTCATCGAGCAGGGATTCACAGCGGCGGGAGAGCTTTACGCCCTGTTCAAATGCGCCGACGCTATCTTCCAGTGACAGGGCGCCTGATTCGAGTTTTTCCACCAGAGCAGTCAGTTCGGTCAGCGCCTCTTCGAAGCTGAGATCTTTGCTGTTATTCGCGCTTGTCATCGCCGCACACTCCCTGTTTTCGAATTAACGACACCCGAAAAGTCGGTGATGCCAGATAAAGAGAGCAGATTCTAGGAGGCAGGCTGTTGCGGTCAATGCGTAGCGTCACAAATTGTTATGCGCCTGCGCTGTTCTGCTTGCGGAAGAGGATCGCCAGCCATACGACTCCTGCGATCAGCATGGGCAAGGATTGCAGCATTCCCATGGTAAGCGAGCCGAACAGGAAGCCCAGCTGGGCATCCGGCTGACGGAACTGCTCACAGATAATACGGGCAATGGCGTAACCGGTCAGAAACAGCGCCACGCGTGCACCGGGCGGCCAGTCACGCCCTCTCAGGCTCCATAGCAGCAGAAACAGCACGATGCCTTCCAGCGTCATCTCATAGAGCTGACTTGGATGCCGCGGCTCTGGCCCTGCACCCGGAAAGATCATGCCCCACGGTACATCGGTCACGCGCCCCCACAACTCACCGTTAATAAAATTGCCGATACGACCGAACATCAGACCGAGCGGGGCAACGGTAAAAAAGCGGTCGGCCAGTTGCAGAAATGGCAGATCATGTTTGCGGCAATACCACCAGCCGGCAATGATCGGTCCGATCAGGCCACCGTGGAACGACATGCCGCCCTGCCAGACATAGAGTACCTCAATCGGGTGGTGCAGGTAATAATCAAAGTTATAGAACAGCGTGTACCAGATGCGACCGCCGAGCACGACGCCGAGAATCAGCGCGGTGAACAGCCCTTCATACGCCTGTTCGGGCACACGTGTTTGCCATAGTCCCGACTGCTGCAGTTGCAGGCGCACCAGGTACCAGGTGGCGGAAAAACCGGCGATATACATCAGCCCGTACCAGTGAATGGCCAAAGGCCCCAGCTGGAGGGCGACCGGATCGATGGCTGGCCACATCATCAGAGCACCACCCATAGCAGCAGGCAACCGAACAGGATGCGGTAGACACCAAAGGCGACAAAGGTAAAGCGCTCGAGAAAGGTAATGAACAGGCGCATGACCAGCCAGGCCGAGACAAAGGCCACGACAAAGCCTGTCAGCAGGGCGGTGAAATCGGCACCGATGAAATCCTGATAGTGTTTGAGCAGGTCAAAGCCGCTGGCTGCCATCATCACCGGTAGCGCCAGCAGAAAGGAGAACTCGGCGCTGGCCTTGCGGCTCAGGCCGACGAGCAGGGCGCCGATGATGGATGCGCCGGCCCGGCTGGTGCCTGGAATCAGGGCGAATACCTGGGCAATACCGATCCACAGCGCCTGGCGATAGCTCATATCCTCGACCCGCTGTACCGGATAAACCTTGTCCCGATGCAGGTATTCGACAACAAGAAAAATGATGCCGCCGACAATGAACATGATCGCCACGGTCTCTACCGTGAACATGGCCTTGATCTGCTTGTGCAGCAGCAGGCCGACTACGCCGACAGGGATAAAGGCCAGCACTACTTTTTTCCACAGCTCCAGATGGGCCAGGGTGAACTTCTCACGGTAGTTGGCGACGACGGCAAGGATTGCGGCCAGCTGAATAATCACTTCAAAGGCCTTGTTTTCCTCGTTCTGCGAGATGCCCAGCCACTGGCTGGCGACAATCATATGGCCGGTAGAGGAGATAGGCAGGAACTCAGTGGCGCCTTCAATCAGCCCCAGAATGATCGCCTGTAGTATATCCATTGTCAGCTTTCCTCACTCTTGCCGGTGTTTTTTTTGCGGCTCGTAACAGATGCGGCGATACCCTACGTGATGTTTTTTCGAAGCGACACTGCTACGCTGGCGCGATTATCTGGCATAGCACCCAACCTATACGTGCTGTTGCAACGAGGACGCTGATGAAAACATTTTTCACCGGACTATTCCGCTGGCTGGACCGGCTGCGCCGTATTCTGGTCAATGGCCTGTTTGTACTGATTATTCTGGCTTATGCTGCCGTGATGCTCTCCATGCAGCCCAAAGTACCTGATCAGGCGGTACTGGTGCTGAATCCGGTTGGTCAGATTGTCGAGGAGCTCGAACTGCCCTCGCCGATGTCACTGCCGTTGACCGGCGGGGCGGCGACGAGCCAAACCCGCGTGCATGATCTGGTGGCTGTTATCCGGCAGGCGGCGGTGGATAAGCGTATACGCCTGATGGTGCTGCAGCTGGACGAGATGAGCCGCTCTTCCCTGCCTGAGCTGCAGGAGGTGCGCAGTGCGATCGAGGCGTTCCGCGCCACAGGCAAGATGGTGGTTGCTGTCGGGCCGAACTACACACAGAGCCAGTATTACCTGGCTGCCGCGGCGAATACCGTATTTCTACATCCGATGGGCTATGTCGGGCTGGAAGGATTCAGCATGTATCGCAATTATATTCGCGATGCACTCGACAGGCTGCATGTCCGGGCCGAGGTGTTCCGTGCCGGCAAATACAAGTCGGCGATTGAGCCGTTGCTGCGCAATGATATGTCGGATGCCGATCGTGAAGCCAATCAGGCTCTGCTGAGTACATTGTGGGGTAGTTATCTGAAGGATATCGCCCGCATGCGTAACCTGCGTGTGCAGCGTTTGCAGGAGGTGCTGGATGCACCTAGCCACTACCTGAAAGATTACCACGGCAATCTGGCTGAGCTGGCCAAAGCCGAAGGGCTGGTGGATGAGCTGGCCGATCAGGGGGCAATCGAAGACTATATTGCCGGCGCCATGGATATTGAGCAGGGCGAATATCCGGCGATTGCCTTCCGTGATTATCTGCATGCCGCCGTGAGCGAAAACGATGACGGGCATGACAGTCAGGTGGGGATTATTACCGCCAGCGGTATGATTCTCGACGGTCAGCAGCCGGCAGGTAGTGTCGGCAGCGAGTCCATGCTGGAGATGCTGGCACGGGCGCAGAAAGATGATGCCATCAAGGCGGTCGTGCTGCGTGTCGACAGTCCGGGTGGCAGCGCTCAGGCGTCGGAGACGATCCGTACCGCCATCATGCGCCTGCAGAAAGCGGGCAAGCCCGTGGTGGTCTCGATGGCTGGTGTGGCCGCTTCCGGCGGCTACTGGCTGGCAGCACCGGCTGATGAGATCTGGGCTTCAGCAACCACGATCACCGGCTCGATCGGCGCCTTCGGTGTGATGCTGAATCTGCAACAGGGGCTGGAAGAGCTGGGCGTGCATAGCGACGGGCTGGGTACGACAAGTATTGCCGGTGGCATGCGTGTGGACCGGGCGATGCCGCCGGAGCTGGCAGCGGTGATGCAATTGACCATATCCGATGTATATCAGCGTTTTGTGCATATTGTTGCTACCGGTCGCAAGCTCGAAGAGAGCCGGGTGAAGGAGATCGCTGAAGGGCGGGTCTGGAGCGGGCTGGATGCCCAGCGGCTGGGGCTGGTGGATCATCTGGGCGACTTTGATGCGGCAGTAAACGCCGCTGCACGCCTGGCAGCGCTAGGTGATGATTACGGACGCCACTGGATCCGGCCGCCGCAGGGGCTGGGTGAGATCATACTGAGCAAGCTTATCGGCAAAGCCGATGCGTTGTTTCCCGGCGTATGGCAAAGCTCCCTGTTGATGGGTAATGCGGCAGCGCTCTCGCCTGCCTTGCTGCGGGAATGCGCCGGCTGGCTGGGGCTTACCCTGCACCAGCCCGGTGCACTGGCTCTGAGTAATCTGCGCGTCGAGTGAAAAAAATCGTCAGTGGTGGTCAGACCGGCGTGGATCGGGCGGCTCTGGATGCCGCGATGTCACTGGCAATACCTGTCGGCGGCTGGTGTCCGCGCGGGCGGCGGGCGCTGGACGGGGTGATTCCGGCGCATTATCCGCTGACAGAGACACGGGGTAAGGCATATCAGACACGCACAAAATGGAATGTTCGTGACAGCGATGCGACGCTGATCCTCTGCCATGGTGAGCCGGGCGGCGGCACTGCTTTGACCCTCTCCTGTTGCCAGGCGCTGTCCAAACCCTGTTTTGTCTGGCGTCTGCATGAGGCCGGCGATGCATCATTGCAGGAGCTGCTGCAGTGGTTGTCGGTGCGACGCGTGGCGGTGCTTAATGTGGCCGGCCCGCGCGAGCGCAAGGCCTGTCCTGTCTACAGGCAGGCATATTTGCTGCTTACGGAGTTATTCCGGCAGTGGCAGCAGCAACCCGGACATGGTCGCGCATTTGTCGGCACAGCCGTTTTGCGGGGAACAGCCGATGAGTGACGTACTCTGTGTCGGCCATGCATCGTGGGATATTGTCATGGCGGTCGCTCATCAACCGCTGGCCGATGAGAAACTGCTGGCGGATGCCATGCAGCTCTGTGGCGGCGGGCCGGCGGCCAACGCCGCGGTCTGCGTAGCGCGTCTGGGTGGCAGGGCTGCATTTTGCGGTTATCTGGGACGCGATCTGTTCGGCGAAGCGCATCTGCGTGAGTTGCTCGATGCCGGGGTGGATATCTCGGCCGTGCAGCGTGGCTGCCACCCCACACCGGTATCTCAGATACTGGCCAAGCCGGACGGCCTGCGTTCGGTGGTGAACTACAAGGGCGATACACGCCAGCTTTCTGCCGACGCCGTGGATCCGCTGCCAAAAGCTCAGGTCATACTGTTTGATGGCCATGAGCCGCAGCTGTCGCAAGCGATCTGTCAGCAGGCTAAAAATCATGGTAGTCAAACGGTACTCGATGCCGGCTCCCTGCATAAGGGGACGGCGCTGCTGGCCGGGCAGGTGGATTATCTGGTGGCATCCGCCCGCTTCGCCAGTCAGTACTGTGCGACGGATGATATGCAGCAGGCGCTCAGGCAGCTTTCCGGCCTATGTTCCCATGTGGTGATTACGCAGGGTGCGGCGGGGTTGTTATGGGCTGCCGGGGGCGAGCAGGGGCGGCTGCCGCCATTTCGTATTGAGGCCGTGGATTCCACCGGCGCAGGCGATGCCTTTCATGGTGCCTTTGCGCTGGGGCTGGTGCGGGCTATGGTTTGGCCGGATCTGTTGCGTTATGCCTCGGCCGCAGGCGCACTTACCTGTACCCGGCTGGGTGCGAGGCCGGCACTGCCACAGAGAGCGGCGCTGGAACAATTACTGACAGAGCAGCCAACAAATACATGGCAATACGAGGAACACGCGTGACTGAAACCCGTTTTACATCCATCAATCCGGTCAACGGTCAGGTGATTGCATCGTATGCGCAGGATGATGCTGCTGCTATTGAACGTAAACTCTCCAGCCTCAGTGACGGCCAAATGACATGGGCGAGCCAGAACGTGTCGCATCGTGCCGCCTGCCTGCTGCGGCTGGCCGATGCTCTCGATACGCATAGAGAAAGATTGGCCTCTTCCATGGTGCTGGAGATGGGTAAACCGATTCGCCAGGCTCGAGCCGAAGTGCGCAAATGTGCCAGCCTCTGCCGCTATACGGCTGAAACGGGGCCGGCTGCGCTGCACAGTCAGCAGGTGGCGATGGACGGGCGGCAGGCACAGTTGCGCTTTGATCCACTCGGCTGCGTGCTTGCTGTTATGCCGTGGAACTTTCCCTACTGGCAGGTTGTGCGACTGGCTGTGCCGACGCTGCTGGCCGGTAATGCGGTACTGATCAAACCTGCACCGAATGTGCTGGCCAGTGCGGCCGCGTTGGTGGAGCTTTTTCATCAGGCAGGGATTCCGGTTATAGAAAATATCTATTGTGATAATGCGCAGACAGCCGCGGTGATTGCCGATCCGCGTATCGCCGGCGTATCGCTGACAGGCAGTCGCCGGGCAGGCAAGGCTGTGGCGGCCCAAGCTGGTAAATATCTGAAAAAGTGTGTGCTGGAGCTGGGCGGCTCCGATCCCTATCTGGTACTTGCCGATGCCGATCTGGCGCTGGCGGTTGATCGCTGTGTGGCCGGCCGCTTTAATAATACGGGCCAGACCTGTGTTGCAGCCAAGCGCTGGATAGTGGTAGACGCCCTCTATGATGCGTTTCGGGAGGCTGTTCTGTCACGTTTGGCCGTACTCAACAGCGGCGACCCGATGCAGGCGGATACCGATCTGGGGCCGATGGCGCGGGCCGATCTGCGTGAAACGCTGCATAGACAGGTGCAGCAGAGTATTGCCGCCGGTGCCAGCTGCACGCTTGGCGGCACGATACCGGCAGGGGCAGGCTTTTATTATCCGCCGACGCTGCTGGAGCAGGTTGCGCCCGGCATGCCCGCTTTTGATGATGAGTTGTTCGGGCCGGTCGCGGCATTGATACGTGCAGCGGATGATGAAGAGGCTGTGCGCCTGGCCAATGATTCACGTCTGGGGCTGGGGGCAGCGGTATTCAGTAGGGATATAGACAAGGCACTCGCGATCGCCGGCCGTCTGCAGGCCGGCAATGTGGCGATCAATGATTTTGTCCGCTCCGATCCGCGCCTGCCCTTTGGCGGCGTCAAGGAGAGTGGTTATGGCCGTGAGCTGGCGACTTACGGCATGCTGGAATTCGTCAATATCAAAGCAGTGGTCTGCGGAGTTTAGCTATGCGTGAAGCAGGTGTGATTGTAGAGATGTTCAAAGCGCTGGGTGATCCGGTACGTTTGCGCCTGTTTGCACTGATTTCGGCGCATGATGAGTTGTGCGTTTGTCATCTGACCGCGGCGCTGGAGCTGCCGCAGAGTACGGTTTCGCGCCAGTTGGGCCAGCTGCGTCGAGCAGGTCTTGTGCAGGCCCGGCGTGATGGCAAATGGATGTATTACCGGCAGTGCAGTGATCTGGCCGCCCCCCTTGCCGCGCTGATTGCCGGACAGACCGCCCCGACCCTGCTCGCCGATATCGAACGGCTCACTGCGATACTTTCAGGTTGCCAGTAAGGAGGCGCTGATTTTGCCTCTGCCCGCGTTTGGTCTATAGTTTGGCAAGGGTTGGAGGGCGTGTGCATATCAAGCGTAAAAATAACAGGTGACGCCGAAAGAGTTCATTGAACGCTGGCGTCATTCAGGGTTGAAAGAGCGCTCTGCCGCTCAGTCGCATTTCAACGATATCTGCTCACTGCTCGGCGAGGCCCCGCCACATGTAGCCGACCCGACCGGCGAGCGATTCTGTTTTGAACGCGGGGCGAAGAAAACCGGCGGTGGCGATGGCTGGGCCGATTACACCCCCGATATACCCTACGAAGAAATCCTCGCACGGCTCTTCAAGCTGAATCAGGAGAGGGCTACTGAATGAAAATGTGGCATGTGCTGGTTGGTATTGTTGTTGTATTTCTGTTGTGGGGGATTGTTGGGATTTTGTTGCCTGGAATAATGAGTGGGACAGATGGGCCGGGAACTTTTGGCGATCAGTTTGGTTCAGTCAACGCTCTTTTCTCTGGGTTGGCATTCGCGGGTGTTATCTATGCTGTGATACTCCAAAGTAAAGAGCTGGAGCTTCAGCGTAAAGAGTTGGAGCAGACCCGTGAAGTTCTCATAGATCAGAAACGGCAACTCGAAGAGCAAAATAAGACAATGCAGCAGCAAAGGTTTGAAAACACATTCTTTCAAATGCTTTCTCTGCATAATGAGATTGTTGATCAGTTGGAAATAAAAGACCAATTTATGATGGCTAGGCATGGCGGCAGTGCCGACATTCATACAGGTAGACGGTGCATATTTACCTTAAATCAAATACTCGTGGGATGGATTCGAGATATAATATTAAAAGAACCTTATGATGTAGCTATTCTTCATCAGACCTATAAAGGGTTTTATGAAGAGTATCAGCACCTACTAGGTCACTATTTTCGAAACCTTTACACAATCATCAAGATGGTTGATCAGTCCTCAATTGAGAGGAAGCGAGACTACACCAATATCATTCGAGCACAGCTTTCGTCCAGTGAATTGGTCTTACTCTGCTACAATTGCATTTCTCCCTGGGGAGAGAAGTTCAAACCGTTAGTAGAAAAATATTCATTGTTAAAAACTCTCCCCGAAGGTTCTTTGGCAGATGAGCGAGATAGGCTTTTGTATCTATCATCTGCATTTGGCACTTCAACAGAAAAATTGTGAGAGAAGAAGT
>PFXI01000088.1:0-17104 GCA_002791575.1 Zetaproteobacteria bacterium CG_4_9_14_3_um_filter_54_145 | reverse complement strand
GGTTGAATGGTTGAATGGTTGAATGGTTGAATGGTTGAATGGTTGAATGGTTGAATGGTTGAATGGTTGAATGGTTGAATGGTTGAATGGTTGAATTCTATTCAAAACATTATTGCTTCTAGATTAGAATTAGTGGGGCAGTCAGCAAGGAATCAATATGAGCATGGATATGTATGAAGCTGAACAAGAATCTGCAATGGATGCTTTCTATGACAGCATAAGTAAGGACCTATACCCAGAGCATAAAGAACTAGCGATTGACGAATTTATTGAAGAACGGATGCGCTCATATTTTCTTAAGCATCCAGAGTTGATCCAGGCACCCATAGAATGTTTTTTCCATGCTTCCGATCTCCAGCAGTTATCTCCTCGCTGTGCATTAGTCATGTACACTTCTTCTATTGAACAATATCTGAGATCGGTACTGTTGAAGCCGGTTTTATTTGGAATGATTCACAATGAAAATGTTGCAGAGCTGATTGTTCGCTCATCAGTAGGGCAATCAGGGTTCAGTCGTTATAAGAAGCTGTTAACTTCTCTGTGTCACCATGCTGCTGAAATCGAACTATCTGATCTCAAAGGTATAGATGGGAAACCGATATTAGAAGAAGCGAGTGATGTCTATAACATCAGAAGTCGGGTCACTCACCAAGGATATCAAGCTACTACCAGTGAAATGGAAAAAGCTAGAAACGTTGCTGTAATGATTTTGACCAAGGTAGTCGAACCAGTCCTTCTCAAGCTTGGCTTGTTTGTTGGAAAGGATGAAGGTGGAAGTTACATGATTTTGGATGATGGGGAAAATGGGTGAATAGATGGGCGGCACCGGATCTTGCTTCACGCATTTTTCAGGGTGGCTGAGGATTGATACTTTGGAGGTGAAACTATGAAAAAAGAAGACTCCATCATTCTGTTTCATCAAAAACAGGTCCGCCGCTATTGGGATGAAGAGCAGGAAATTTGGTATTTCTCTGTTGTGGATGTCGTTGCTATCTTAACCGATAGCGTTAATCCACAGGCTTATTGGCGAAAACTTAAAGAGAGACTAAAAAAAGAAGGCAATGAAAGCGTGACAAATTGTCACGCTTTGAAAATGCTGGCAGCTGATAACAAAATGCGAAAGACGGATGTGGCCGATACGGAGCAACTCCTGCGCCTGATTCAATCTGTTCCATCCCCCAAGGCCGAGCCTTTCAAAGTATGGTTGGCAAAAGTTGGTTATGAGCGCATCGAAGAAACCGAAGACCCGGAACTGACATTTGATCGCGCCATGCAGACTTATCTGAAAAAAGGCTATTCCCGCGAGTGGGTGAATCAGCGACTGAAAAGCATCGAGGTCAGAAAAGAGTTGACCGATGAATGGCAGGATCGGGGCGTTCAGGAGGGGCTGGAATATGCCATCCTGACCGATGAAATCACCAAAGCATGGGCAGACAAAAGTGTGAAAGAATACAAAAAATTCAAAGGGCTCAAAAAGCAAAATCTCAGGGATAACATGACCAACCTGGAGCTGGTGCTGAATATGCTGGCCGAAGCATCCACCACGGAAATATCCAAAGAGGCAAAGCCGGAATCCTTTGCCGAAAATGAAACCATTGCTAGGCAAGGCGGTCATGTGGCGGGTACGGCAAGAAAGGAAATTGAAGCCCGGACAGGCAAAAGTATTGTCAGTTCAGACAACGCAGCTGTCTTGCGATTGGAAAATAAGAAAGAATGATTTGTAACCCTAGGATGAAATAGCCTTTCGAACGCCCCAGTGCGGTTGCTCCTTCTTTGATTGTTTCAAGGGAGGCCCGTGTGAAATTGGGGAAGCATGCGTGGCATGTGTACCCGCTGGAGGCATTCGGCTATTTGCTTGGCAGGGCAGAACAATCACAAACGAAAATCTTTGCAGCGTTGCCTTGTTCCAAAGCCTCGCTATTGGGATCAGTTTGAAGATCGCTGGAATGGCATAGCAGAAAATCTGGACAAGGCTTTAAGCCTGGCTGCGCGTATTCGGTACTGTTGATCTATCAAACCGTTCGGGTAGTTGATGGTGTCGAACCTTGATTCGAGGACGATTAACTCAGCCTATGGCCTGAATGACTGCACCCCCGCCATGCTGAATGTATGTTGCTCAGCCCTCTCCAGGCAAGCATTGGTAGTGTTCCGCAGACTTATATAATATACATATCCGTATAGTCGGATATAATAGCCTCTTCCGGAGGCCTTCATGTCTGAAACCAAGCCTGTCATGGGACTATTCGCCCGCTTTCTTACCCTGTGGGTACTGTTATCTATTGTTGCCGGCATCGCACTGGGCAATGTGATGCCCGGTCTGTTTTATACGCTGGGTGGCATGGAAGTGGCGCATATCAACCTGCCGGTAGCCATCCTGATCTGGGCGATGATTCTGCCGATGCTGTTGAAAATCGATTATTCAGCACTGCACGAAGTGTGGGATCACCGGCGCGGCGTCGGCGTGACACTGGCGATCAACTGGTTGGTAAAACCCTTCTCGATGGCGCTGCTTGGCTATCTGTTTCTGCGCGTCCTCTTCGCCGATTGGCTCGATCCGGCTCAGCTCGACTCCTATATTGCAGGCCTTATCCTGCTGGCTGCCGCACCGTGCACGGCGATGGTGTTTGTCTGGTCGCGGCTGGTGGACGGGCACCCGCAGTTTACCTTGAGCCAGGTGGCACTGAATGATGTGATCATGGTCTTCGCCTTTGCTCCGATTGTCGGGCTGCTGCTCGGTGTGGCATCGATCATCGTGCCGTGGGATACGCTGTTTCTCTCCGTACTGCTCTATATCGTGATCCCGGTCGTGCTGGCCTATATTGGCCGCAGATTGCTGCTGGCCAGAGGCAAGCTGGATGAAGTGCTGCAGATGTTGGATCCTCTCTCTATGGGTGCGCTGCTGCTCACCGTGATACTGCTCTTCGGTTTTCAGGGTAAACAGATCCTGACCCAGCCACTGCTTATCCTGTTACTGGCCATACCGATCACCATACAAGTCTATTTTAACGCCATGCTGGCCTACTGGCTGAACCGCAAGCTGGGTGTAGCACACGCCGTGGCAGGCCCCTCGGCCCTGATTGGCGCTTCCAATTTTTTCGAACTGGCAGTAGCTGCAGCCATTGCCCTGTTCGGTTTCGAGTCTGGGGCCGCCCTTGCCACCGTCGTCGGTGTGCTGGTCGAGGTGCCGGTGATGCTGTCGGTGGTCGCCATCGTGAACCGCAGCAAGAGCTGGTATGAGCAGGGAGTGGTGCGCAAAGGTGAGTGACAGTGTCATGATGGTGACATATCCGCATAACAGGATACATCAAGCGATTCCGGTTGAGTCCGGCAGGAGGTCTATGATGACAATCAGGGTACTGTTTCTGTGTACGGGCAATTCGGCCCGTTCACAGATGGCCGAACATATTCTACGGCATTTGGCCGGCGATCATTTTGAAGTATTCAGCGCAGGCACCGATCCGCAGGGCGTGCATCCGCTAACGGTTAAGGTGTTGGCTGAGCTGAACATTGATGCCAGTGCAGCTGAAAGTAAGGGGTTAGAGCGCTTTATTGAACAACAGTTTGATTACATTATTACCGTTTGTGACCGGGCCAACGATCACTGCCCGGGCTTTCCCGGTGATCATCGCCGTATCCACTGGAGCTTTGATGACCCGGCGGCCGTGGCGGGTGATCAGCTGCAGCTGAAAGCATTCCGCCGCGTATGTAACGAGATCACCAACCGCATGCGTATCTGGATCGCAGCGGTGGACAGATAGGGAGAGGCAGATGGTTGCGCGTGTAGGAATCAACGGTTTCGGCCGTATGGGTCGGCTGGGTCTGAGAGCCGGCTGGGGAAAAAACAGTTTTGATTTTGTGCAGATTAACGAAATCGCCTGCGATGCTGCAGGCTCGGCACATCTGCTGGAGTTCGATTCGGTGCACGGCATCTGGCCTTACGATTGTACAGCGATTGGCAGCACGATACGTATCGACGATGAAGAGATCGCCTACTCCTCCAACAGCGCGATTGCCGATTCGGACTGGTCCGGCTGTGATATTGTCATTGAAGCCACCGGTGCATTCCGCCAGCCCGAACAGCTGGCCGCCTATTTTGAGCAGGGTGTGAAAAAGGTGATTGTGGCGGCACCGGTAGCCGGGGCGTTGAATATCGTCTTTGGCATCAACGATCATCTCTACGATGCCAAAAAACATCATCTGCTGACAGCGGCATCATGCACAACCAACTGCCTGGCTCCGGTGGTCAAGGTGATGCACGAACATATCGGTATCAAACATGGCTGCATGACCACGATCCACGATATGACCAATACCCAGACCCTGATCGACAAGGGGCACAAGGACCTGCGCCGGGCGCGCGCCTGCGGTCAGTCGCTTATCCCGACCAGTACCGGCTCTGCCCGTGCGATCACCGATATATTCCCCGAGCTTGAAGGGAAACTGAACGGCCTGGCGGTGCGCGTACCGCTGCTCAATGCATCCTTGGTGGATTTTGTCTTTGAAGCCGAACGCGGCACCGATGCCGAAGAGGTGAATGCACTGTTTCACAAGGCTGCTGAAGGCAGGCTCAAGGGTATCCTCGGTTTTGAAGAGCGGCCACTGGTGTCGGTGGATTATACCAATGATCCGCGCTCGGGCGTGATTGATGCGCTTAGTACGATGGTGATTGATGAGACGCAGGTGAAGGTACTGGCCTGGTATGATAATGAATGGGGTTATGTGAACAGGATGATGGATCTGACACGCAAGGTGGCAAGGTCCCTCTGATGGCGGGCGCAGTCTAGTGGAGCAGGGCTTTCGCCATTACCTGACCGTTACCGGCGGATACTGGGCCTTTACCATCACCGATGGTGCGATCCGCATGCTGGTGGTGCTCTACTTTCATGGGCTAGGTTATTCGCCGCTGCAAATAGCCATGTTGTTTCTGTTTTATGAGTTTTTTGGCATTGTCACCAACCTCGTTGGGGGCTGGTTGGGCGCGCGTATCGGCCTGAATCGATGCATGCATATCGGCATGGTCATGCAGATTGGTGCCCTGTTGATGCTGACTGTGCCGGATGCGTGGCTAACAGTGGCATATGTGATGGCGGCACAGGCGCTTTCCGGCATTGCCAAAGACCTGAACAAGATGAGTGCAAAAGCAGGCGTGAAGCTGTTTCTGCCGCAGCAGTCAGATGCGAGACTGTTCCGCTGGGTTGCACTGCTTACCGGTTCTAAAAATGCCCTCAAAGGTGCCGGATTTTTTATTGGCGCTGCGCTGCTCAGCTGGCTTGAGTTCAGAGGCGCACTGTTTGCCCTCTCTGCCATGCTGTTGCTGGCGCTTGTCGTAACCTGGACGCTGCTACCTGTGGGGTTGGGGAAAACAAAGGCGCCGTTCGCACAGTTGTTTTCAAAGACGCCTCAGATTAACTGGTTGTCGGGAGCCCGCTTCTTTCTGTTCGGTGCGCGCGATATCTGGTTTGTTGTCGCGCTGCCGCTGTTTCTGCAGTCCGTACTGGGCTGGACATTCACCGAAGTGGGCGCATTTCTGGCCCTGTGGGTGATTGGCTATGGTGCTGTTCAGGCTATGGCGCCAAAACTGCTCAAGCTCTTCTCCGGTGCAGAGCCGGGTGGCGGGACACTGGCGATCTGGGCGGGTGTGCTGGCGCTGTTGCCAGCCTGTATGGCGATGGCTTTAGATCAGGGTTGGGATGCAGGCGCCGTATTGATGGTAGGCCTGACCCTGTTTGGTATTGTATTTGCGGTGAATTCCGCAACCCACTCCTACTTGATCCTGTCGTGGTCCGGGCATGACAGCGTATCGATGAATGTCGGCTTCTATTATATGGCCAATGCAGGCGGCAGGCTTACCGGTACCGTGCTGTCCGGGCTGCTCTATCAGAGCTGGGGCATGAGCGGCTGCCTCTATACTTCAGCGCTGTTTGTGCTCGTGGCCATGCTGCTTTCCCTGCAACTCAGGGGTGTAAACGCAGGCGGGTGAATTTTTTCGCTTACGGCCATACAACAGGGCGGAGAACAGGCCAGGTGTGAAAAAGCTTGCGGTATGAACCCGGATGTGATGAAATAATCCTTGAACGGCCCCCCACAGACGTACAAGCGCCCTCGGTAAGCCGAATTTCTAACACATAATGAGATCATATCTGGAAGGCTGAGGAGCCTGCCGGAGGTGACTGCATTGGCTTGATGCCGCTGCGAGAGGATGGACATGGCAACAAAGAAGATGAAAGAACAGGCCAGGAAAGTACTGAAGGATGTCTTCGGTTACGATGTATTCCGGCCGATGCAGGAAGAGATTGTCTGCAACCTGCTCGATGGCAAGGATGCCTTCGTGTTGATGCCCACCGGCGGTGGTAAATCGATCTGTTACCAGATTCCCGCGATTATCCGCGAAGGGACAGGGATCGTGGTGTCGCCGCTGATTTCGCTGATGAAAGATCAGGTCGATGCGCTGACCGCCTGCGGTGTGAAGGCCGCCTACTATAACTCTTCGCTGAAAGCTGCTGAAGCCAAGGATGTGCTGGAGCGTTTTGAGGCCGGTCAGCTGGATCTGCTCTATGTCGCGCCGGAACGGCTGTTGTCCAAGAGTTTTCTGGCCAAGCTCGAAAAATTGAAATTGTCCATGTTCGCCATTGATGAGGCGCATTGCGTATCACAGTGGGGTCATGATTTCCGGCCGGAGTATGTGCGACTCGGCGAATTGCGTGAGATTTTTCCGGATGTACCGATGCTGGCGCTTACGGCTACTGCCGATGAGCACACGCGCGAGGATATCAGTGACCGCTTGCAGCTCGCCAAAGCCAAGCGCTTTGTTGCCAGTTTTGACCGTCCCAACATTCGTTATCTGGTTGCGGAAAAGCGCCAGCCACTGACACAGATCCTGCAGTTTCTCGATGGCTGGCCCAATGCTTCCGGCGTGATCTACTGCCTGTCGAGAAAGCGGGTGGAGGATCTGGCTGTTAACCTGCAGCGCCATGGCATTCGTGCCGCCGCTTATCATGCCGGTATTCCCGGCCGTTCACGCGAACGGGTGCAGGATGATTTCCTGCGCGATCGTGTGAAGGTGATTGTGGCCACCATCGCCTTTGGTATGGGTGTGGACAAGCCGAATGTGCGTTTTGTTATTCATCACGATCTGCCCAAGAGTATTGAGTCCTATTATCAGGAGACGGGGCGCGCCGGCCGTGACGGGCTGGAGTCTGAAGCGCTGATGCTATACGGCTCGGGTGATGTGAATCTGGTGCGTCGTCTGATTGAAAATGTAGAAAATATCGATCAGCGCCGTGTGGAAGTACATAAACTCAACAGTATGGTGGCCTTTTCCGAAGCTCTGACCTGTCGCCGCCGCGTACTGCTCGGTTACTTCGGCGAGGCGCTCGATCAGCCATGTGGCAACTGCGATATCTGCCTGGATCCGCCTGCTACTTATGATGCAACCGAATTCGCCGAAGTGGCACTGCAATGCGTGCGTGAGGTTAAGGGCGATTACGGCATGGGCTATATTGTCGATGTGCTGCGCGGTTCGGTCAACGCCCGTATCCGTGAAAATAAACATGACAAGTTGAAAACGCATGGTGCCGGCGATGATCTGAATGCCGATGAATGGACATCTATTTTACGCCAGCTCGTGCATCATGGCTATTTTGTTCAGGACGTATCGCGCCGTGCTGCCATGTTGCCGACCAAAAAGGCGGAGAGGATTGGTCTGACTGGTGAGCCTATTATGCTGGCCAAGTATCAGCCGGGTTTCCGCCGTCACCTGAAGCGTCTGGGCGCCACGCGTGATGAGCCGCTGTTTAAAAAGCTGGTGGCTCTGCGTGAAGAGATTGCCGAGCGTGAGGATCTGCCGCCACATGTTGTATTCAGTGATGTGAGCCTGACCGAAATGGCTCAGCGCAAACCGGTTAGTGATCAGGAGCTGCGCGGCATCTCCGGTGTCGGAGAGCACAAACTGGAAGCTTTTGGTGAGGCTTTTATTGAAGCTATCAGCAAGCATGTGGAGACCACCGACGGCAAGACAACCAAAAATGACGGCAAGGAAATTCCGATGCTGATCGCCAAAGGTCCGGGTTTGAACGAAACCCAGACCTATACGCTGGCGCAACTGCGCAAGGAGGGGCTGACTCTGTCGGAAATCGCTGCCGAGCAGGGTGTCAGTGAAGCCACGATCCTGAAACATTTTGTCGCCATTATCCGGGCCGGTCAGTACATCGATGTGCCTGCATTGATCGGCAAGGATTTCGATACGATCATGGCCGAGCTGGATGATGCCGATCCGTATGCCTCTCTGTCAGAGATCAAACGCGACCTGAGTGTGGATCTCGACAATGATATGTTCCGTCTGGTTCTGGCCTGGCGTGAAGGTATCGGCGTAGCCTGATCACATACTGTAACAACAAACAGCCCGGCCGTTCTTAAGGAACGGCCGGGCTGTTTTGTTTTAAGCGCAGGTTTCCTGTGTGGCCGATCACTGAGACGACGCCAGCGTCTCCGGTTTCAGTGGATTGATATTATGCCGGCTTCTTTTTACTTACAGCTTTTTCACCTTCATCAGGGCTCAGAACTTCCATTTTAACTACCATATCCTGACTGTCATATTCGACCTGTACTTGCCTCTTTTCGCCCTGGAAGTACTCAATTGGTGTGCCAATGACCTCCCAGATCCCAATCGTCACCACATCCAGCGCTCCGTGCACAAATGCCCTGCCTGCGCTCGGTTCATTATCAATATCATACTCATAAACGTTTACAATATGGCCGCTATCCAGAGTTGTAGTAGCAATAGGCTTGCCCAATTGCAGCTCCACTTCCCCTCGCGAAGCCTGTTGCTTAACGACACCTAAGTCAGGCAAGGCTTTGCCGGACATAGCCATGCCAACCGAGCATCCCGATAACAGAGCAGTAATTATTGTGATCATTATAAATTTTTTCATGTGCCCTCTCGTTTAAATTATACGGTCAACTCTTGATAGTACTCGATGATCTGTTCAGCTATGCATAGCCGGCATGATATAGCCAGTTGAAGCAGTACTACAGTATGTTCAGCACGTTCTCAGGCGGACGACCTACAACGGCCTTGTCGCCGATAACGACGATCGGCCGCTCAATGACTTGCGGATACTGCACCATCAGAGCAATGGTCTCCGCGCGCGACAGCTCGCGGCCGCTGAAGTGCTCACGGTATTCGGCCTCGCCCTTGCGTATCAATGCTTCCGGCTCCATGCCGAGCAGATTCAGGATGCGATCAAGCTCTGCTGATGTCGGCGGCGTCTGCAGATATTCAACGATATCTGCTTCAATTCCCCTCTCCTGCAGCAGAGACAATGTCTGCCTGCATTTCGAACAGCGGGGATTATAGTAAATAGTTGCGCTCATGGATGACTCCTCATCAGGAAGGTGCTGATTTCTCGCTGGCAGCAATGCATGCACATCTCCCTAAACAGCCTGCAGGGCTGCGTATTTCAGCATCAGACGTTTGATGCCGGCTTTTCTGAACTGTACGGTCACTCGTATGGCATCGCCAGCGCCTTCAAAGTCCGTGATCACCCCTTCACCGAAACTCGGGTGACAGACACTGCTGCCAATACCCATGCCTGCTTCACTCTCATCCTGCATGGGCTGCGGGGTAGGCATATCATGTTGCAGTATCGCCGGTGACATATCCTTGATAAAACGGCTGGGCAGCGGGTAGTGCGTCTCCCCGAACAGTCTGCGCAGGCGCGCCGTGGTCAGCAGCAGCTGGCGGCGGGCACGGGTGATGCCGACATAGAGCAGTCGCCGCTCCTCGGCGATACCGGCTTCGCCATCATCCAGCGAGCGCTGGTGCGGCAACAGTCCCTCTTCAACGCCGGGCAGTATCACGCAATCAAACTCCAGTCCCTTGGCCCGGTGCAGACTCATCAAGGTGACGGTGTTCTCGTTATCGCGACTATCTTCTTCACCACTCTGTAACAGCGCCGCCCGATCCATAAACTCAACAGGTGTCAGCTCCTGCTCCATGGTCAGTTCAATATAGCGCTGCAGGGTGTGGAGGTTGTCGATGCGGCCGGCGGCTTCAATCTCGCCCATGGCCTGCAGGCTCTGCAGATATCCGCTGCGCTCCAGTAGTTCCATCAGCCCGCGATCGGGCATGTTACCGATCTCATCGCGCAACGAGACAATCAGTCTGGCGATCGGAACCAGCTTGCCAGCCGCACCACCGGCTTTGCCGTCAGCAACGACATCCAGCCATTCATGTGCGCGCAGGCCCGAGGCGCTTAACAGTGCCGCCAGCTGCTCCTGTCCCTTGGTGCCGATGCCGCGCTTCGGCCGGTTGCATATACGCAGCAGTTGCAAACCATCGCCGCAGCGGTTTAACAGAGCCCAGTAAGCCAGCGCATCCTTGATCTCCAGCCGTTCAAAGAAACCGACGCCGCCGACGATGCGATAGGGCAGTGAGCTCTCGCGCAGAATCTGCTCCAGAGCCAGCGACTGGCGATTGGAGCGATAGAGTATGGCCATCTCCTGCCATGCGTAGCCCATATCGCACCACGCGTTCAGCTGCACGGCGATTTTTCGGGCCTCATCATATTCATCATTGCAGACCTTCCACTGCGGCGGCACCCCCTGCTCCTGCGTGGGGCGCAAGCATTTGTCGTGGCGATCCTCATTTTTACAGATCACGGCATTGGCCAGATCCAGTATCGCTGCGGTGGAGCGGTAGTTCTCCTCGAGCCGGTGGGTACCTGCACCCGACCAGATGCGCTCGAATTCCAGAATATGGCGGATATCCGCACCGCGCCAGCCGTAGATACTCTGATCATCATCACCGACAACCGTCAGGTTGCGATGGCCCGTACAGAGCAGTGTCAGCCACTCATGCTGTACCGGATTGGTATCCTGATACTCATCGACCAGCACATGATCAAAGCTGCGCTGCAGTGCCTCGGCTATGCCGGCATGTTCGCGCATCAGCACGACGCAATTGAGAATCAGATCGGAAAAATCCATGCGCTCATGTTCTCGCAGCTGCTGCTGGTAGGTGTGGTAGAGGCCGCGCAGATCCACACCGTTCCAGTCGCATGCCGGTGCCTGCTCAGCTGTCTGGCCGGCATGTTTGCAGTGCTCGATCCAGCCCCGCAGATAGGAGGGGTGGAGGCGGTCGGAAGCGATATTTGCCTGCTTGAGGATGCGCTTTACCAGTGCTTTCTGATCATCGGCATCAATGACCTGAAACGAACGAGGATAGCCCAGCGCTTCGGCATAACGACGCAGCAGACGCAGTGAAATGGCATGGAATGTGCCTGAAACAACGCCGCCGCCATCGTCGCCGATCAGCTGGCTCAGGCGAGCTTTCAGCTCGGCCGCCGCCTTGTTGGTGAAGGTCACGGCCAGGATGCGATGCGGTGCTATACCGCGGTGCGATATCAGATGGCCTATACGGTGGACAATGGTGCGTGTTTTGCCGGAGCCGGCACCCGCGAGTATCAGTTGCGGCCCGTTACCGGCCTCTGCTGCTGCCTGCTGGGCACTGTTCAGATCAGCCACGCTCGCCCTCCCCGTGTTTAACGATCAGTTTGTGATAGGTGGAAAAGATGGCATTGCGCGAGAGCATGCCGAGCACCTTGCGCGGGTTATCCGCAGCGACCACCGGCATCTGCTCAAATGATTCCCGATCCAGTATGGTGATGGCATCCAGCAGGCTGTCATTCTCGCTGATCACTTCCACATTGCGGTTGGCCACTTCCGCTGCAACCACCACCTCATCCAGTGCCACATCAATCAACCAGTTCTGCAGATCGGAAAAGGTGACAATGCCGATCATCAAGCCTTCATCGTCGACCACCTGCACACAGCCCTTGCCGGAGCCGGTATAGACCTGCTTGAGCTCTCCGAGGCGGGCATGGCCGGAGACGCGCGGTACCGAGCGCCACGGTATTCGGCTTATCGGAACCGAGCGCATCCATGATTGCTCACGGCTCCAGCCGGACTCAATGCCGCGCTCTTCCAGCGCCTCGGTAAACAGCGAGGCACGACCGAAGGAGCGGGTGACGAGTGTTGCCACACTGCAGGCAGCCATCAGTGGCAGCATAATGTGATAGTCGGCTGTCATCTCGAATACAATCAGCATCACCGTCAGCGGCGCCTGCAGGGCTGCCGCCGTCAGCGCGCCGCAGGCGACCAGCGCATAGGCGCCATAACTTTCCGAGTATGAGGGCGAGATGGCGTGCGCCACATCGCCGAACAGCGCACCTACCGTAGCGCCCATAAACAGGGCCGGGCCGAAGAGGCCGCCGGGGAAGCCGCCGGCAGCACAGAGTACCGTCGCCACCAGCTTGCCGATGAGAATGACGGCCAGAAACAGTGCCAATGGCACCACATAGCCCATCAGTTGCGGCTCAATATGTTCCAGCATCATGGCTTCCACCGTGCCATAACCGATGGAAACAACCTGGGGCAGCATCAAGCCCATCAGGCCGATCACAAAGCCGACGGCCGCCGGCCGTATGCGCCGATCGGGCAGCAGGCGGGCCAGGAATGTACGTGTAGGCGCCATTGATTTGATAAAGACCGTGGCAACCAGGCCGCAGATAGCCCCCATCAGGATGTAGGCGGGAATCTCCCAGGCGCTGATCAGGTGATATTCAGGTACGGTAAAGGCAGGGAAGTTGCCGATCTCGGAGCGGGCGATGACAGTGGCCAGCACTGAGGCAATAACGATTGGGCTGAATGTGGCAATGGCATAGTCGGCCAGGATCACTTCCAGTGCAAACAGGGCGCCGGCAATAGGTGTGTTGAAAGAGGCGGCAATACCGGCTGCGGCGCCGCAGCCGATGAGGATGCGCAACTGTTGCTCGGTCATGCCGAAGCGCTGGCCTATTTCAGAAGCGATCAGTGCGCCGAGCGCTACGGTAGGTCCTTCTCGGCCGAGACTTGCGCCACCGCCAATGGCAAGCGCCGAGCCAACCGTTTCCGTTCCCAGCTGGCGCGGATGTACCCTGCCCCTGCGCTCCACCATGTCAGCCAATACGCCGGATACACCGCGTAACTCGCCGCCGGGCAGAAAACGCACGGCAATCCAGCCGACGATTAGACCGGTAATGGTGGGCGCGACCAGATAGATATACCAGGGCATGGTTGCCATGGCATCTTCCCAGGTGCGCTCACCTGTCCAGAACAGGCTGACCCATTCGATGGCGAAACGCAGCAGCAGTGCCACGTAACCGGAGAGAACGCCGATGACGACGGCCAGCAGCACCATGAACAGCGTGTCCTGCTGACGTGTCCACGCCATCAGTACGAACTTTTTCTCCTGCAATATATGCCAAAATGCCATCAGATGTCCTTATGCTACTGCGCCGATCTTAGCACAATGCAGCCATTTCAGAACCATTGCGCACGCATTTACCCTGAGCGGCTGCCCAAACCGGCCATGCAGGGACATCATCAGCGAGTCTGGCCTAGCTTGAGGGGGCAGTGTGCAGCCTGTTTCAGGTTGCGAGTGTGGAGAGGTCGAACGGGTGGCTGGCAAAGACCTCTTCGAGCGTTGCAGCAACAGAATCAAAGCCTGTTCTATCCGACAGATGCGCATTGCAATAGGCATTGGCCAGATAGCAGATGCGCCCGAGGAAGTGGGTGCAATCCGGGTTGTGGTGGTCAGCGACGGCTGTGGCTATATCATCGGGAAACAGCCACAGGCGTAACAACTGCATGCCCGCCTCGGCATGGTTGAGGCCATAGTAGCCTTCTTCAAACTGGACCAGCGCTTGTTGGTGCAGGTGGCCGCTTTCCCTCTCGAAGTATGAAAAGTCGACGCGCATGCCGAGTGCGGCCCGACCGATATCATGCAACAGCCCGGTCATAAAGGCGCGTTCGTGGTTGCATTGTAGTTCGGAAGGATCAAAAGCCATGGCCATCTTTTCGCATACCAGAGCCACACCGAAGGCGTGGGACCAGAAGCAGCGGATATTGCTCATGCCGGTAGGCAGAATCATACCGTACATCAGCGACATGGCGGTGGCGATATGTACCGTCTCTTTGGAGCCGAGGCGCGCAATGGCCTTGGAAAGCTCGCCAATGGGTGTATGCGTAGGGTTATAGGCAGGGGAATTGGCAAACTTCAGAATCATCGCCGTGGTGGCTTGATCGGAGCGGATAATCTTGGCCAGATCCTCAGCCCCGGTATCAGGGTTCTGTATCACTTGCTGAATTTTGACAAAACGATCCGGTAACGATGGTAAGTCATCGCTGAATTTTAACAACTCAAGGGTGGATTCCCGATCAAAACCTGAATTTATCATGGCCGGATATTAGCAACTATCCGGCCAGATGACAGGTTTTAAACCTGCTATCCGGCTCAGTGCATGGCGGTATTGGAGATCAATTCATAAATTGGAAAGACCAGTGCTGCACCGGGTAACAGATCGAGCAGTGGCGATGCCGCCAGCACTGTGATGAGAAACCAGGCATATCGCCAGCACAGGGGGGCGACTATTGTGCCGTAACGGCTCTGCAGCAGCCATTCGCCCAGCAGCTGACCGGGTAGCGGCAGCAGATGCATGCATACCATACAGAGGTTGAAAAACATCAGTACCTTGGCCCACCAGTGATGCAATGGCGGCAAGCCGACCGGGGCCATATGGGAGAGGCTCCAGAGATAGAGCAGAAAGCCTGCCGCGCAGAGGATCAGATGTGCAGCCATGCGAATCGCTGCAGTTTTGACACCGTGCGTCATATTTCCGCTCATGGTGATAATGACGCCGCGATGAAACGCAATCGAGGCCAGCAGCGGCAGCCAGACCGCGCGTCCGATAATGGCGGCAAACGGGTGTGCCATTGCTCGCCCGGTGAGTCGCGCCTCGATCATCGCCACGCAAGTCAGCGATATCAGTACAGGCAGACTGTAGAGTATCAGCTGGCGAATGACGATTTGCAGCCATGCTTCCATCAGCTGCTCTGCCTTCTTCTGTTGCCGCCGTGCATGGCTCTCCTCCGATTTAATTGGCAACGTAATGTGAAACAGGAGGCGTACAGATGCAATGGCGAATGAGAGCCACTAGCGTCACCGGATGGTTACCGCCGCTTCGCTGAATCACATTCGTCTGTTTTATGCCGCCTATTTTGCCGCGATGGGGCTGATCCTGCCCTATTTTCCGATGTATCTGGCACAGATCGGCTTGGGGGCGGTCATGATTGGTGTGATGACCGGCCTGTTGGCAGCCACCAAGGTCATAGCCCCGCCGCTGATCGGGCATCGTCTGGACCAGCAGAGTGCTGTTTTCGTGCGCCGGTTCCTGATTACAGCAGCAGTGATAGCGGCAACCTGCGCACTGTTGCTGGGTCTGTCGCAGCAACTGATCACCATTGCACTGGCCACACTGCTCTTCGGTATATGCTGGTCTGTTATCCTGCCGCTGACCGATGGCTTGTCGGTCAGCGTTTCGGAGGCGGCACTGGCCGACTACGGCCGCTTGCGCGTCTGGGGTTCGCTGGGGTTCGTTGTCGCATCGCTGGCGGGAGGCATCTGGCTACTCGGTGATGGTATCGTGCTGAATTTTCCGCTGGCGCTGGCCGGTCTGCTGCTGGTCACGGCTTTTGCCGCACGCGGATTCCCCTATCTGCAAGCTTCGCCTCCGGATCAGGTAGCAGGGCATGGTGCACAGCCCCCCTTTTCGAAGCTGTTTCTGCTGTTACTGCTGATTGCCTTTGTCATGCAGCTCTCGCACGGTGCCTATTACGGTTTTTTCAGCCTCTATCTGGCTGATGCAGGGTATAGCGGCTGGCAGATCGGCGCTTTCTGGGTGGTTGGCGTGGTCGCCGAAATAGTCCTGATGTGGGTATGGACAAAACCCTTGCAGCAGGCTGCCCCGGCTTATGTTTTTGCCATCTGTATGGCACTTGCTGCCCTGCGCTGGCTGGGCACCGGTCTGAGTACGGATGCGGTCTGGTTGTTTGCCCTGCAACTGCTGCATGCCGCCAGCTTTGCCGCATTTCATGTGGCGGCCATCGTCTGGGTCAAGCGCCTCTCCCCGGGTACGCGTCATGCTGCTGCCCAGGGCTGGTATTCCGCTGCAGGTTTCGGCCTTGGCAATACGCTCGGCATCATGGGTTGCGGTTTGCTGGTTGAGGCCTACGGCTTTTCACCGGCATTCTATATCTGTGCCGTCATCGCACTGTTCGGGATTCCGCTCTCACTGCTGCTACCCAGAGTCAGTCGCAACCAAGCCGGTCGATAACGACTGTCAGAGCCGTGTATATTGTTTTACCAGCCGGACCGTTCTTGATGATCCTTGCTGATACGCCGTGCCAATCAATGCTCTATGGGCGGTCGATTGATGGCACCAGTCACTGCCGCCATAGGCAATAAGCCAGCCACAGCGACGGATAAACTGATAGGCAACCCGGTCATTGTAACCATGCAAATCGATCCAGCGCACCGCATTATCTGTTTCGTTTTGTATCTGAATGACCCTGCTGTTGTACGCCATCGCAGTTTCAAGCTCTCCCGCAGGCGCTGCAGCCGGCAAACAAATCATGGCAATGAATAATAGTCTTTTCATTCGCCAAGCATATGCACCAATCATTCAGTTGATGTGATATGTATTACCGGTCAGTTACACTGGTGTGTAGGTGCTACGGCAGACCTGAGGGGACAAACAGTAGGTGTGTTTATTATTGACCAGTGTGCCCGCAAAAAAACTCAATAACTCATGCCAGGCACGGTTCCCTAAAAGGCTCGGCGCTTTTTGCCGAGTCCTGCTTGAGCGCCTTGTTAGGGCTTTTTTACTGGTAACAACTTAGCCGCTTCAAATACTTAAAGATACTTGAGTGCTCTATGCTTCCAATAATGCCGGTGATCTCTGTTGATAGCTCTTCATTTTGAACCAACCCGCCAATTGTGAGATTTGCTGAGCCAATTATTGCTGTAAATTTAGCACCAGATTCAAAATAGAACATTTTAGTGTGCAAGTATTTTTGTTTACTATCATTTACTACTATGTGCTCTACTTTTGGTAACTCTAATAATCGATTACACTGCTGTCCGGTCAAAGAAATGACAGCATGAAAAAGGTCTGAATTCCCAAGGGATGTGGTAGATTTGTAGTTACCAAACAGCAAATCTCAAGCC
>PFXI01000055.1 GCA_002791575.1 Zetaproteobacteria bacterium CG_4_9_14_3_um_filter_54_145 | reverse complement strand
GCTGTTTGGTAACTACAAATCTACCACATCCCTTGGGAATTCAGACCTTTTTCATGCTGTCATTTCTTTGACCGGACAGCAGTGACGTTGAATGTTGAATAATCGGTGCCAAAGCATTTGCTGGGCCAAAGGTAGGTCATTCGATAGGCAGCTGTGTATTCATAGTACAGTCACCGCCACTCGATTTACAGCGTAAGCAGTAATCCTCTTCCTGATGTGCGGAGCCGTTTCTCAGGCGCGGCTGATCTCCAGCCAGGCGCCTTCGAGCAGGCCGGCATCAACGATATAGATGCCGTCATAGTGCCAGCGGGTAAGGATGGCCTCGATGATGGCAAGGCCAGCGATAATCAGATCGCCACGACCGGATTCAATGGTGCGGATGGCTTGTCGCTTGGCATGATCCATGGCCAGTAGTCGATCACGCAGCGCTTCAAAGGCAGCCAGACTCATCCAGTGATTGTTGATGGTATCCGCATCGTAGGGGCAGAGGTCCAGTTCGGTTGCTGCCAGCGTTGTTACGGTGCCGGCGGTACCTACCAGATGAAGTGGTGGCGTAACCTCGCCCCAGTACTGCTCTACCGCATTCAGATGTACATTGGCCGCAGCCAGCATGGCTTGGTAATCGGCAGCAGATGGCGGGTCGCTGTGCAGATCTGCCTCAACCAGACGGACGACGCCCATTTTTGTACTGATGGCATCCCGGCAGAGCTGATCTGTCGCGCGAATGAATTCGGTACTGCCGCCGCCAATATCAAACAGCAGCATATCCGCACGCGTGGATGGTGTGAGCACGGCAGCGGCACCGGCCAGTGACATGCGGGCTTCGCTGTCACCATCAATGATGCGGATGTCGATGCCGGTTTCAGCTGCAACACGATCGCGAAACAGCACGCCGTTGTCTGCCTCGCGCATGGCGGCGGTGGCGACGGCCAGCGTGTTTTCGGCGCTTACCTCGTATCGGCTCAGCACGGCGGCAAATTCACTAAAGGCTGTCACTGCGCGTTGCATGGCCGTATCAGCCAGCCGACCACTATGATGCAACCCCTCGCCGAGGCGGATAATGCGGTGGGTATAATAAACCGTGCGCCACGGCGTATGGTGATCCGCATCGGCAACTTCACCGATGAGCAGGCGGAAGGTGTTGGAGCCGATATCGATAGCGGCAAAGCGATCAGCCATCTCTGTGGCCCCTTGCTACTTCGACATAATGGCTGGCGGAGCGTTGCAGGAATGCTTTTTCCTCATCACTCAGCTCACGCCTTAGCGTGGCAGGGCTGCCGGCATAGAGGTAGCCGCCGCGCAATATTTTTCGTTCGGTCACCAGAGAGCCGGCAGCGAGCAGGCAGCCGGCTTCCAGCACGGCCTGATCCATAATGATCGAGCCCATACCCACCAGCGAACCATCCTGAATTTCACAGCCATGCAGAATGACCCGATGGCCGATGGTGACATCATTGCCGATGATGCAGTCGCTTACGCCTGTGCTGGTATGCAGCATGCTGTGATCCTGAATATTGCTGCGCTCACCGATGATGATATCGCCCACATCGCCGCGCAGCACACTCTGGTACCAGATGCTGGACTCCTTACCGATGCGAACCCGCCCGATAACATCGGCCGAGCCGGCAATAAATACCGGCGTGGCAATCTCGGGCCGCCAGTGCAGATAGGGTTTAATCATGTTGTTTCTCCTGCGCGTAATCCGGAGCGGGTATGATGCTGAAGACAGGGGACTCGGCCTGACGGATTTTTTTATCCAGATGATTCACCAGCGTGACAATGATTGAAGATGGCGGTGCTTTTCCATGCCACAACAGCGCACCTTCCATAAACAGATGCGTGGTCATCTCATATTTGATGTTCATTTTGCCATGCGCATCGGTCAAATTGAGGATCTCTCCGTCGGGCATGCGGGTGGAGAACTCCAGATGGCCCAGCGCCCAGCGCGGGTAGTTTTCGCCTTTTACCAGTACCAGCTTGTATTCAATGAGTCCCTCAGCTTTCAGCCAGTGCGCTTCCGGATGCAGCACATGCACGCCGCGCACGGTGCGTGCTGCAAGTACATCATCAAACATGGCCAGCCGCTGTTGCGTCAGCTGGCGATCGCGGATGTCCTGATGGATCTGCTGTTTCAGGCCGTTGATCTGGCTGTCACGCAGCGCCAGTTCCGCCTCGCTGCGGGCCAGTTTGATCTGCAGCTGCTGTTGCCCGGCTTTCAGGATATCAGCCTGCTTAGCCAGTCCATCTACCTCGGTGGTGAAGCCCTGCCGGAACCCGCCATAAAACAGTAGTGAACCAATAGCGAGCAGTGCCAGCAGCACGGCTGCAGGGTGAAAGCTGATATGTTGGCCGTTCCACCGGCTTATGCTGATCATGAATCGGGGGGCAGATGCCTTCAAGGCAGGTTCCATGCAGCTGTGCCTATGGCCATGTGGCGTGCAGCGGCAGACCCGTGCGCTCATCGAGTGCGAACATCAGATTTGCATTCTGGATGGCCTGACCTGCGGCACCTTTGAGCAGGTTGTCTATGCAGCTGACGATGACGGCTTCCTGTTCGCCGAGTACAACAATACCGATATCGCAGCGGTTGCTGCCGGCAACAGCTGCTGTCGAAGGCAGCTCACCTGCCGGTAGAACACGCACAAACGGCTCATCGCGGTATGCCTGTTGTAACAGATTGTGCCAGCTCTCCACCTGCTTGCCGGAGAGATGCAGGGTGGTCAGCATGCCGCGGGTCATGGGCAGAATATGCGGTACAAAACGGATGCGAACCGGGGTGGCGGAAAAGCCCTCCGCCCACTCCTCCATCTCCCAGGCATGTCTGTGGCGGGGCAGGCCGTAGGCCTTGACCGATTCATTGATTTCACAATACAACAGATCGGTTTTTGCGCTGCGTCCGGCACCGGAAGCGCCGGACTTGGAGTCCACGATGATGCCGTCGGTATCGAGCAGGCCGGCCTTGAGCAGCGGGATCAGCGGCAACAGTGTCGAGGTAGGGTAGCAGCCGGGGTTGGCCACAAGTGAGGTGGTGGCAACCTGCTCGCGGGCATGTTCGCACAGGCCGTATACCGCCTGCTCGAACAGCTCGGGATAGGGATGTTCAATGCCGTAAGCCTGCTGATAAACAGCCGGTGACTGATGGCGGAAATCAGCGGAAAGATCGACTACCCGTTTACCCAGAGCGAGGGCGTTGGCAACACTCTCAGCTGCGGCGGCATGGGGGAGTGCGGTGAATACCAGCTCAACCGCATCCGGTAGCGGTGCATCGGCATCGGCCAGCACCATCGATGCAATATGGCCTGCACAGCCGGGCAATACGCTGCCGGCAGCTTTGCCGGCCTGCGAATGCGCGCCCAGATGAGCGATGTCAAAATGGGGATGGCCGTCAATCAGGCGGATCAGTTCTGCGCCGGTGTAACCGGTCGCACCAAGTATGGCTACAGGTATTGTCATAGTGCAGGCATGCTACGTGCTCTCCTCAAACCTTCAATCAATTCCCACCACGAAGGATACGAAGAACACGAAGAAATGATCATAAGATATTGGTATGCGCTGTTTTCCCGGTGTTGGTTTCAGACCCCGCTCATACAATGTAGATGAGTAGTTTTTTTCCTTCGTTCTATTCGTGTCCTCTGTGGTGAATGGTGCTTAATAGGGCTCATTGTTGAGCAGATCAGGCGGAATGAAACCGGTGATCCTGTTGATGCCGGTACGGATTTCACCGTCATCGAGAAGCTCCAGCCAGCGGTAACCCGGCGAGATACCTGCAAGTGCAAACTTGTCCGTGCCGGGCGTGAACTGGACACAGGTGGAGGGGGTTCCCAGTACACGCACACCCTTATGCACGCTATCAAACGGTTGATGAATATGGCCACAGAGCACGACGCGGACCTGCGGGTAACGGTCGATAATCGCCCACAGTGCATCGCTGTTTATCAATCCGATGGCATCCAGCCAGCGGCTGCCGATGGGGCGCGCATGGTGATGCAGTGCGATCAGAATATGGGTGCTCACCGATGTGGAGAGCAGATGTTCCAGACGCGTCAGCTCGCTTGCTGCCAGCCGCCCGGGCACATGCCCCGGCTGGTGCGAGTTCAGGGCGATGATCTGCCAATGCTCACCCTGCAGCTGATCGCAGTAACCAAAGCGTGCCGCCAGTGCGGGGATCAGCGATCCGCTCAGGTAATCCAGCGATGCATGGTTGCCGGGCGTAATCATCACCGGTGCCTGCCAGTCGGGCAGCATGGCGGCGAGCATCCGGTAGGTCTCAGCCTGCTCATCCTGAGCCATATCACCGCCGAGCATGATGGCGTCAGCGGCCGGAAAACGGTGATAGGCATCGGCAAGCACGGCGGCAAAGCTATCATGCGGGCATATGCCCTTGAGCAGGGCGGTCGCATCGCTGTAGAGATGTGAATCGCTGATATGCAGCAGTTGCAGGCTCATGTGATATCAGCTTTGTGTTTTGCTCCGGTCTGCCGCAACCAGGTAGCGAGATCGCCCGGGATACTGGTGACATGGGCCTGGAACGTGATCGGTTTATCGGTAATCTGGCCGGTAACCTTGGCATAGAAGGTTGTGTCGTTGCCCTGAGCCTGCAGGTCACCGGTCAGGCTGATGCGCAGATTGGTGAAGTCAGCGCATGGCTGTTCCGCCACGATATGCATATTCCGCCTGCCGGCTCTCAGGATCCAGCCGGGAAAGGCGTCGCTGCCATGTTTCTCTTTGAGTTGCATGATCCTGACAGGCAGCGGCGGTTCGATCCCGGTCAGTGCTTCATCGCTTTTTTCGGGCAGCTGGGTGGTTTCATCATCGATAATGCCACCCACATCGTAAATGGTCATCTCATGGGAGATACCCTTGGGCATGACCTTCATTTTGCCGTCAATACGCAGCTCCGCGCCACAATCGGCCAGTGTGCTTTCCGAGATCAGGATCTGGCCGCCGATGGTGTAGGACTCGATACGTGAGGCGGTATTGACCACGCGACCAACCACACCGTATTTGCTGCGCTTGTGTGAGCCGATATTGCCGACAATCACCTCGCCGGTATGCAGGCCGACCCCCATCTCCACCTCAGGATGACCGCGCTGCCGGAACTGTCTGTTGACCTCTTTCATCGCCACCTGCATATCGATGGCACAACGGATGGCGCGCAGGCTGTCATCCGGCCGCTGTAGCGGCGCACCGAAGATGACCAGAATGGCATCGCCGATGAATTCGTCGATCGTGCCCTGATGCTCCTGAATCACATCGGTCATGGTGGCGAGAAAGATATTGATCATCTCGACGACGGTTTCGGCAGGCAGGCGTTCACCGATGGAGGTGAAGCCGCGCAGATCGGCCATCATGATGGTGACCTTGCGCTTCTCACCGCCCAGTTTCAGGCCATGCGGTGTATCAACCAGTGCATTGACGATCTCTTCCGACAGGTAACGGCCGAAGGTTTCGCGGATGAAACGATAAGCGGATCGCAGCTTCAGGTGGGTCGCCACACGTGCCAGAACGACCGCGGGCGTGACCGGTTTGCTGATATAATCAACGCCGCCTACCTCGAAACCGCGCACCTCATCGCGTGTCTCATTTTTTGCCGTGACAAAGATAACAGGGATGGCTTCGCTGCGCGGGTCAGCCTTGAGCTTCTGGCAGACCTCATAGCCGTCCATGCCCGGCATCATCACATCCAGCAGAATCAGATCCGGCGGCTGATCACAGATGCACAGTTTCAGTGCCTGCAAGCCGTTGATGGCAACCTTTATCTTGTATCTGCCTTTCAGGATGCCGCGCAGCACATCGATATTTTCAGGTGTATCATCGACAACCAGTACCGTTGCTTGTTCGCTCTGCATCGGGTCAGTGCACCTGATGCTCTGATTGTGCAAGGCTGTTTTCACAAACAGCCCTGAAATTCACAGGCTCCATCAACAGGGGCATAAAACCGCCGTCAATGGTCAGCTGGCTGATGATCTGGCGGGTATAGGGGAAAATGATGGTAGGGCAATCGACGGCAAGTAGCAGAGGGATGTGCTCTGCATCGATATTTTTCAGGTAAAACACGGCTGCATGTTCGACTTCGACTTCAAACAGCAGTTGCTCATTCTGCACCTCTTTTGAGATGACCGAAATCTTCAGCGACACCTCCCAGTGCTCACTATCCAGCTGCCTGTGTTTAACGCCCAGATTGATTTCAAATTTTGGTTGTGTCCCTTCAGCGATATAAATTTCCGGTGCATTCGGGTTTTCAAACGAGATATCCTTGATGTATATCTTCTGCAGGTTGAAAGCCGGTGTCTCAGCATCCATTTCCGGTATCTCTTGCTCTGTCATAGTGGTTCCATCCTTGATTATGATTCAAGCAATTAGACCGTTTTTTCGGGAGTATGCAAGTATGTATTGCAAACTGCTGCTTTGTTCTTGCCGGCTACTTACGCCAGCACGGTTTGCCTGTAGGCTGCCGGTCCCCTGTCCGTTGTGCGACAGGTTCAGGAGAATCAATATGAGCGATAACACTGCTTCGGACACTACTGCCGCGATTGCTCCGATGGCGGCGGCCAGCGCAAGCTGCGAGCAGGAGATGACGCCGCTTGAGCAGATTACGATCGCGGTGTTGAAGGCCAGGGGATCTGTCAAAACAGCTCGCAAGGTAACAGTGCTGGTCATGCAATCCGGCGTGTCGGAGAAGTACGGTATGGTGCGTCTGGTCTGCAGCCCCAATGGCTCGGTATGGTATGTTGTCACCGAACGCCCGCTTGAGGGCACTATTGCTCCGGTGCCGCACAGACATGAACGGGAAGCACTCAAGGCGTTCGATGCCTTATGTCAGGCTAAATCATAAGGATATGTGTTGAGCCTGTTTGAAACCAGGCGATGGTCACAGGCGTTCACCGCGAAGGACGCAGGGGAAAAGCAAGACAATAAAAGGGAGTGCCTGTTCATACTGTGGCGCGCTCTCGAATGAAGGCCCGGGTTCATCAGAGGCGTACAGAGATCCTGTTCATATACTTTGTCTTTCCTTCGTGTCCTTCGCGGTGAAAAATGTTTTGACCTGTCGCGCGCCGGGAGTGCCGGCGCTTGCTTCTTTGCGGTGAGTTGCTTTTGCATGGCTGCGATTGGTTGGCTTCGCCTGTTTGCACATTGAAGCGTCATCAAACAGGGGGCGGCAAGTGAGGCACATGTATGCCGGCCTTAACCTTCCCGTATCCGGGCGCTAGCGTGCTGATTTCAAGCAGCAATCAGGCGCGTTGATGCCTGCGTTTCTTCACTGCTTTCGGGGTATACATTGAATGTTTCAGTAGAGAGTACGCTGCCGGCCGATCCGGTTGCAGCGGATGCACTGATCGGTATTCCGCGTCAGCAGACCAATGCGTCACGCTGGCAGGGCGAGCAGTGGGCGGATTTTGTTCAGGCTCTGCAGCAACAGGACGTTGAAATTCGCCAGCAGTGTGCCGATACCGGCATCTATCTCACCGATGCAGGTGGGCTGGCGCATGGCATGCCCCATGGTGTGGTGGTGGCCGCATCCGCCGGGCAGATCGCGGCACTGATGCAAGCGGCGCAAAGGTTTGCCGTGCCGGTGACGGTGCGCGGTGGCGGCTTGACCACGGAAGGTGAATCGGTGGCTTTTGGCGGTGTACTGCTGGATATGACGGGTATGAGTCGTGTGCTGCATGTCGATAAAAGCGGGCTGATCGTGCGCACGCAGGCGGGTATCTTCTGGCATCATCTGGCTGAAGTGTTGCGTCGTGATGACCTGGATTATATCTCGGCTCCGCTGAACCTGAGCTCATCGGTGGGTGGTACGCTCGGTGTGGGTGGTATCGATGTGAACTCGGCCCGATACGGTTGCAGTGCGGATCAGGCCGTTTCACTGCAGGTGGTGACACCGACCGGTGAGATCGTTGAGTGCTCCGACAGGGAAAACAGCGAGCTGTTTGAGCGCATTATTCTCGGCTATGGCCAGTTCGGCATCATCACCGAGGCAAGTCTGCATATCCGTCCCTATACGCCGCTGCGCATGCACTATTTTTATTATGCCTCCCTGCAACCCTGTGTTGAGGATCTGTTGATGCTGGATGCCTCTCATGCCTGTGACTATACCGGTATTCTGACGATGATGGATACGGCCATTACACTGCTGGTGGCCTTTGATTCTGATCAGCGCGAAGCTGAATTTATGGCGACGGTGAAGGCACAGTTGCGCGGATACGGCGAGTGGGGGTTCGGGCTGCGTCTGGCGGCCGGCTTTATCTGGCGTCCGTGGCGCTGGCGCGAAGCGCTGTTTCTGTTGCGCCGCAAGCGCGAACTGTTTCCCGATCTGCAACCGGATATGCATATGCACGATGGCAAGATGTATGATCGTACCGTGGTCTTCTCGCGTGCGGTCTGGAAGCACTGGGGCGATCGCCATATGGTGATTCCGGATCTGGCCACCAACAGGGATAAGTTTGTTGAGGCGGTTGAACGCGGTAATGCCGTATGCCGCAAATACTTCCCCTGTTACACACTTTATTGCGTCGGTATCCGCCTGCGCGATGAGCACAAGGCCCATTATGAGCTCTCCAGTATTCCGCCGGATGCCGAGGGCTGGGCCTATGGTTGTGAGTTTGAGCCGATGTATAACGGCGTGGCGTACAGTCGCGATTACCTGCAGTCGTTCAAAAACGAGATTTACGATGTCGGGGTTGAGCTGGAGACCAGTTATTACCGCTTCGGCGGCATGATGAAAGGTTATATTCGCAGGGCGCTTGGTGATGCGGTGGTTGAAAAGCATCTGCAGCTGAAGCAGCAGGCCGATCCTGCCATGGTGCTGAATCGCGATGTGATCTTCTGATGGCCTCCTTTTCGGATTGTTACGGCTGTTCGCTCTGCCTGCTCTCCTGCCCGATGTGGCTGCAGCGGCGGGATGTGCGTTTCAGTCCGCAGGGCTATGCCAAGGCCATGCAGCACGGGGCAACAGGCGCTGATATGGATCAGGCGCTGTCGGCATGCATACAGTGTGGTGCCTGTGATCTGCTCTGTCCGGAGCAGATTGACCTGAGCGGTATGATTGCTGCAGCACTGCAACAGGCAGAGGCGCCGGCGGCAGTTGCTGATGCAGCAGAGCCCGACTGGTTTGCCATGAGTCGTACGCCTGCGCTGCGGCAGCGCTTGCGGGCGGATGATCTCTATATCATTGATGCCGTCTGCTTTCATGCCGGCCACACCCTGCGGGCACCGCATTACGACCAGCTGCGGCGGCAGACCGGTTGCAGCATGAATCTCGATCTGAACCGCATGGCCGTGGCGACCGGTATCGGCTCGCGTGCCGAGAGCCTGCAGGCATTCGATGTGAACAGGCAACTGGAGTGGCTGCTGCTCGGACGCCGCTTTCAGCGGGTCATTGTTGAAAATCCGGCGGATCAACGCATGCTGGCGCAGATGACCGGTAAGCCGGTGTTGTCTGTCAGTGCACTGATTAACCTGCCTGAATCAGGTGCAAACAGGAGTGAAACAGAGCATGCGTAGTGTTGATGTAGTCATCGTTGGTGCCAGTCTGGCAGCTGCAGCTGCAGCCAAGCGGCTGGTGGATGCCGGCCTGGAAACGGTGATTGTGGAAAAACAGCTGCTACCCCGCCACAAGATATGCAGCGGTATTCTGTCACCGCGCGGGCATCGATTCCTGCTCGAGAATTTCGGCGCACTGCCGCGCAAGGTGCTGCATGAGCCTACGGCCTGCCGTGGTGTGACCTTTCATTTCCCCAGTATGGTATCAATGTCGATGGACTTCTTCGGCGGCACCACGCCGCATCTGCATCGCAAGCATGCCGATCACTGGGCGATTGAGCAGAGCGGGGCGGAGGTGATGGATGATACCTCTTTTCTGGGGCAGGTTCAGTGTGATGATCACGTGGTGGTCAGCGCGCGCAAGCGGGGCGGAGAGACATTCGAGCTCAAGGCCCGTTACCTGATCGGTGCCGACGGGCCGGTATCACCGGTATTGCGATCACTCTATCCCGATTATCACAAGCAGATTCCGATGTTTTTTGTCGGTCAGAAGTTTCATGAGATTATCGACTGTCCGCTGGATGAGGCTTATTTTCACTTCTGGTTTCATCCGGATCTGGGTCATTATACCTGGAGTCATGCCCGTGACGGACGCCAGATCGTCGGTGTGGGATACAAGGTCGGGCAGAAATTTCATGACCGGCATCTCTATGTGGCCAAATATTTTGAAGAGAAACACGGGGTTCGCCTGAAACCTGCCGACGATGATCATGAAGGCTGTTCGGAAAATTTCGGTCCGTCACTGATCAATCGCTATGTGTTCGGCAAGGGACGCGTGCTGATCACCGGCCAGGCAACCGGTTTTCTCAATATGATCGGTGAGGGGATGAGCTGCGCGCTGCACTCCGGTGCCATCGCCGGAGAATCGGTGGTGGATGCCATGCTGCGCAATCAACCGGTGCAGGAGATCTACCGGCGGAATATCGCCTCGGAAGTGCGCCGCACGACCGATCAGTGGAATCCGTTGCAGATTGCCTTTGCCAGACCCCATGAAGCCGATTTCCCCAAAGCGCTGGCGGCACTGCCGATGGCTGACCGCATCAGGGTGATGCGCGATATCTGGTCCTTTCTCAAGCTGTACAAGGAGTTCAAGTGGGGGCGCCAGATTGCGGGTCTGAGCATGCAGCGGTTGCTGCGCGGTGATTATTCCCGGAAGAACTGGTTATAACTACTCTGAAGTCTCGACTCCCCCGCTAGCAGGCATCCATCAAACGCGATGGTCAAAAGCATGAACCACAGAGGACGCAGAGGAAAAGCCAGGCAATGAAAGAGCTTGCTTATTCATACAGTGATGCGCAGTTGCGAATGAATACCCAGGCCATCAGAGCCCAATTTAAAATACTGCGTCTTTCCTTTGTCTCCTCTGCGGTGAAAATATTTTTTGACTCTGGTCTTTACAGGCATGCATGTGCGGCATATCTCTCGGTAATGCGTGAAGAACCAAAACAAGCCCGCCTGAACGGGATCTGTCCGGGCCATGCAGCAGGGCTACTGGCGCTATAATCAGTCGAGTCGGGCATGGTGTTACAGGGCAGGACGCTCGCCCCTGATGCGTGCAAGCAGTTGATCGCCTCTGCTGGCCACTTTAAATGTGCCCGGAATTGTCGTGCAGTTATTATGCAGATAGTGGTGTGCGATGGTGTTGACCAGTGTAAATGCGCGCATGTGATCCAGTATGAATGCATCCGGTGCATCGGCGTAATAGCTGAATGAAGCCTCAAGATTCGCATTCGCCTGTCTGAAGCTCTCCTGCCACATGCCGCGAAAATTTGAACACATTCACCATTTAGCCTCAACATCTATCCGCTCTGTCATATTGGACTCAAACCATGCAGAAGCGACCTTCGCCTGTTGCGCGGTGGCAATGACATCCGAGGCCAATGCCTGACCATGTGCGAGGGTCATCATCAATGTCATGAATAGTGGCGATACCAATCGTCTCATCTCGCTGCTCCATCACCCGCTTGCTTGCTGCCGGTTTTATCAGCGAGGTTAACAGTTGAGTGAGCTTCGGCTGTGGCGCAGCTCACATGAGAGCCTATTGCGGTTCTGATATGGCTTGCTGGCTACTTCTGCTGATCAGTTTGTCCACTGCATCGGAGAGCTCGGCGGTTTTGAACGGCTTGTTCAGCAGTATCGTGGTTTCGTTCTGCAGGGCTACAGACATGACCTCTTTCGGGTTGTCATAGCCGGTTATAAATATGACGGGTAATTCAGGCTGTTTTTTGCGCATCTCCAGTATACTGTCGATGCCATCCATGCCGGGCATGATAATGTCGCTGACAACGACAGATATGCAGCCCTGACAGGTCATGAATTTCTCGAGGGCCTCTATGCCATCACTGGCCAGAACGACATTGTGGCCGAGGCTTTTCAGTATCAATGCCATGGTGTCGCGTACATCACTATTGTCATCGACCAGCAGGATCGTGGCAGCTTGCCGGACTTCAGCGGGCTGAGTCATTGTGGCTTCTTCTGATTGCAGGTTGGCACCATGCACCAGCGGCAGACAGATGTTGAAGGTGGTTCCCTTGCTGAAGGTGCTGGTGACGTTAATTGTGCCGTTGTGGGAGATGATAATGCCGTGTGCCGTCGAAAGCCCCAATCCAGTACCTTTACCGCTCACTTTGGTGGTGAAGAACGGCTCAAACAGTTTTTCGATATCCGTGGAGTTGATACCGCTGCCGCTATCCTCAATTTCCAGTATGGCCATATCCTTGCAGTGAAGATGGCATGTATCCTGATGCACGCAGCCCGCATTCGACAACTCTCTGGCGAGACGAATGTGGATCTGCTTGGTTTCGGCAGTTTCAACGGCGTCACGTGCATTGTTCAACAGATTAATAATAGCCTGCTTCAGGTGTACAGGATCGGCATGTACGGTGATGGTTTCATCGGGCATGCTGATCTCTATTCTGATGGTCTCGGGCATGCCGATGCTCGCTGTTGCAACAGCCTCCCGGATCAAGAGGTTAAATGAGAGATCCTGCTTTTCATGGCGGGACTCTCTGGAGAAGGCGAGTAGCTGTTTGACCAGATTGGATGCATCGAAGGCCAGTTGCTGGATCTCTGCCAGATGTCTGGTGAAGGTGGCTTGCGCATCTACCTTGGTGGCAAGTCTGTGACCGAGATAAGCCTTGCCGGAGATGGCAGCCAGCAGGTTGTTGAAATTATGTGCAACGCCGCCGACCAGTGTGCCAACTGCTTCGAGCTTCTGGGATTGAATCAGGGCGTTCTCGATGCGTTTTTGCACGGTCAGATCGGAGAATACACCGACCAGGAATTTAAGGTCACCGTTTTCATGCCGGATCGCCCGGATATCCAGCGCTTCAGGAAACAGATCGCCATTCTTGCGCCTGTTCCATAATTCACCCTTCCATTTGTCCTGGGTGGTGATGGACCTCCACATGCGATCGTAAAAAGCCTTGTCCTGTTTACCGGATTGCAGAATGCTCGGATTTTTGCCCAGTACCTCTTCGAAGCTATAGCCGGTAATATCTGTAAAAGCCTGATTAATATAGATGATGGCGCCATCAGGATCGGTGATGACAACACTTTCGCCTGCGCCCTGTAGCGCCTCTGCCAGCATCTCTATCTGCTGATGACTTGTCTGGAATCGTTTGACGATGGGCGTATAAACCCAGAGATATAAGGGATAGATTGAAAAAGTGATCAGAAACAGGCTATCAAGCAGCGCCTCGGGCAGGGCCGGCAAGACTTTTTCCCAGCCGGTGAGGTCAAAAATCAGCATGGCAATAATCTCGGCCGTGACAATAATGGCAGCCAGTCGCGATATGCAGTGCGCATAGAAGTACTTGGTATTGATCACTGTCACTGTACTCTCCTTGAGTAGATGTACCCAGACTACTCCTTTATCGGCACCTGTCGATGATACTTGATTGAGGCTGTCGCCGGCTCTGTTAACTCAGCGCAGCAGGCGGCGGGTGGCAAGGCGTGTGGCCAGTAAAAAACCGCCGATCGCATATGCCGCGAGCACGCCTGCATGCAGCCAGGGTTCTGTTAACGGCATCTCGGTCAGCAGCGGCCGAACCAGTGCTACAGCATGGGTTAACGGCAATATCTGCGCGAAGTCCTGAACCGCTGCGGGCAGGGTATCAAGCGGGTAAAAGACACCGCAGAAGAGAAACATCGGCGTGATGGCCAGCGTGAAATAGTAGAGGAAGAAATCGTAGCTGGGTGAGACGGCACAGAACGCCAGCGCGGGGCCTGCAAAGGCAAGCCCGATGAGAAAGATGACCGGCAATGCCAGCAGGGCGGTATCCCACTGCTGGATCGCGCCGAGCAGCCCTGCAACGATAAAGATGGCCGTGCCGCTGATCAGACTTTTGCTGGCAGCCCACATCTGTTCTCCGGCAATGATCTCGTTGATGCGCACGGGTGTGGCGAGCATGCTCTCCCATGTGCCCTGCTGGTTCATGCGCGTGAATGCCGAATATAAGCCTTCGAACGTGGCGGTGTTCATCGCACTCGAGCAGAGGATGCCGCTGGCGAGATAGGCCATGTAGGGGATGCCGCTCATATCACCGATATAGTGGCCGAGCCCATAGCCGAGCCCCAGCAGGTAGAGGAACGGGTCACCGAAATTGCCGAGCATGGAGGCCGCGGCCAGCTGTTTCCAGACAAGAAAATTGCGCCGCCAGACTGCCAGCACATGCCCGGGTTGCAGGGAAAGGGCGCTCATGCCTCTGCCCGCATATCGCGACCGGTGAGCTTGAGAAATACATCCTCCAGTGAGGCGGGGCGATGGATAAAGCTCAGCTCGCTGCGCTTGCTACAGCGTGCAACCAGCGGTCTGGCATCGCTGCCGTAGCAGAACCATGTGTCGCCGACATGGTCGCGGCGGATATCCAGTCCTTCGCAGAGCTCTGCGGCATCGAGTTCATTACTCAACCCCCGCACCGCAACCACCTCGGCCTCAACATGCTCGGCAATCAGCGCACGCGGGGTGCCGCGCGTCAGGATCGTGCCGTGATCGAGAATAATCAGCTCATCACACAGCTCGGCCGCCTCCTCCATATAGTGGGTGGTCAGGATCAGTGTTTTGCCGCGCGCTTTTAGCGAACGCAAGCGCTGCCATATCAGGTGCCGCGCCTGCGGGTCCAGGCCTGTGGAGGGCTCATCGAGTACGATCAGATCGGGGTTATTGATCAGTGCACGCGCAACCATCAGCCGCCTGCGCATGCCGCCGGAGAGTCTGGCTACCTTGTCATCACCGCGTGTGGCCAGTGCGGCGAATTCGAGCAGCTCGTCAATGCGGCTGGCGGCATCGGCTGCGCGAATACCGAAGTAGCCGGCATAGACATGCAGGTTCAGGCGCACGGAAAAGTCGGGATCCAGATTATCCTGTTGGGGCACGACACCGACGCGGCTGTGTGTCGAGGCATCGCTAACCGGCTTGTCGAACAGGGTGTAGTCGCCGTCTGTGACCGGGGAGAGGCCCAGCAGCATGCGCATCAGTGTGGTTTTACCGGCCCCGTTGGGGCCGAGAATGCCAAAGCAGATGCCGGGACGAATATCAAAATCGATACCGCAGATCACTTCGCGATCAGCGAATCGCTTACGCACGCCTTTTGCGCTTACCACACAATCACTCACCGGCTTGATCTCCCGAAACAGCGTACAACTTCCATGCTCTGTCGTGCGCAAGATTGTAGTGGCATGCGGCAGCCCTTATCAAGAGAAGTTAAAATGTTTCCTGATTGCGTACAAAGCTTAGCTACCTTGCGGTCTGTTAAAGCCACCCTTTTAACCAAAGACAGAAACAGAGCGAGCCACGAATGACACGAATAAGCCAATCATCATAGATTTTCAATGCGTGTAAATCCGTGGAAGCAGTGGCTAAGGTTTTCTTGATTACATACAAGACCCAGCGATCTGATGCTCTCAGAGTGTTAGCGGCCGCAATGAACTTGAGGTTACAATAGTATGAGCCTCTTGCAAAAGTCTTCAAACCTGCTGAATTAAGCCTCTGAGAAGAGGCGAAAAAACTCCCTTCTGGTAGGGTAAGTCATCGACGACAA
>PFXI01000075.1 GCA_002791575.1 Zetaproteobacteria bacterium CG_4_9_14_3_um_filter_54_145 | reverse complement strand
GTAGATTTACCCTACCAGACAGGGAGATTCCTTTCGCCTCTTATGCGAGGCTTAAATCAATTGGTTTGAATAGTTTTGCAAGAGGCTCAGATGACGCCGGTAATGATGGCGGCGACAGGGAAAAACAATAAGCTGAATCGTTTGAGCATGTGTTCATTCCCCTGTTTTAGGTCGTACGGAATAGTCTACTGCAGCAGATGTAGCAAAAAATAAGCCAAAAACCGCCATGTGGCAGTCTGTGTATGTATTCATAAGATGCTGCTCGGTCATAAAGGAGTGGCAAAAAGTGATCGGGGCATAAAATCGGGTTGACAGTTGAAATGAGCGCCACTATGGTTCGCGACCCTTCGCAGGCACCTCCTTTTGGAGAGTTGCCAGTAAGGTGAAAGTTTTGTAATGAGGTAATCATGCCAACAGTCAATCAGTTGATTCGCAAGTCGCGCAAAGACAAGCGCAAAATCAACAAGGTTCCGGCCTTGCAGGCTTGCCCGCAGCGTCGCGGCGTTTGCACACGTGTGTATACGACGACACCAAAGAAGCCAAACTCAGCTCTGCGTAAAGTGGCGCGTGTACGCCTGACCAATGGTCAGGAAGTCACCGCCTATATTCCGGGTGAGGGTCACAAGCTGCAGGAGCACTCGGTTGTGCTGATTCGTGGCGGCCGCGTAAAGGATTTGCCTGGCGTGCGTTACCATATTCTGCGTGGTGTTTTGGATACAACGGGTGTTGATGGCCGTAAGCAGGCTCGCTCGAAGTACGGCGCCAAGCGTCCGAAGTAAGAGAGGAATAGAGATATGCCACGTAAAGGTCCCGTCACCCGTCGTCCGATTACTCCGGATGCAAAGTTTGGTGATAACAAGGTTTCAATCGTAATCAATAAAGTGATGCTCGATGGCAAGAAGAATGTTGCCGAAGCTATCGTCTATGAGGCAATGGATATTGCTGCTCAGAAGACGGGTGTAGAAGCTATGACTGTTCTGCATCAGGCGCTGGAAGCAGTGCGTCCGCAGGTGGAAGTGAAATCCCGCCGTGTGGGTGGTGCAACCTATCAGGTGCCGATCGAAGTTTCTGATCGTCGTCAGCAGTCGCTGGCAGTACGCTGGCTGGTAGAGTTCTCCCGCAAGCGTTCAGAGCACACCATGGCTGAGCGCCTGGGTAATGAAATTGCCGACTCGGTCAACGAGCGCGGTGGAGCATTCAAGAAGCGCGATGAGACGCATCGTATGGCAGAAGCCAACAAGGCGTTTTCTCACTTCCGCTGGTAAGTGGTTGTAGCCGCCTCGGCGGTTGCTTGTTCATAACATAGGCAGGGATGGATCGATTAATCCTGCCGCATAAGATAAGTCGCAAGATTTTCTTATAGTTCTTTTAAATTTGATGGTAAAGGAGTGGCGACGTGGCTCGTAAGACCCCGCTGGAACGTGTACGCAACATCGGCATTATGGCGCATATTGACGCTGGTAAAACTACCGCGACAGAACGTATTCTTTTCTACACTGGCGTAAGCCATAAGATTGGCGAAGTTCATGACGGCGCTGCTACCATGGATTGGATGGCGCAAGAGCAGGAGCGCGGCATCACCATTACCTCCGCTGCAACAACCTGTCAGTGGAAAGACCATCAGATTAATATTATTGACACCCCCGGCCATGTGGACTTCACCATTGAAGTAGAGCGCTCTCTGCGTGTACTTGATGGCGCTGTTGGCGTGTTCTGTGCTGTTGGCGGTGTTCAGCCGCAGTCCGAGACCGTCTGGCGTCAGGCTGATAAATATCACGTCCCGCGTGTTGCTTTCGTCAACAAGATGGATCGTACCGGCGCTGATTATTTCAATGTCATCGAAGAGATTCGTGAGCGTCTGGGTCACAATGCTGTTGCACTGAATATCCCGATCGGCGCTGAAGAGAATTTCCTGGGTGTTGTTGATCTGGTCTCGATGAAGGCAATTGTCTGGAAAGATGAAGCCATGGGGGCGATGTACGAAGTTCAGGATATTCCTGCCGATTTGCAGGAAATTGCAGAAGAGCGTCGTGAGATGTTGCTGGATGCTGTACTGGTTAACGATGAAGAGTTGATGATGGCTTACCTTGAAGGTGAGGAGATCGACGAAGCATCCCTGAAAGAGTGCATCCGCAAGGCTGTGCTTGATATCAGTGTGATTCCTGTGCTGGCTGGTACCGCTTTCAAGAACAAGGGTATTCAGACATTGCTGGATGCTGTTGTTGAATACATGCCTGCGCCACCTGATGTGCCTTCAATCAAGGGTGTTCACCCGGACACAGACGAGCCTGATACACGCCCGTCATCTGATGACCAGCCGTTCTCTGCACTGGCGTTCAAGGTGATGACCGATCCGTTTGTGGGTACATTGACCTTCTTCCGTGTTTACTCCGGTGTCGCCGAAGCCGGCTCTTATGTGATCAACTCCACCAAGGGCAAGAAGAAAGAGCGCCTGGGTCGTATTCTGCAGATGCATGCCAATGAGCGCTCCGAGATCAAGGAAGTGCGTGCTGGCGATATTGCAGCTGCAGTTGGCCTGAAGTCCACCACTACCGGCGACACGCTGTGTGATGCTGACAAGCCAATTATTCTTGAGCGCATGGAGTTCCCTGAGCCAGTAATCTCGGTTGCAATTGAACCGAAGACCAAGGCAGATCAGGAAAAGATGGGTACCGCACTCGGCCGTCTGGCCGCCGAAGATCCATCTTTCCGTGTTCGTACCGACGAAGAGACCGGTCAGACCATTATCTCCGGCATGGGCGAGCTGCATCTGGAAATTCTCGTTGATCGTATGAAGCGCGAGTTCAGTGTAGAAGCCAACGTTGGTAAGCCGCAGGTTGCATACCGTGAAACCATCCGTGCCAAGACCAAGGCGGAAGGCAAGTTTGTACGCCAGTCCGGCGGCCGTGGTCAGTATGGTCACTGCTGGCTGGAGATCGAGCCTCTGGAAGTTGGCGGCGGTTTCGAGTTTATCGACAAAGTTACCGGCGGTGCTATTCCTCGTGAGTACATTCCTGCTGTCGGCAAGGGCGCAGAAGAAGCGATGGCAAATGGTGTGCTGGCCGGCTATCCGATGGTCGACATTCGTGTCACCGTTGTTGACGGTTCTTACCATGATGTCGATTCCAATGAGATGGCATTCAAGGTTGCAGGTTCCATGGGCTTCCGTGCAGGCTGTAAGATGGCCAAGCCGGTTATTCTTGAGCCGGTGATGGAAGTGGAAGTGGTGACGCCTGAAGATTACATGGGTGATATCGTTGGCGATCTGAATCGTCGTCGTGGTCGCATTCTGGGTATGGAAGGGCGCGGTAACGGCAAGGTGATCGAGGCCGAGGTTCCACTGTCCGAAATGTTCGGTTACTCGACCACTGTACGTTCCATGTCTCAGGGGCGTGCTACATACACCATGCAGTTCAAACATTACGAAGAAGTTCCAAATAACATTGCGCAAGAAATCATTGCGGCAGTTAAGGGTTAAGGAGTAGATCATGGCAAAAGCAAAATTTGAGCGCAACAAGCCACACGTCAATATTGGTACCATCGGTCACGTCGATCATGGCAAGACCACATTGACAGCGGCCA
>PFXI01000081.1 GCA_002791575.1 Zetaproteobacteria bacterium CG_4_9_14_3_um_filter_54_145 | reverse complement strand
ATCAGCAACAGGCTCCCAAAGGGGGTGTCGACTTCACCGGAATAGGGTGTCGCGTTCGACTGGAATCAGGTGCCGACTTCACCGGAATACGCACCCTGGTGGACGGATCAGCTGGTTATCATTGCCAAGCCCGACCACCCACTGGCCGTGCAGTCGGCAACCGCCCCTGTGCCGATCAATGTACTGGCTGGCAGTAAATGGATCATGCGTGAAGCTGGCTCCGGTACGCGGTCAATTTTTGAGCATGCCTTTCGCAGGCAACTCTCCGGTTTTAATATTGTGGCGGAGCTAAGACATGTGCCGACAATCAAGGCGTTGGTGGCCTCGGGCGATAGTCTGGCCTGCCTGTCCGGAATCACAGTGGCTAAAGAGATTGCCGCAGGCACGCTTGCGGCGGTAAGCATCCGCAACATGAGACTGGAACGACAATTTTTCATATTGCAGCATAAACAGGTCTATCAGAGCGATATTCATGCCGCTCTTGTGCGTTGGGTGATGCAGCAGGCCGCGGTTATGAAGCCCGGCGGTAATGATCTATCTATGTAGTGCGAGGAAGATCTTTTCCGCCAGTTTCTCCGATATGCCCGGTACCTGCATCAGCTGTTTGCGACCGGCTTTTTTGACGCCCTCAATACCACCGAAATACTTGAGCAGGGTAGTACGTCTGGCTGCTCCGATACCGTCAATGCCGTCCAGTGCCGATGTGAACATGCTCTGTTTCTTGCGTTTACGCATATAGGCACCGGCAAAGCGGTGTGCTTCATCACGTACGCGGGCAATCAACAGCAGGGCGGGTGAATGGCGCCCGGGTTTTAGCGGTCGGCCTATACCTGCAGCGCCGCTCTCCAGCCAGCCGGGCCATAGTGTCTCCTCTCCGACTCTGCGCGCATCACCCTTGGCTACACCGGCCAGTTTCAGCTCATGCAGGCCGGCATCATGGGCACATTGCAGCGCAATGGCGAGTTGCCCCCGGCCGCCATCAATCAGCATCAGATCGGGGCAGGGAACTGCATCTTCGCGAATAGCACGGAAGAATCGCTCCAGCACCGCGCGCATGGCGCCATAGTCGTCACCTTCGATCAGCTGGCCTGCGATGCCATCGAGTTTGTAGCGGTGATAAGAGGCTTTCTCCGCACCCTGCCAGCCGGCATAGGTAATGGCGGCCACCATCTGTGTGCCGCCCAGATGGGCGTTGTCGACGGCAGCAATAAGCTCAGGCACGGCATCGAGAGCGAACAGGTCGGCCAGTGCCGCAAAGGCCGGCTGCTGGTTCTCCTGTTTGCGGCTGGCGATAATCTGTTCGCCGGAGTAGGTGATCTCCTGCAACCATTGCAATCGGGGGCCGCGCTTGGGAGAGAGCAGGGCGGTTTTTTTGCCGGGTTTGATGATGGCAAACAAACGATCCAGCTCTTTGATATTCGCATCATCTGTGTTCAGAACAACCTCGGCCGGTGGTGATTCATGCTGGTAACGCTCGATAAACAGTGATTGCAGAATTTCCAGATCATCGGCGTCGTCAGCCTGATCAACACGGATATTGTGCGTGCCCAGGTTGCGTCCTGCCCTGCGTACACCGATACAGGCCAGGACGGCACCCGTGTGGCGGATCAGCGCGATGCCATCGGCATTATCGGGCAGGGTACTGTTTTCGGAACCGGCGAGCACAGTGCGCAGGGCACGAATGCGATCACGCAGTATAGTTGCCTGTTCGAAGCATAGTCTGTCAGAGGCCTGCTGCATCTGCTCTTGCCAGGTTTTGACCAGATCGTTGTCCCGGCCTTTGAGGAACTGCCGCACATCATCCACCTGAAGTCGGTACTCGGCCTGTGAAACGATATCACAGCAGGGGGCGGAGCAGCGCCCGATCTGGTGCTGCATACAGGGGCGTGAGCGGTTGCTGAATACAGCATTTTCACAATCCCTGAGCTGAAAGATGCTCTGCATGATATGCAGTGTCTGGTGTACAGCTCCTGCATTGGGGAAGGGGCCGAAATACTCGCCAGTCTGACTGCGGTTACCCCGATACATGGTCAGCTTCGGATAAGCTTCATCGCTGAGCAGGATATAGGGATAGGTTTTTGAGTCCTTCATCAGCACGTTGTATCGCGGTTTGAGTTGCTTGATCAGGTTATGCTCGAGTACCAGTGCTTCGGCTTCCGATGGTGTGATGCTGAAAGCGATATCCCTTATCTGCTTCACCATGGCCACGGTGCGTGAAGAGGCGGGCCGCTGCCGGAAATAGCTGCTGACCCGTTTTCTTAAATTGCGTGCCTTGCCGACATAGAGCACTTTACGACCGCTATCGAGCATACGGTAGACACCGGGTTCGCGCGGCAGGCTCGATAATGTAATGGGTGGATCAACCCACATCAGGCATAAAGGTCCGGCTGATCTCCAGCGTTGAACATGCTGCTGTCGGGCAGTGGTCAAGCAGGGGACACTCGCCGCATAGCGGTTTTGTACGGCAATAGCGTTTTGCGTGTTCAACTATCAGGGCATGAAACTCCTGAAAAAGCGGCAGGCTCTCCGGTAAGCGTTGCTGGAAATAGTGCTGTATGTTGTCATAAGCAAGCCTGTGGTCGAAATGCTCCAGCCGCACAAACAGCCGTTTTGTATAGGCATCAATGACAAATACCGGTTTATCCAGTGCATAGAGCAGGATCGAGTCGGCTGTTTCCGGCCCGACCCCGTACAGTGCCAGCAACTGTTTGCGCAGCATGCTCTGCGGCCGTTTTATCAGTCCGCCGCGCATGCCGCTTTCAATATAGAACTGCGAAAAGTGCTGGAGGTAACGCGCCTTCTGCATATAGGAGCCGGAAGAGCGGATTATTTCGGCTAACTGATGCAGATTGCTGGTGGCAATAGCCTGGCAGTCAATCATATCGTGAGCCTTCAGGTTGGCGATGGCTGTTTCGACATTCTGCCAGCTGGTGTTTTGCGTCAGAATTGCACCGATGATGACCTCAAACGGGGTTTCTGCCGGCCACCAGTGTTGTGCTCCGTAAACGGCGAAAAGCCGTTCATAGACTTCAATCGGTGTCAGTTTTTGCATCAGGATCTTCGACGCGGTCCCTGAGCTTGCGGATCTCGCCACGGTTGAGTTTGCGCCAGGTGCCTTTGGGCATGTCTTCATCGAGTTTGATGGGGCCAAAGCGGGTACGCAGCAGACGTCGAACCGGGTGACCACACTCTTCCAGCGTACGACGAACCTCACGCCAGCGACCGCGCAGAATAATAATATTCAGCCAAGTGTGCCCCGCACTTTCCGAATCCACTGTGACTTCCCATGCATCGCTGGTATCGCCGCGCCCGATATTCATGCCGCCACGGCGCAGCTTTGCCAGCGTTTCCATCTCCACGATCCCGGCCACGCGGGCGCGATATTCACGCGGTACCTTGGCGGCTGGGTGGGTAAGCGCACGCGTCAGCGCGCCATCGTCAGTCAGCATCAGCAAACCTTCGGTATCCATATCGAGTCGTCCGATGGATTGCACATTCGGGGCAACATCAAGGAAGTCATAGATCAGGGGGCGCTTTTTCTTGTCCAGGCGCGAGCAGAGTTGTCCTTTTGGCTTGTTGTAGAGGATGTAAACATGTCCCTCCTGCGGTTCAACCAGCTTCTCATCCACCATGACGATATCGCCGCTTTGTACAATGACGCCGGGTGTTTCAATCTTCTGGCCATTGATGCTGACGCGACCGGCTTCGACCCAGCGGTCTGCCTCACGCCGGGAGCAGAGACCACAATGGGCCAGGTAGCGATTGATACGTTCCGGGCTGTTCGAGATGGGGGCCGCCTGTCGCTCCATTGCCGACTTGCGTCCGCCCTGTTGTGGCTTTCGCTGCGGCCTCTGCGCTTTCTGTTTCTGCGGCTTATATGGTGGTTTTTTGCTGCTCATTGCTCTTCGCCTCGGTGATTACTGATCATTTGTTCTTTTTCATCGTCATCCAGCAACTGACTGGATTCGGGCAGATCATTTAGTGAATTCAGATTGAAATCGACCAGAAACTGGCGGCCGGTTCCGTACAGGTGCGGTCGTCCGGGGACATCTTTGCGCCCGAGGACCTTGATCCACTCCCGCTCCTGCAGTGTGGCGATGATACTACCGGATGTTTTGACGCCGCGCAGTGCTTCAATTTCAGCCCGTGTGGTCGGCTGGCGGTAGGCGATGATAGCCAGCGTTTCCAGGGCCGAGCGTGAGAGGCGAGATGGCCTGATCTGCCACAGCTGCTGCACACTGGCAGCGTGTTCATCGGCCGTGCGAAACTGCCAACCGTCTGCCACTTGTACGAGCCGGATCCCACGTGTGCTGTAGTGTGTTTCCAGCTCCAGCAGCGCTGCCCGTATGTCACCGCTGGCAATATCATCACCCAATACAGCCACCAGTCGTTTGATGGTCAGTGGCTCGTCGCTGGCCAGCACCAGTGCCTCGATGCGGGAGGTCAGTGCATCATCATCCACGATCAATGCATAACCTGTTTCGGCAATAGCGTAACAGAGCCGTAGCATTCACTCTGTACCACGCTGATGCTCTGTTGGCGCCATAACTCCAGAATCGCCAGTACCGTAGTGACCAGCGCTTCGCGACCGGGCGAATCCTGCAACATCTCATCCAGTTGCATGCCTCCGGCCCCCAATCGTTCCAGTACCAGGCGCATCTGTTCACGTACGCTCATTGTTTCGACAAGGATCTGATGACGCACCTCGCCACCGACACGTTTGAGCACATGACGAAAGGCCAGCAGCAAGGCATCCAGATCTGCTTCCGGCAAAGGGCGCTCGACGTTTTCGGCTTCGGGGAAAATGCAGCGGGCAAAGACATCGCGGCCCAATCTGGGCCGCGCATTCAACTCTTCGGCCAGCAGACGATACTGTTCATAAGCGATAAGCTGGGCGGCTAGCTCGGCGCGCGGGTCGATGGCATTGCCCTCATCATCCAGTTGCGGGCGCGGCAGTAGCATGCGCGATTTTAGCTGCATCAGCGTGCTGGCCATGACCAGATAATCACCGGCAATATCCAGATCGAGACCGGCTTGCTGTGCAGCCGCTGGTTGATCGGGCTCTACCAGCAGTGCCAGATACTGGCTGGTCAGCATGGCAATGGGGATATCGAAGATATCCATCTGCTGACTGCGGATCAGGTGCAGCAGCAGATCCAGTGGTCCCTCAAACTGATCCAGATGTACAGGCGGCATGACCGGCTGCTTGTCGCCATCGGCGGGAAACAGGTCGGCCTGTACCGGCTGCATCATACGCGGTAGCCCATCTTCAGTGACTTGCGCACTTTTTCCATTGTACGTGATGCTTCATGGCGGGCCTTTTCGTTGCCGGCCTTGATGATATCACGCAGATCATCCGGCCTGGCGGCTATCGCTGCACGGCGCTCACGCATCGGCTGCAGCTCTGCTTCCAGGTGTTTTAGCATACACATTTTACATTCAATGCAGCCGATGCCGGCAGTGGTGCAGCCTTCACGTACCCAGCTGCGTTCTGCCTCGGTGGAATATACCTTGTGAAAATCCCATACAGGGCACTTTTCCGGCGTACCCGGATCGTCGCGGCGTACGCGCGCAGGATCGGTTGGCATGGTTTTGATTTTCTTCTCGGTCACGCTCCACTGCTCACCCAGTTCGATCGTATTGCCGTAGGACTTGCTCATCTTGCGACCGTCCAGGCCAGGCAGCTTGGCCGCCGGCATCAACATCGATTCCGGTTCAGGGAACAGCGGCGGAATGCCCTGACGATAGAGGTGGTTGAAGCGACGGGCCACTTCGCGTGTCAGCTCAATATGCGGTACCTGATCCTCACCGACAGGCACACCGTCAGCCCGATACATCAGAATGTCGGCCGACTGCAGCAGCGGATAGCCGAGGAAACCATAGGTGCCGAGATCTTTTTCACGCAGTTGCTCGATCTGATCTTTGTAAGTAGGCACCCGCTCCAGCCAGGACAACGGCGTCATAAACGAGAACAGCAGGTGTAATTCCGCATGTTCGGGGACTTCCGACTGAATAAAGATGACCGCCTTGTCCGGGTCCACGCCGACAGCAAGCCAGTCGATCAGCATATCCCAGATGGTATCCTTGACGATCGACGGGTTGGCGTACTCGGTTGTCAGAGCATGCCAGTCGGCGGCGAAGAAATAGCACTGATGTTGCTCCTGCAGTTGCAGCCAGTTCTCCAGCACACCTTTGTAATGGCCGAGATGCAGTTTGCCGGTAGGGCGCATGCCGGAAAGGATGCGTTTGGGTTTTGCCTCTGTCTGATCTGTTTTGCTCACGGTATCCCCTTGTTCTGCGACTTGCCTGCGAACAATAACAAAGCCAGCGATGGAATGCGATTCGTGGGTGTATTCATGATTACGGTGTGCGGTGGAGCACCGGTTCTTAGAACTTATCTGCTTGTCATCAAGGCATGATAATTGCTTGTTTACATCACAGAATCCCACAACAACTTCAAATGCTTTTCCGGGGTTCAGGAGGCATGCATGCGTCTGGATACAGGTCAGTCCAATCCGGATTTTTCCGCTTTCAGATTTCGCAGTCGTTTACAGCAGCAGTTGAATAATATGCTCTTTGAGATCCGGAGTCCGCTTGGGCAGCGGACCAACTATTCGATCACCATATTGATTGTCGTCAGCGTACTGATCTCCATGTACGGCACCATCAAAGGCCTGGATGCGGCATGGGTGGGATACATTTCACTGTTTGAGACGTGGGTGACCATACTGTTCACTATTGAAGTGGCTGCCCGCTGTTATGCAGCGCGCAGCATGCGCACCTACCTGTTCAGCTTCTATGGTATAGTGGATCTGCTGGCTGTATTGCCGATGTTGCTGGTAGGCGATCCGAATCTGGCAATTCGTATGCTCAGAATAGTGCGTCTGCTCAAGCTGGTGCGTTATTTGCGCGCCATGCGCCTGTTTCTCTCCTCGATGCGGGATACACTGGAGATTCTGGTGATGGTGATCGGCGGTATCGCCCTGGGGGCGATTCTGGCCGGTAATGTTATCTATATGCTGGAGCCGGAAACATTTACCAGTGCTTTTGACGGTGCCTGGTGGGGGATCGTCACCATGACGACAGTGGGGTATGGCGATGTGGTGCCGCACACGCTGGCCGGCCGCATGGTTGCTATCGGTTTGATGGTGGTGGGAATCTGTATGTTTGCGGCAGTGACCGGTGTGGTATCGGTGAAGGTAGCGCGGGCCCTGCATCACGGGGTGAAATGCCATGACTGTGACAAGGCTATCGCTCCTGAGTTTCCCTTTTGTCCCTACTGTGGTGCCGTGCAGACAGATGATGAGTCGGTGGGTGCGCAGAGCAAGAAGCGATCATAGTGCAGGCAGGTGCGGCGCTGTCCTTGTGGCCGGAGATTGAATAGCTGGCCCTAAACAGGCTGCTGTGCTCCGGGTCACTGATACAAGACATACGCATCGTTATTGTACGGTGATCGGTCAGTGAACGCATGCTGACCTACAGGGAGCTGATATGATGGTTCGTATATTAGATGACAATACCACTAACAAGCCGTTAAACCGGGACAGCGCTACCGGCAAGGTGCAATACCCGTTCCCGCGCCCACTCCTGCCTGCACGCTAGAGGGATCATTTCGGGCAATGCGGCCCGCGTAATCAATAGTTACATGATTGTCACCGGTTAGATGTGGTCGCCTTTTTTTTGGTTTATCGCGGACTAGCGGGAAGTGCACCCATGCATGCCTGGGTTTGTACCATCAAGCCCTGATCCCCCGCTAGCTCGCTGCCAATCCGCCCGGTTCAAGCGCCAAGATCACAGGCATGCACCGCAGAGGACGCGAAGGAAAGTCGAAGTCTATGAACAGGAGGGTGGCCGGCACGTCACCGATGAACCCGACGACTCATTCGCGATAGAGTCACAACATTACAGCCATTTCCTTTCCTTGCTTTTCCTTCGCGTCCTTTGCGGTGAAAGGCTTTTGACCCTGGTCACCAGCAGCAGTGAATTGTCAGGAAAGAACAAGTGCATGTATGCACATGCAAAACAGATCATGACTGGCTTCTGCAAGGCAATGGATCCTTGCCGCTAATAGGCGATGATTTTTTTATTGTGGATCGAGACGGACCGGCACATATTATTGGCATGTGTATTGCTTCTTTGTTTCTGTTCGGCGGGAGGAATAAGCATGCACAGTGCCGTAATAGCACCTTACCGGGTTCTGATTGTTGATGATATGGCAACTAATCGACTCGTTGCTCATTCGGTGCTTGCCCGTTACGGCTTCGAAGTTGAAGAGGCCGATTCGGGAGAGCGGGCCATTACCATGCTGGGCGAGCGATCTTATGACGCGGTTCTGATGGATATTATGATGCCCGGTATGGATGGTTTTGATGCCTGCCGGAAAATTCGTCATGAGCTGGAGTTGACTCTGCTGCCCGTGATTATGCTGACCTCTTTGAGCGGTGCTGATGATGTGGCAAAATCGATGGAAGTCGGAGCGAATGATTTTATTCACAAGCCATTCAACCCGGTTGAGCTATTCGCCAGAGTTAATGCGGCGGTTACGCACAAGCGGTTGACCGATCGACTGGATGATACCGAATCGGTGCTGTTTGCTCTGGCCCGCATGGTTGAAGCAAAGGATTTAACCACAGGTGATCACTGCGACCGATTGGCACACAGAAGTGTTGCATTTGGAAAAAAACTGGGGTGTAAATACGAAGAGCTGGAGGCTCTGCGCCGTGGTGGTGTATTGCATGATATAGGCAAGCTTGGCATTCCCGATGCCATTCTACTTAAGCCCGGTGCGTTGACTGATGAAGAGTGGGTGGTCATGCGTCAACATCCGGTGATTGGTGCTCGCCTGTGCAGTGCTCTGAAAACCATGCAGCTGACAACTGATATTATCAGTTGTCACCACGAGCGCTGGAATGGTTCCGGCTATCCCAAAGGGCTGAAGGGTGAGGCGATCCCCAGACTGGCCAGAATTTTTCAACTGGTTGATGTGTTCGATGCTCTGACTTCAACACGCCCTTACAAAGAGGCGTATTCTACTGAAAAAGCGATAGGCATTATGCAGGCAGAGTGTGAACAGGGCTATTGGGATCCGGAATTTCTCGAACTGTTTATTGAGCTGATTCAAGCTGGCGCCGCGGATCTGCAGCTGCCGGGAACCTATGTCAGTGACAAAAGTTCAACTATTTTTGAAAGCATCGCATGCCTGGGCGCAGATGCAAAGAAACGGGCTACATGACGAGTAGCTGCGTGGAAAAGAGCTGTGTTGATATGCTCATGTTCCACATAGGTGATATGCGCTTTAGTGTTGATATTTCACTAGTTTGCAAAGTGTTACCGCTGGTTGCACTGCAGCAGTTGCCCGATGCGCCGGATTATCTGGCCGGAGTGATGAATGTGCATGGTGAAAACGTACCGGTTGTAGATCTGGTCTATCGTTTGAACTTGCCATGCAGGCAGGCCTATAAAGTGAGCGCATGTATCATCCTCTGCGAGATTGATGGCGCGCGTGCGGGTTTTATCGCCGATGATGTCGACCAGATCGAGTCGATTGATCTGGATGCAGTGCAATTACAGACACTGTTCCACAGTCAGAAGCCGCCACTGCTGGGGATGGTTGAATCAACCAGCGGTATGGCGGCATGGCTGGCTCTAGATGCGGTTTTGGGTATTGATTTCTCCCTGCCTGATGATTATCTGGCCAACGATTATCACGCCATATTCCATGCTTTTTCTAATCCGGCACTATGACCAAAATCATGCCTGAAGCGTTTTTTGTCATGCCAAAAGAGGCATTTGTTACAACTGCTTGCGAAAAAGTCTTCGTGGACTTTCTCTACAGCAAGCTCGGACTGGTGATCAGGAAGCACCAGTTGAACGGTTTGCATAATGCCATTTACGAAGGATGCCGTTACTTTGGCCATGGCAACTGGCAAGATTATTTTGCAGCGCTGAAGTATGGCAATAACGTATCCCCTGAAATGGAACAACTTATTGCCGCGGTTACTATTGGCGAAAGTTATTTCTTTCGTGATCAAAACCAGATTGCATGGTTGCGCGATACCTGGCTGCCGCAAATGATCGATCAGCGACGCAAGCAGGGTGATCTGAGCCTGCGCATCTGGAGTGCGGGCTGCTCCAGCGGGCAGGAGTTGTATACACTGGCTATCCTTCTTGCTGAGGCACTGCCGGATCTGGACGCGTGGAATATCCACCTGATGGGTACCGACATCAATGCAGATGTGTTGAGCAACGCCTTAAGAGGTCACTATTCATCATGGTCATTCAGAGCTACACCGGATGCTGTCCGGGATAGATACTTCAATAGTCAAAACAACGGTTTCACGATCAACGATCATTTGCGTCACATGGCTTGCTTCACCTATCTGAATCTGGCGGATGATGAATATCCCTCTATGTTGACCCAGACCAATAGCATGGACCTGATTCTCTGCCGGAATGTATTTATCTATTTTGATAAAGCCGTGGTTGATCGGGTGATGCAACGCTTTTCCCGCTGCCTGCTGCCCGGAGGGGTGTTGATGTTGGGGGCCTCGGACCTGATAGCATCCGGTATAGATAGTCTCAGGCTGATCCAGCACGAGAATATTTTTTATTACCATAATAGCAGCCCGCAAAGTTATGACTCAGGAAGTATAAACAATTATGACGCTGTGTCAGTCAGTCAGGACAAGCCCAATGCTGCGAGACAAAGAACAGTGCAGTTGCGGCTGAAGAATCACCGATGCAGGTATCTGAGACAGATGCGCTCTATGAGATACTGCATGATGGTCGCTGGACTGAAGCGCTCGATCTCATCGAAATGATGATAAACAAGCAGGGTAAAAGTGCTGACCTTCTGCAACATAAGGCAAAGGTGATGGCCAACCTGGGGGATCTTCAGGCAGCACATGCACTGTGTGATGAGTGTCTTACTCTGGATCCGCTGGATAAACACAGTTATTTTTTAAGCGCGATGGTATCACTTGAGATTGGAGATGATCTTGCCGCTGAAACAAGCCTGCGTAAAACGATTTACCTGGATGCGACGTTTGTCGAGGCCCACTTCCAGTTGGGCATGCTGCTTATCAAGCAGCAGAAGGCCGTTGCCGGCAATAAATCTTTGCATAATGCCCTGAAACTGGCCAGGAGTGCCCCCCCGGCAGGTGAGCTTCATCATGCCGCAGGTATGACATTTCAGCGCTTTATCGAAATTCTGGAGCATGAGATGGATATGTATGCCGGTGATGAGCAGGTAAATAGCAATGGCTGACAAAAAGGTTGCTACCCCGTCAGATCTTCCGGCGGAGCAGGTCACGATAGACGCTAGTCACTATGCCGCAGGCCAGCGCCCGTCACTTCTGCCCGGATCGAAGGCCGACCAACGGATACTACTCGAAAGAGCGGCACTGCTGGGTGAAAAAAAGGATGACGAACAAGCAGGCAGAGAGCATGAATCGTACCTGTTATTCCGTTTGGGTGAGAGCGAACTCTACGGCATTCAATGGTCTTATCTTGTTGAAGTCTTCTCCGGCAGAAATCTGACTATCGTTCCTGGCACACCTGCCTGCGTTGCCGGTGTGTTTAACCGACGCGGTAAAGTCTTATGCGCACTGGATTTGGCGGCATTAATCGGTTTGACGGATGAGAGCGAGCAAGAGGTGCGCGAAATGATCGTTGTGCAGGCCGCAGGCATGATGGTGGGGATCGTCGTCAGTGAGCTGCTGGGTAGCCAGAACTATGAGCCTGTGCACCTTGAATCCTCTCTGGCCGTGCGTGCAAATGGTGTGAGCGAGTCATATGTACATGGTATTGATAAGGGAAGGGTAACCCTGCTGGATCTGAATGCGCTGCTACAGGGGCTGGGATCTGGCATAGGTGAAACGAACATCTGATAATGAACAGTTCAATGGTGAGGAATTGATATGAATATGGAAATGAAACAATCTATGCTGACACAAATGGCCATGAGCAGCACCGAACAGGCATCGATGAAAGCCTTTGTCGATTTGACCGATGAAGATGTCCGGGTCCTGAAAGAGCTGGCTCCGCTCATCGCCATGCATGCAGATGAGATTGTCGAAGGCTTTTATGCCAATGTGGCACGCTATCAAAGCCTGCTTGATGTCATCAGGGGAGCAGGGTCTACCATTGAACGACTGAAAAGTGCTCAGAAACAATATCTGCTGGAGCTGTTCGGCGGCGATTATGGTGAAGACTATTTTGAACGCAGGCTGAAGATTGGTGTTGTGCATAACAAAATCGGTTTGACCCCGCGCTGGTATCTGGGCAGTTACAGTGTTTACGTGCAATTGATTGCGCCACTGGTGATGCGAAAGTTCATCTTCAAGCCGAAGATGGCTGAAAAGAGCATGGTGGCGATTAATAAGATATTCTCGCTTGATTCCCAACTGGCTATTGATACCTATATCCATGCTGTGATGGAAGACCTCAAGAGCGTCAGTATGTCCAAGGGTGAGCTGGAAGGGACTGTCTCTTCTTATCGGTCGCTGGTTGAAAAGGTTGCTACTGGTGATTTGACCCAGAGGCTTGAGGTTGCTGATGCGGATGATGATCTGTCACAGCTCGGTTTAAACCTCAACTCGATGACGGAAAGCCTGCGCAAAATGGCCGGGCAGGTCTCTGAAGCCAGTCATAGCCTGAGCAGTTCAATGCATCAGGTTCAGGAATCGATCAGTTCTCAATCGGCAGGCGCATCCGAACAGGCCGCCTCCATTGCAGAGACTGTCAGTACGCTGGAGGAGATCCGGGCGACATCGGCGCAAACCATGGAGAAGGCAGTAGAGATGGGTGACATGGCCGCCCAGACCACAGAGGCCGGAGAGCAGGGCGCGCGCATGCTTGGTCATACCATCGAAGGGATGCATTCGATTCGTGAAAAGATGGGTGCAATCGCTACTACCATCCTTGATTTAAGCGACAGGACCCAGCAGATCGGTGACATTATCACCACAGTCAATGGTCTTACCCAGCAGACCAAAATGCTTTCGCTCAATGCCTCTATTGAAGCAGCCAAGGCCGGTGATGCAGGCAAAGGGTTTTCTGTCGTAGCGGCCGAAATACGTGATCTTTCCGAGCAGTCCAGACAGGCGACTTCGCAGATCGGCAAGATATTGACGACCATCAGAACAGGCGCTGAAAAAGCCGTGATGGCCACAGAAGAGGGGCAGAAAGAGGTTGATCAGGGCACATCACTTGTGGACCAATCCGGTGAGCGCCTGAACAGGCTGCTCGAGCTGATCCGCGGTACGGCAATATCCAGCCAGCAGATCGTGGCGGCTGTGCGCCAGGAGGCCAGCGGTATTGATCAGATTGCCATTGCCATGGACGATATCAATAAAGCGACAAATCAGTTTGTGACCGCTTCAGATCAGACCAAAATGGTGGCCAATGATCTGAATGCACTTGCCATGCTGCTGCGTGAGTACGCCGGTGCTTACAAGGTATAATCATGGCTATGGATTTTGATCCTGAACTGCTAAAGCAGATTGTAGAGATCTTCTCCATCGAGCTGGAGGAGCAGTTGCTGGTTATCACCGGCAGTATTCTCAAGCTGGAAAAGGCGCCGCTGGAAGCCGAGCGGCTAACAGAGCTGGATACGATATTCAGGGCGGCGCATAATATTAAGGGCGCTGCTCGCGCCATTGATGCCAACGATGTTGCGGATATTGCACACCGGCTGGAATCGCTTTTCAGTTATTTAAAACAGGAAAACAGCATGCCGTCAGCAGAGGTTATCGATGTCTGTCTGGAAGCAGTGGACGGTGTCAAACTCAGTATGACTGCCTATGTCAATGAGCAAGCGCCTGATATAGATCTGGCGTACCTCTACCAGCGCCTTGAACAGGCTATTGCCGGTACACTTGCCGCAGATGATACGCGAGCAGTTGCAGAGAAGAGCGGGGAAGCATCAGGGAGTACTGCCGGATCAGCTCCTGCGACGGAATCTGAACAAGGTGATGCCGTGGCAGTAGCGGCGAGTCAAAAAGATGCCTCTGTTGCAGATGCCGGGCAACATGCTGAATTCAGCCCTGATGCGGCTAAACAGGGCGAAGCGGTACTGCGTGTTGCCGTTGAAAAGATTGATCAACTGATCGCTCTGGGCGAAGACATGCAGGTGAGCCGGATAGAGATCGGACAGAATGCGTCAGCGGTGCAGCAGCTCAATGATGAAGTTCTGAAGTTGTCGGAAGTTATGGCTCCGTTAAAAGCATTGCTCAGGGATGATGGCCGGAGTATCAACCGGCAGCAGTTGCGTGACAGCTTGAACCAGCTGTTTGAAACGACTCATGAGATCAGGGATCGCTGTGGCAAACTGCAAGCGGGCATGCGCAGTAGTGCGGGCGAGCTTGGTTATGTTACCTCCGAGTTGAATCACAGCCTCTTCGCGTTGCGCCTTGTTTCTGCATCAACGCTAATGCAGGGCATGATACGCTCTGTACGTGATATAGCCCGCGAGCTGGGCAAGAAAGTCGATTTTAAAGTGATTGGCGATGAGATAGAGATAGACCGGGTTGTTCTGGGGGAGCTGAAGGCGCCACTGCTCCACCTGATTAGAAATGCAATCGACCATGGTATCGAGTTTCCCGATGAGCGCTTGCAAAAGGGCAAGCCCGAGAGCGGGCTTATTTCCATTATCCTAAGCAGGGCTGGCAGTGAAGTCAGTCTGAGTGTCAGCGATGATGGCCATGGTATTGATGTACAGCAGATTGCTGAGGCTGCCGTGAGAAAAAAATTGATTGGCAGCGATGAGTGGCAGCATATGGATGCCAATGCCCTGCTGGAGCTGATATTCCACCCCGGATTTTCAACACGAAAAATGATTACCGACATATCCGGTCGTGGTGTTGGGCTGGATGTGGTGCGCACTGCACTAACCCATATAAAAGGGCGTGTCACCGTTCATACCAGGCCGGGTGATGGCACGTCATTCCGCATGCTTTTGCCCCGTATGCTGGCAACCGAGCGTGGGTTGCTTGTCAGGATCAATGGCAAGATCTATGTGATTCCGAGTATGTCGATTGACCGCGTGATGACGATTCACCCAACGGATATCGTTAAGGTGGACTGCAATGAAGCGGTACTGATTGATGGCCGTGCTGTGCCAATCCACTCGCTGGCGCATGCTCTGGGCTTAAATAACGGTAAAGCCCTCGACTACGATAATGAGTTATCGCTGATTATTATCAGACAGGGTGTGGCCGCTGTTGCCTTTCTGGTTGATGAAGTGGTGCAGGAACAGGAAATTGTGATCAAATCTCTGATGCCGCCACTTACTTCAGTGCCCAATGTGATGGGCGCTGCGGTCAATGCCAGTCTGGGAATCATGATTGTCCTTAATGCCAGCGACCTGCTGAATAGTGCATTGAGCGGCGGATCCGGCATCACTTTCAAGGAGAAAGAGCGCAGAGCTGCAGTCAGCCAGAGAATCTTGCTCGTTGATGATTCGATCACTACACGCACACTGGAGAAGAGTGTGCTGGAGAACAGGGGCTATGCCACGACTCTGGCCGTCAATGGCGCCCAGGCCTGGGACATCCTCCAGCATCAGCCATTCGATCTCATTATTACGGATGTGGAGATGCCGATCATGAATGGCTTTGAGCTGACTACAAAAATCAAGGCAGATGCCGCGCTTAAGGCCATTCCTGTTATTATTGTTACATCGCTGGCGAATGATGCGGATAAAAGGCGAGGTGTTGAAGCCGGTGCGGATGCATATATCGTCAAAAGCCAGTTTGAAAGTAAAGCCCTGCTAGCGCTTGTTGAGCAGTTAATATGAGGCGGTGGTTGTTGTTGAAACAGGCTGCCCGGGTGGTAGGGAAATGATCCGCATTCTAGAGCCACTTGCAAAAGCCTGAGTAAAATTGAATGTCAGCGCCTGAGCCGTTGGATTAATCGTTTTAATTATCGCTCTCCCTGCGGGTTTCTCCA
>PFXI01000063.1 GCA_002791575.1 Zetaproteobacteria bacterium CG_4_9_14_3_um_filter_54_145 | reverse complement strand
GTCTTGGTAGATTTACCCTACCAGACAGGGAGATTCCTTTCGCCTCTTATGCGAGGCTTAAATCAATTGGTTTGAATAGTTTTGCAAGAGGCTCAATAGCAATCGTTATCTGCGCGTGCGTATTCGCGAGGCTGATCCGGGTTTGCTGAATATGCTGCTGCAGCAGCATCAGGCGCGTGAATCGAGCCTGAACAATGAAGAGGATACCAAACTGCAGTCGGAGTTTCTGCAGATGGTTGCTGATGCCATGCGTCAGGGGGCGAGTGATGTCCATATTGAACTGCATAGTCTGCAGGCAAAGGTACGGTTCCGTATTCACGGGCGTCTGAAAGAGGTGATGACCTGGTCATTTGATTATGCACACAGACTCTCCGGCGTGGCTTTTGCCGTAACGGCCGAAGAACTTGATGGTGTGACCTTCAACCCGCGTGCACCGCAGTTTGCGCTAGTGGACAAGGTCATTAACGGCACCCGTGTGCGTCTGCGTTTAAACTCCATTCCTGCTTCGCCCGATGGCTATGATGTGATTATCCGAATCCTGCCCATCGGTCAGGAGCAGGGGAAAGTTTCAGTACGCGACCTCGGTTATGATCGCCAGCAGGAGTTGCTGATTCGGTCGGCCATGGCGCAGCCCAGCGGCGTACTGGTTGTTTCCGGAACCACCGGTTCAGGCAAAAGCACATCGCTGAATGTGCTACTCAGCGAAAAGATTCGCAACGAACCCTCGCTGAAGCTGATCACTATTGAGGATCCACCGGAATATTTTATCAGCGGAGCAACGCAGGTGCCGGTAACACGACGCGGCGATGCCGGTGCCAGTGCGTTTGCCGCCACCATGCGCGCAGTCATGCGCTGCGATCCGGATATCATCATGGTGGGTGAAGTGCGCGATGAAGAAACTGCCAGATTGCTCCAGCAGGCGACACTGACCGGTCACAAAACCCTGACTACTCTGCATACCGCGGGCGTGATCACCATTATTCAGCGTCTGGAACAGTTAGGTGTGGAGCGTCCGGTGATGGGCAGCAAGGGCTTTTTCTCCGGCTTGATTTACCAGCGGCTGCTCGGCATCACCTGTCCGAACTGTGCAGTGCCGCTGAGCGATAAAACCGGTGCGACCGAGATCGGAATACGCCGGCTTGGTGATGAAGCAGCATGGAAGGCGGCGCTGATGCGCTGGGATTTTGTGGCGCGCAAAAAAGGTTTGCGCATCAATGACGTGAATCTGGCCAGTGTTGATGGTTGCAGTAAATGTTCGCACGGTTCGAACGGACGAACCGTGGTCGCCGAAGTATTAATTCCCGATGAGAAGATGCTGGAGATGATCGGCGAGGGCCACGATGCCGACCTGCTCAAACACTGGCGCAGAAATGGTGGTCTGACGGTTGTTGAGCATGCCCTGAACAAGGTTGTTGAGGGCATTGTCTGTCCGTTGGTGGCTGAGGCGGGCGTTGGTCCGCTGAGCGCCTCCATTGTGGCCGATGACGGTTATATCGCAGAGATGGGAGCGACTCCGCTGCCTATCGAGGTACAGGCATGAGCAAGTTCGACCTGCGCGAACTGGGCAACACGCTCGATATGAAATTGCTGGCCTTGCAGTTCAGCGGTGATGTTCGCCTCTCCCTCTATCGCCGACTGGTTTCATTGCTGGCTTACGGTATTCCACTGATGCGTGTGATGGAGCAGGTACTCAGCGCCTATGCCAAGCGCAAGCTGGACAAACGGGTGGGGGCGCGTGTGCTGGGCTTTGTCTATCAGAATATGCGCCAGGCTGCAGGCGGCGTGGTGTTTGCCAATGCGCTGAAAGGCTGGGCACCTGATGCCGAGATTATGCTGATCAATGCCGGAGAGCGTTCCGGCGATATTGAACGCGGATTAACCGAGGCGATCTTCGTGAATGAATCGCTGACCCGCATCAAGTCGGCCGTGATCGGTGCTGTCTCCTATCCGCTGGTGCTGACGATGGTGTTGATGGGCCTGTATATGCTCTTTGCTCTGATGATTCTGCCGCGTATTGAAACACTGATGTCGCTTGATAAATGGCCGCCATTGTCTCAGAGCATGCATGCCGTGCTCACATTTATTCGCAATTTCGGACCCTATCTGGCAGCTGCAGCCGTGGCGCTGATGGTGCTGATCGGTTGGGCCATGCCTCGCTATACCGGCAATGTACGCAAACAGCTGGATCGCTATTACCCCTTCTCTGTTTACCGTGTGATTTCCGGTTCCGGTTTTCTGGTCGGCCTCTCGGCCATGCTCGAAGCCGGCGTAACCATGCGCGACTCACTGGTGCAGTTGCGTTCGAACTCATCGCCTTATATCGCCTGGCATATCGATACCATTTTGAGTCGGCTGGCCAATGGTGAATCGAGTGGCAACTCGCTCGATACCGGTCTGTTCAATGAAGAGACCTCCATTAGTCTGGAAATTTTCGGTGATTCCGGCTCATTTGAAGAGTCGATGAAGATTCTCGGCCGCGAAGCTGTGGAGAACACTGTGAGCTGGATCAAGGGGGTGGGGCAGGTGCTGACCACCTCCGGCGTGGTGGCCATCGGCGGCAGTCTGGTTTTTCTGCTCGGCGGTTTTTACCAGCTGATTCAGGAGGTGAAAAACCTTGCCGGCTAAGAGTCCGGCAGGGCTGAAAAGTTTTGTGCCCGCTTAAACAGGGGCCGGAGATCGGGTTTTCCCGGTAGTAACTCCTTTCGATATGAGGGGGGGAAGTCATACAGCGAGAGCTGTAAATATAAAAATGGAGAAACAACATGAAAATAATGAAAGAAATAGAAAAGAAACAACGTGGTTTTACGCTGATCGAGTTCATGGTGGTAATCGCCCTGATCGGTCTGGGTCTGGTACTGGTCGTAACCCAGTTCGGACAGGCCAATGAAGCCAACAGGACATCCACCGCGATCAAAAACATCACTTCTCTTGCTGGTGGTATTTCCAGCTTTAAAGGTACTCGTACTGGATATCAGGGCTCTCGGCAGGCGGACTTCTGGCTACCAACGCTGTACCTGACAATATGCTTGGAACAGCCAACCAGATCACCAACGTGTTTGGTGGCGCTGTAACACTTGCTGCTGCAGCTGATACGAATCAATATACAATGACCTATGCAACAGTTCCTGTTGCCAGTTGTGTGGAAATCGCTTCCCGTGTGAACAGTAGTTTTGTGTCAGTGACTGTAACCGGTGGTACCGCCGGTACTGCAGGACAGATTACAAGCCTGTCGATTGCCAACACTGAATGTAATGCGCCAGGTACTGCTACTGTATCCATGGTGTTTACTGGAAGCTGATGGGGTTAGAGAAGCAGGAACGGATATTTCCGTTCATTTTTTCTCTCATCATGAGACAACTGTAAATGTTCTCTAACAGTAAATGGACTCAGGCTGAGGCACCCCTTTCGGGGGGTGCCTTCAGTCCGTTTATGAAAAAAAAGGCATTGCATGACTCTGCCGGTTTTACACTGGTCGAGGTGATGGTGTACCTGGCAATTGTCGGCCTGATTGCCGTGGCCGTGCTGCGTGATTCCACCGCAACCATGCACAAAGTGGCAGTAGACCAGATGGTGCGCGATATCAGTGATCTGTCGCGTACCATCTGGAAGCTGCGCGGTGTGTTGCCAGCGATTGCCGTTGCCTCAACAGGCGGGGGCAAGGTGATAGATCAGGCGTTCGTTCACAATCCGCCGGTTAAACCGGCAATCAATGTTTATAACCATCCGTTAAATGGCTCAACGACAGTTTTATCAAGCAGCGCGACCAGCGCTGTCACGGTTTCTATTGCAGGACTCGCAGTCGCTGACTGCTCGGAGATTCTGCTGCGACTCGATGCGCAGGATTGGGCGATCGTGCGTGTCAGCGGCACGCTCAGCACTGTGCTGAAAAGTAATCTGGTCAGTCCGTTCAGGGGAGACTTGAGCGGTAATATTTCCGCGCTGACAGGCGCGTGCAGCAATGCGGGTAATGGACGAATCCTGGTGCTGGAAAGAAGATACGCATGAACAGAGAGCGTGGTTTTTTCCTCATTGAATTGATGGTGGCGATGGCCGTGATGGGCATTGTTGCGGTCTGGGTGATGCAGGATGCGGTGCGCAGCAGTGAAGAGACACAGGCCAAGCGGCTGGGCTCCTATCTCGCCCAGTATACCAATGCCACACGCGCCTATCTGGCCGATAATGCGCCGGCTATTGCCGGTTTCGCGACTGCGCTGACGCAGAGTGGCGCCACCTGGCTGAAATCTACCGCCTGCACGCCTGCCGGATCGGGTACTGCAGCCAAGCCTTATCTGCCATGTGATTATCCCGCTACGCTGCCGTTTGGAGTCACACTCACCGCTACCCTGCAGGCCGGAGTCGGCGGTTCGGCTGAAATTATTTCCGGCGGTAGTGCGATCACGGTAGACGGTGCCACCCGCGAAGACTTGGCTGGGGTGGCCTTTATGGCTGCCCAGGGAGAGTCGCTGACCGGGCCGTCGGTGATGAATGCCAGCATCGCTACCAGCTATGCGCAGGGTACAGGCGGTACAGCTGGCCAACTCTTTGCCACGGCCAGCAATACACCATCTACTGATGTCTGGTTGCGCGTGGATGGCTCCAATGCAATGGCGGGCAATCTCGATATGGGCACCAACAGCCTGACCAATGTCAATGCCGTTGGTGCGACCGGAAATATCACCACCACCGGCGGTGATCTCGTTGCTGCTGCCGGCGGCACAGGAGGCAATATTTTGGCCGACGGCGATATTACCCTGAACAGCACGGCTGTAATTGGCAAAGGTAATATTATGACCAATCGCGGCACCATTCAGACATTCGATGGTATGATCAAGACCACCCGTGGCGAATTACTGGCCGATAACGGCAATATCCGGGTGATCAATGGCGATGGCGCAGGAACGGGCAATATCAGCACAACACTGGGTAGCATCAGCACAGATGCAGGCCATATCCAGACGCATGCCGGCGATATCCTTGCCGGTGATATGACAGGCGGCGCGGGTAATCTCTTCGCATTCGGCGATGCTGTAACGCCGGCATCCGGCACCATCGCTTCGATGGGGCTAGCGATGCAGAACGGCAATATCAGAGCTTCCTTTGGTAATATCTCAACCTTTGGCGATGGTGTTGGTTTAGTCGGTAACATTACCGCGTCCGATGGTAATATCTTTGCCCTGCGCTCGCCCGTATCCAATGCCGGTAACATGTTTGTCATGCCCGCTAACGGCGGCACCTCTGCAGGTATGCTGAGTGTGATCGCCGGCACTATCGATGTGCAGAGTGGTTTGTTGCAGGTTTCCAACGGGCAGATCGATGCCATCAATTCAAATGTGAACGTGAGCAGCGCCAATCTGAGCGTCAGCGAAGGCAATATCCTTGCCACCGGTGCAGGCGGGCTCGGCACGATCACTGCCGATGATATGAGTACAGGCACCCTGTCGGTAGCTAATGGCATCACGGGCGGTTCACTGGTTGTCAGCAATGGCATCACTTCAGCATCGCTCTCGACCGGCGTCATTGCGGCCAGCAGCATAGTTTCTGGAGACCTGATCGTGGATGGCGGCAATATCGCGGTAATCAATGGTGATGGTGCAACCAAGGGTATGATTACCACCGATATGGGCAATATCACTGCCAGTTCCGGCAGCCTGATTGCCGGCATTACCGGAATTGGTGGCGGCAATATCCATGCCTATGGTGATGGCGCATCCGGTGGCGGTAATGTTTACACTTATGGTCTGAACAGTGACCCGGCTACTGGTGGCCTTGTTGTATCTGGCGGCAACGTGAAAGTGACTGGGGGGGATGGACTGGAGGCTGGAACGGGTAATATTATTACTGATAAAGGTTATCTGGTTGCCGGTACAAATAGCACAGGCCTAACCGGCGGTGGGGGTAATCTCACGCTTTACGGTAATGGTGACCTGGGTGGTGGCCAGGCTATCTTGAAAGGAGGTTCTGTTGGTTCAAGTGGCAGCCTTACGTTAAGTGGAGGGAGTGGAAACTATTCAAATAATATTACTACCCATGGTGATATACGTGCGACATCAAGTGTGGATTCCACGACGCTTGTTCGGAGGGGGGGGAACATTACTGCAATGGGTGGAGACCTTGCTGCCACATCAATGGGGTTACTCGGAGCGGTAGATGGAACAGGGCAAACACTTATGTCTATTGGTGGAGGTAACTTAACACTGACTGGGGGTGACCTCAGTGTAATCAGTTACGATTTTCCATATTATGTGTCGGCAGCAACCATAAACCCCCTTACTGCATATGGCGGTAATATTACCGCTACAGGCGGCGATATTACTTCAGTTGCAGTATCCAGCCCATCCTTGTATCGCTATAGCACTATGAGTCAGACTGACAATATTCGCGGTGGCAATGTTATAGCCAATGGTGGTGATCTGACTGCTTCACAGTCGCTTTTGAGGTCGACGTCCCGGTGGAATGGTTCCACCTATTTGACACTCTCCTCGGCGCAATTTGGTGGCGCTATTAATGCTAGCGGGAACATTGCCTCACAATCTGGCAATATTTCAACAGCTCAGGGCAATGTGATTGCCAGCCTTGGTAATATCACAGCCTTCGGTAATGGCACGACGACAGGCCTTGTATCAGGTCAGGCGCTCTCTGCCCCTGCATTCACGACAACCACCATGAATGCAACCACCATCAATGCCGGCAGTGGCGGCCTGACCGTCGATGGCGGCAATATCGCGGTAATAAACGGTAACGGTTCGACCAGTGGAAATATCACTACCAGCCACGGCAATATCACTACCGCCTCCGGTATTATCTATACCGACAATGGATATATCCGGGCTGCAACGACATCGCCGGGTTATTCAGTTATCGATGCCGCGCTCGGTAACACTGTTTCCTATGGCAGCATCCTGGCCGTCAATGGCAGCATCACAGCTACAGGCAATGGCACCAGCACCGGGGTGATTTCCGGACCAACGCTCTCCACCACCAATCTTGCAGCCACAGGCATGACCCTTGGTACAGGTGGCTTGACGGTGAATGGTGGCAATATCGACGTGATTAACGGCAATATGACGGCTTCGGGCAATGGCACGACGACCGGCATGATTACCGGGCAGAAAATGACCGCCTTGGCGGGTGGCCTGACCGTTGATGGCGGCAATATCTCCGTGATCAACGGCAATGGCGCCACTACAGGTAATATTTCAACCGACACGGGCAGGCTGATTGCGGGTGTGAACGGTACGGGTGGCGGCTATCTGAGTATCTACGGCAATGGTGCGGCCGGTGGTGGCAGTGCGAACCTTTATGGTGGTTCTGTTGCCGGCTCCGGTTCCATCACCTTGTCCGGCGGTTGGGGGGTTGGAGCGAGCAGCATTGATGTGCAGTCATCCACCTCCAGTCCGACATCAGCCTGGATCAGGACCGCATACGGCCCTATTCAGACCACACACGGCAATATTGTGACGGACGATGGATATATCAGGGCCAATACGGCTGTGGCAGCCACTACTGCCACAGATATTTACGCCGGAACTGTATATAAAGGCAGCATAGTCGCTATCGGTGGCAATGTTGCGGTTGTTAATGGTAATGGCGGGACAACCGGTAATGTCTCGACCAATAGCGGTAGTTTGATCGCAGGTGTTAATGGCGGAGCCGGCGGCAACCTCTACCTCTATGGAAATGGTGTATCCGGTGGAGGCAGGGCATACCTCTATGGTGGAACAGTGGCTTTCTCTGGCTCTGTCGAACTTAGAGGCGGAAGCGGAATCTATTCCGGGGCCATTCGTCAGTATGGTTCAACAGGGACCTATTCCGGCGCTATCATGCAGTTTGGTTCGACCGGCACCTATTCGGGTGTCCACTATATTTCAGGGGGAACCGGCCTTTATAGTGGCGACACAATCGTGACGCGCGGCAATATCTATACCAATGACGGTTATATCCGGGCGAGAGGAGCAGGTGGCACATCGGTGGATGCATATGCCGGAACTGTTTCTAACGGTAGCATTATTGCTTCCAGCAGTTCAACAGTAGCTGGGACAGGCGCAACCATGATGGTGAAAAACAACACGGGCTCCACTGCTGCAACCGCAGGGCTTGAGTCATCCACGTCAAATGCTGTTGAGGTCGCGACCGGGGGGACGGTGAGTAAGCCTGTCTGTGGAGCAAACATGGTACCGCATATCGCCTTGGCAGTGAACCGGGTATACATTAGTACAACTAATGGAGCCTCTGCCACTTTGGGTACGGCCGGCCTCCCAAGTGAAATGCAAGCGTCATGGGTCGATAACGGTGCAAGCTGGACTGTTACCGTGACTGCCAATCAATATGCTTCAGGTGCGGCGTATACACCAGTTGGTGCAACAGCCATTGCAGTTACCAACTGTGTGTATTAATTCATGAAGCGGGGGGGCTCAGTAGCTTTGAAGAAGGGCGATCAGCAAGGCTTTACTCTGCTCGAGTTGATGGTGGTGTTCGCCCTGATCGGGGCGATATCTGTGGCATTCCTGATGGATATCGGCTCATCGATGGGGAAAACGCATGCGGTACAGCATATTCGTGATATCCATGCCTTGAGCCGGGCTGCATTGAATATGGAGAGTGCCTTGAAGGCCACTACGGACTCTGTAGTTGGCGGTCAGCTGGTGATCAAAGGGGCATTCCCGCACGGTGGCATCACGCAAACCAATAATGCTTTTGCCGCTGCTGTCGGCACATCAATTACCGTGAGCTGGAGCAAGGCGGCAAAAGAGCTATCGATAGCCAATGCGGGTGTTCCTAAGGGGGACTGCGTTGAATTGCTAAAGCATATCGATGTGTCGCCTTTCAGCAGCATCACTGCAGCGGCAGGGGTAATTTCGACTACTTTGACGCGCGCCAACTGGCCGATCTCACTGACATCGGCTGCATCGACCTGCCCGGCAGCAGCTTCCACCATAACATTTGTGATGAAAATATAAGGGAAACAGGGAGGTTAATATGGGGATGTTCGATAAACAAAAATGGTGGGCGCTAGCATTGATTGGCGGGATTGTGACGCTGTGGCTGGTACGATATGAACCGATTGCTGTGCCGCCGAACAATATCATGTTTCTAGATCGCTGGAGTGGTGAGCTGGTTGTGCCCGGCGGCGGCGAGGATGGCAGTCAGGTGACTCGTCTGAAAATCGGTGGCTGAGTTCTGAGCAACAGGAAATGAAAACCAAATACAAAAGGATGGCAATATGAAAAAACTGATAGTGGCACTGTGCGTGGGCGTTTTATGGATGGCGACGGCGACGGCAGCAGAACTTAAAATCGGCGTAGTAGACGCGGGATCCGCAATTGCCGAGAGCAATGCCTACAAGCAGGAACGCGAGCGCATCGCGAAGATTGAGAGAAAAATCAATGCGAATCTGCAGAAGCTGGAGCAGCGCATTGTTGCCGGCCGCAATGATTTCCAGAAAAACAACGCCCAGTGGAACGCTGATACTGCACTGGCTAGGCAGAAGGATATTGCGGATCTGGAAATACGCTTTAATCGGGAAAAGAGTGATGGCATTCAGGTGTTGAAACGGGAAAATGAGCAACTCAACGGGCGGGCTGTTAAAATGCTCAACGATACGATACAGCAGTTCGGCAAGGAGAGTGATTATACCCTGATCCTGCAGAAAAACCCAGCGGTGATGTTCGATGACGGAAGCCGCGATGTCACAGCTGATATTGTCCGACAGATGAACCGTACAAAATAATCATTGCAAGGATGGGCCACCCGAAAGGCCCTGTTCAGCTATGCTTGTCGCGTGCCTCTGTAAAATAGTTGAAGGCATCAAGCAATTCATCCCGTTTGTCGGATGGGAATACCTTCATATCAATCAGGATATCTCCCAGCTTCTTGCGCTGCTCCCCCTGCAGCTCCAGCAACTGAATGACCTCAACTTCATTCAGCAAACCGAGCTCAATAGCGACTTCGCCAAAGCGTTTGGTGGATCGAATCTGAATGGCCAGAACACGCAGTACATTCTCGACCGACAGATAACGTTTTTCGATTGCCAGCCGGCCAAAGGGCACGCTCTGCTTTCTCTGGAGTTCGAGTGCTTCCAGAATAGCAGACTGATCAATGCCGTGATGATTTATCAGAAAACTTCCGAAGGTCTGAATGTCCTCTAACAACATGGATACGAACTCTTGCCTGAACAGTTGATTGAAAGAATACAATCACATTGGCTTTTCATAGTTGGCATGCTTCTCCCTGTATTGAATAAACGTCGCTATTCTGAACGGCTTGATTGAATTGTATTTCTTTCTGTGCACTCAAATATATGATCATTACATCTGCGTTGGCATACCCCTGTAACAGATGGAAAATCTGCCCAGTCGCCAGTATTGGCACAGGCATGACTGCCTGTGGGGCCGTTTGAATCATGGCACCGGGTTAATTGTTCTGCCACCTGAATAAGCGTGGCTGGAAAAAACGGCTTGGCAACATAGATACACGCCGTATCAGTGTGATGTCGGCGGATGCCCGTTTCACTTGTCATCACGACAAATTTCAGGGTCTGGCCGTTGTTTGAAATAGCCCGGATCATTTCATGGCCGCTCATGCCGGGCATGTTAATATCGGTAAACACGGCTATCGGAGGCATGTAGTCGGGACTGAGTACATAAGCGAGATATTGCTCAGGAGCGTCAAATGATTGCGTCGCGAAACCGTGATACTGGAAAATATCCACTATCGCCTCACGTAAAAAATGATCATCTTCAATAATATGGAACATGCGACATATTTTGGAGCGGGGTGGCAATGTGAGTATCACACAAACATGCTATTGATCCGGGATGTTATGAGTGACCGGAACTGGGGTCGCGTGGTTGAGCCCGGAAATGGCCGGTGAAAAGGGGGCGGGTAAATAGCATGAAAGTGGGATGTTTTTCGTTCATCTGATGCTGTCGAATGTGCCCGATATCATCTGTATATGGAGGACTCTATGAAAAAAAATAAACTCACCAAGGCACTACTTATGGCAACTGCGGCATTTGTATCGATGCCGGGCATCACTCAGGCCGCGACTTCAGGTATTCGTGCTACAAAACCGGCCGGAATGCGATCTAATACAACAGCGGGCATGCGTGCCAACAGAACTGCCGGTGTGCGTGCCAATACAGCGACTGCAGGCGTACGGGCTGTTAAACCGGCAGGAGTACGCTCCAATACAGCTGCAGGTATTCGTGCTGTCAGGCCTGCCGGCAAACGGTATTAACTGTCAGGTGACTCAAGGTTTGCGAGAATATATTTGAGTTTTCAGCGTATGCTTAACCGCTTTGGAAGCATTATTGTTGCAAGCTGCAGTACAGGGTGAGTCGTGTGAAACGTTCATGCGTCTCACCCCTTTGCAAAGAAATTCTCCTGAATTCTTACCTGGATTGAAGGATGGTGAATGATCAGATGCACGTGATGGCTGAATCTGGATTGGTCATTACCGACTACCGCATACCCGATGCGATTATGGTGCCACACTATCAATGTGACCTTACCTCGTTGCTCGAGGAGATCGCCAGCCGTGTGTCGCGATATTGTGGGGTCATATTGCTCTCATCCGACAGCGCATTCAGTCAGGCCTTTATTGAAACCCGGGAAAGGCCGGATCATTTTTCCATTGTGACCGCAGCATTCGACTCGCCCTGGATACGTGACCGATCACCTGTTGCTATCAAGGTTAAGGGGGCTGTTCGCTGGTGTATTCCGTTGGCCGTTCAGGATGAGCGCCCTAATGATAATCAGTTGTTTCATACGATCTGTGCAACAAAACATCCTCTCTCCCCCATCCCTTTTTTGCCACAGGGGAACATGGTAGTCGGTAGCAGAGGTTTGATGCTGGTCAGTAATGATGTGCTTAAGCATAATCACTTCACTGTAAATGATCTTGAAAACTGTAAAGCGGCATTAGGCATCCGGCACTGGCTGGTTTTTTCAGGATTCAGCAAGGAAATGACCGGTCATGCAGATGTTCATGTGCGGGTATTGAAGGCAAACCTGATCGCAGTGGCCTGGAATCTGTCATCAAAGAGTGATCGAAACAGGTGTGAATCGCTTATTCAGCAAATCAAAAATTACGATGCAACAATTGAGATTATAAAAATACCGATTCGAAGCGACGGGAACAGATACGGTAGCCTTGTTAACTGGCTTCAGATTGGTAAACGTTTATTGCTACCCCGCTATGACATTACTGTAAGATGCGATATATCAGAAACGACAGCATTATTATCGCATCACGGATTTACTGTCGAATACATCTATTCTCCGACTCTACACTATGCTGGTTCATTACATTGTCTGACTGCATCCATTTATATCTGAATGCTTGTTTGCACCTGCATCTTCCATACATATCCATATAATCGCTGCATGACCAGAATGTGCAGGCTACAATGTTACCGTCAATAGGGCTACCAGCAAATTGTGACCGGAACTTTATTGTAGTATGTGCCCTGAACTACATTTCTGAACCGCAGGAATTTACTCAAAATGAGGAGGCTGCAGTCAACTGTGATCGCAATAACGCGCTGTTATCTGTGAGACAGTAGCAGTCGGGACTACCAATATCACGACTACTTGTGATGTGCCAAATACTCCTGTCACAGTTCAAATGGGCATCGGATTGACTGGTAGTATTACCAACAGGATTATGAGGGCAGGTACAGGAGTTATAAACTATAGCCTCTATACCACCATGGAACCCATACAAATGTATGGGAGGTATGGCCCCCTTTTCTAGTAACTGTATCGGGTGACCCAGATGATCGCGGTATCACTTCTCACCGCTGTTAGCCAGGGGGAGGCAGACAATAAAGCGCGCGCCTTTTCCCTGTTCACTCTCAACATGGATCATGCCGCCATGGGCTTCCACCGTGCCGCTGCATATCGACAGACCAAGGCCGGCGCCTTCATCCTGTTTCTTGCGGGTAAAAAACGGATCGAAAATATGCTCAAGGTCTGCCGGTGGTATACCGCAGCCGCTATCCTCTACAGTCAGCATGGCCACATAGTTGCTGCAACAGCTGCAATGCTCACGCAACGGACACTGCTTGGATGATTGCTTTTCCAGACTGACGCGGATCGTTTTCTCTGCAGCCAGAGCCACGGCATCACGGGCATTGGTGAGCAGGTGCGTGGCTATCTGCTCCAGCTGCACAGGATCGCCATGCATGCTCAGCTCGCTGGTCGGAAAATCGGTTATCAGCTGTATGTCTGCAGGCATGTCGATGCTGGCCGCGCGTACAGCATTCTTGAACAGCAGGTTCAACGACAGACGTTGTTTTTCCTGTTGTGACTGGTGGGCAAAATCGAGCAAATGCTTGATCAGGCGGGCACCGTTCTGACCGAGCTCATGAATGTCATCCATATGCCGGATGGCATCAGGGGAGTCTGTTTTTTTTCTGGCCAGATAAACTTTGCCGATAATGCCGGAGAGGATATTGTTGAAGTTCTGTGCAACGCCGCCAACCAGCCGGCCCAGAGCTTCGATTTTCTGGCTTTTGCGGGCGACGCGCTCCAGCGCAATGCGTTCGGAGATGTCGGAAAAGGTACCTATATAGTATTGCAGGATTCCTTTTTGATCATGAAATGCACGGATATGCAGCAGTTGCGGATATAACTCACCACTCTTGCGTTTGTTCCACATCTCGCCCTGCCACTCGCCACTGCTTGTTAATGCATCCCACATCGCTGTATAAAATTGACCATCATGGCGGCCGGACTGGAGTATGTTGGGGTTTTCTCCGACGGCCTCATCACGCGAGTATCCGGTTGTTTGCTCAAAAGCATGATTGACGTAGAGCATGATGCCCGAGCGGTCGGTAATGATGACGCTGTCACCGGCATGCTCGAGGGCTGCGGCCAGCATTTCCGTTTTCAGGCTGGCTTTGTTACTCAGCATCAGTAACGGGTTGAGAACCCACAGGGCGACTGGCCATGCAGATAGCAGAATAAGCAGCATGTCATCGGCAATAGCCATCACCCATTCGGAGAGGTGATCGGCAACACCAATCGCACTGAACAGCAGCATGACCAGAATTTCCGCACACAGTACAATGGCGATCAGCCGGGCAATAAGGCCGAATATTATTTTTGGCGTCAGGGTTGCCTTGTTCATATCAACGCATATCCGTTCAGGCACGGGTCAGCTGTATAAAATGTGACGCCAATGCACTGCACTGGCGCCACGCGAACAGGAGCTGTTAAGATACTCTTATTCCGGCTTGCTGATATGCACATCCATCTGCGGATAGGGTATGGAGATACCGGCAGTATCGAAGGCGAGTTTTATTTTTTCCGTGACATCAAATTTTACACCCCAGTAGTCGCCGGAATTGACCCACGGACGAACGGCAAAGTTGACGCTGGAGTCGCCCAGTTCGGCCACTGCGATCAGTGGTGCAGGCTCTTTCAGAATACGTTCATCAGCTTCGAGGATGGACTGCATGATCTCTTTGGCCTTTTTGATATCGTCGTCATAACCGATGCCGAACACCATATCGATACGGCGGGTAGCGCGTGCTGAATTATTGGTGATGGTGCCCCCGTAGATAGCTCCATTGGGCACGATGATTTCGCGGTTGTCGCCTGTTTTCATACGGGTGCTGAAGATGCCGATCTCTTCGACTACACCGGAAGCGCCGCCAGCCTCAATAAAATGGCCGACCCTGAACGGATGAAATACGATCAGCAGTACGCCGGAAGCAAAATTCTGCAATGAGCCTTGCAGGGCCAGACCGACAGCCAGACCGGCCGCACCGATCAGGGCAATGAAGGAGGTGATATTAACACCCAGCTGGTCGAGTGAGGCAATAATGATGAACAGCAGCAACAGCGCATTAAGAATGGAGTGGACAAAACCGACGAGCATGACATCCATGCCGGCCTTGTTCAGTATCTTGTCGAGCAGGTTCAGCAGTATGCCGGCAATCCAGCGGCCAATGACAAATATGGCCAGTGCCATGGCAATATTGATGGCCCAGGGTATCGCGTATGAATCCATCAGTTCCTGCATATTAAATGACTCCGGCATAGGTCGCTCCTGCCCTAGGTGTTTTCTTCCCGGCACTCTAATACGGAATCGGCTTGCCATCAAAGGCAATAAACTGGCCGGGATCATAACTGCGGGCGGATGCAATAACGGTGGCCATGCCGGCAACCGAGGTGCTGACATCGATCAGGCCGGTCTGCTGTACCATGTCAGTCCGAACCCAGCCCGGATGCAGGGTTATGACATGTACGCCCTGAGGCGCCAGATCCACCGCCATCGATTTGGAGACGATGATCAGGCCGGCCTTGGCGGCGCGGTAGGCGTAGGTGCCGCCGCTGTTGTTATCGGCGGAGGAGCCCATTTTCGAGCTGATATTGGCAATGACGCTGCCATGGGCAAGGCGCGACTGCAGCCTCTGCACCACACGCAACGGACCGACGCAATCGATATTGAAGACTGCCAGCATATCAGCGGAGGTGATATTGGATAGGGATTGACCATCCTTGCCCGGGCCGTAAATGCCGGCGTTATTGATCAGCAGATCAATCGTGGCGGGTAGTTCTCCATAAGGCGCATCATCACAGCTAACGTCCCAGCGTAACAGATGCAGCTGCTTTGAGCTGATATCTCCAAGCCCTCCGATATCGCTTCTGTAACATGCCCAAACCTGATGCCCCTGTTCAATATAGTAACGGACGAATCCAAGCCCTATGCCACGGGCTGCACCGGTAATCAGGATATCCATTTGACACTCCATTGGCCTATTGAGTGCGGCTGCTGTTACCATTGCCGCATGGCAACCCTAACCCGGCAATCGCCTTTGCGGCAAAATATGATGGCTACCCTGCAGGGTACGCGGGCTGACCGTCTGCTATTGCTTGCAGCACTGACGACGATTGTTGTGGCGTGGCTGATGATCCGGTCGCTGATGGCATCCGGGCCTGCGGTGGCGGCTGTGTTTCATGGTGATACTTTGCTGGCCACCTATCCCTTGCCGCTGGCAGGCGAGCAGGCGATTCATTTTGAGGCGGAAGGTGAGCTGGGTAGCTCGGAAATCATCATCGACCAGCACGGGGCGCGTATCGCTGCTTCCCCATGTGCAACGCAGCAGTGTGTACTTAGCGGTGCACACCGACATGCCGGGGATATGATCGCCTGTGTGCCTAACCGGATTCTTGTTACCATTCGCGGTAGTGCCGAGGCCCGTTTTGATGCCATTGTTGAGTAAGCCATGGTGATCGGGCAGAGACCTGCCCTGCATGAGCTGGAGCACAAGGCGCGCTGGCTGGCTTTGCTGATGCTGGCCATCGGGCTGCATCTGTTCGAGGCATCGCTTCCCAGTCTCGGCCCCTGGTTCAAGCCGGGACTGGCCAATCTGGTAACGCTGCTGGCGCTGATCTGGATGGGGCCGAAAGCCGCAGTGCTGCTGGCGATCGGGCGCGTTGTGATCGGGGCATTTTTTATCGGTACACTGTTTACCCCGACCTTTGTGATCAGCATGGCCGGCGCACTCAGCGCCGCCTTTGTCATGATTGCCGTCTGGCGCTGGTTGCCGGGCGTCAGCCTGATCGGAATCAGTCTGCTGGCGGCACTTGCGCACATGCTGGCACAGTTTGTTACTGTCGAGTCACTGTTTATTCAGCAGCCGGCGCTATTTTACGCGCTACCGCCCCTATTACTGCTCTCAACCATTAGCGGCTGGCTAAATGGGGCGTTGGCGATGTATATTGCCGCCCGACTACCATGAAATATCGCCTTAAACCCCAACAGCGCCGCATCGGCATCGCTCTGACGGCATCTATTGCCGTGCATGTGCTGATGGCTCTGTTTATCGGCATGACCCAGAGCGAAAAGCCGCTGCAGAAAAAAGAGGCGCCCCGGATTATGGACGTGGTGCTGCTGGATAAAGACAAAAAAAGCGCCAGGCAGACGCCGAAAGATGCGAAGACCATCTCCAATCGCAATGCTACCGGTGGCAGCAAGCAGGCTGATGACCGGGTAACGCGTCATGCAAGAGCACCGGTCAGCGGTCAGCAGCGTCAGCCTGCACCTGCTCCGCCGCAGCAGCCGAAAACGCCACCACCGCCTCCGCTGGAGCAGCAGCGTACGCGCATGCTGGCCAAACGTGGAGATGAGCCGGAGACGCAACCCAAGCCGGTCAGGAAATTGCCGCCGGTGAAACAGAAAAAGCCTGCAGAGCCAGTCAAGCAGGTGCCGCTCTCCAACCTGATGCCATCGGCGATGGCGCTGTCGCAACTGTCGCGCGATTTTCAGCGTGAGCGGCTGATGAAGCAGAGACTGAGCCGTGAAGCGGATATACCGATCAACACCAAACAGGTCAAATATGCGCCATATGCCCAGTCGCTGGTGCGGGCGCTGGAGGAGCAGTGGCGTCCGGGAGAGGCCAGATATGATAAATACCCCGATGAGGCCAGGCGCTCGCTGATCAAACTGACGATTGAGAGTAATGGTGATCTGGCCGGTGTGGAGATTCTGCATCCGAGCCCTATTGCCCAGATCAATGACAGTGCTATCGAAGCGATTCATGCCGCAGCACCGTTCAAGGTATTGCCGAGCTCGTGGGGGCTGGATCGTGTCAGTTTTTACCTCACCTTCGAGGTGGTGGAGGACAGGCTTGTCTTTCATCCGATGTGAGGCGCTGGCCTGTTGGTATCTTCGGCAGGCCCGTGACCTGCCCTGGCGCCATACGGCCGATCCCTACCATATCTGGATCTCTGAAATCATGTTGCAGCAAACACAGGTGAAAACGGTGCAACCTCGTTACGCCGCCTGGTTCGAGCGCTTCCCTTCGATTGCTTCTCTGGCCGATGCGCCGCTGGATGATCTGCTTAAGGCATGGGAGGGGTTGGGCTACTACCGCCGTGCCCGTTTTATCCATCAGGCTGCCATGCGCATCGAAAACGAATTTTCCGGCCGCTTTCCGCGCGACTTCGATGCATTGCTATCGCTGCCCGGTATCGGTCGCTCTACAGCCGGTGCTATTGCATCGTTCTGCTTCAGGCAGCCAAGGCCGGTGCTGGACGGCAATGTGAAGCGGGTACTCAGGCGCTGGCATGATCAGCCGGAGGCGACTGACAAAGAGCTGTGGTTATTGGCTCAGCAGGCGCTGGATGGCGCGGCTGATCCGGCCTTATGGAATCAGGCCATGATGGAGCTGGGCGCAACGATCTGCGGTGCCAAAAGCGCAGATTGCAACAGCTGCCCGGTATCCGAAGCGTGTATCTCGGCCTGGCAGGTGGATACGGCAGTAGAAAAGCAGGCGACGGTGGCGGTGATCGATCTGCACTGGCAGGTGGCGTTGCATCTCTGTCCGCAAAAGGGGATCTGGCTGAGTCAGCGTCCGCAAACAGGTATCTGGGCAGGGTTGTGGACACCGCCGATCACTGAGTTGAATGATGCGCCGGCAAAGGCGCCCACGCATGTCCATCTGCTGACGCACCGACGCCTGCACCTGTATGGCGAATTGGCGGATGGCGCACCATCCGGCACAGGGCAGTGGGTTGATGACATATCACAGCTTGCCCTGCCGACAGGCATTCACCGCCTGCTGGAAAAGCAGAGGTCAGTGTGATGCGGTATCTCTGTCTGCTGCTGGTTCTGCTGCTGCCACTGCCGGCGGCGGCTGCAAAGCCGGCTGGATCTATGGTGGTTGCGGCCCACCCGCAGGCAGTCGCTGCCGGTATCGACATGCTCAACAAAGGCGGTAATGCCTTTGATGCGGCAGCGGCGGTAGCGCTTGCTCTCGGTGTAGTGGAGCCCGGCTCCTCGGGCTTTGGTGGTGGCGGCTTCTTCCTGCTCTATATCGCCAAAACAGATCGTTATGTGATGATCGATGCCCGTGAGACGGCACCTGCACTTGCCGGCCACGGTGAAGTGTATGCAACTGCATCGAGTATAGACGGCCCGCAGTCGGCCGGGGTGCCGGGCTTGCCGGCCGGGGTGGAGCGACTGGTCAGCAGCTACGGACAGTTACCCCGTAGTGATGTGACGGCACCGGCAATCCGCCTGGCCAGAGAGGGTTTTGCCGTCACGCCCCATCTGGGCGCCATGATCCGCTGGCGTGCAGAGGCTTTCAATGACAGCGGGCGCGCCATCTTCATGCGCAGGCAGGGTGAGACCATTCGTCAGCCGGCGCTGGCCGATACGCTGGCGCGCTTCGCGGTAAAGGGTGCCGCAGACTTCTATCGCGGTGAAACCGCAGGGCGGCTGGTTGCTGATATGCAGCGTGACGGCGGCCTGATCCGGCTGGCTGATCTGGCTGCCTACCATGTCATAGAGCGCGAGCCGGTGAGCTTCGATTTTCATGGTTTCCATGTCGTTTCGGCCGCACTACCCTCATCCGGCGGCATGACGCTGGCTCATATCTTCGCCCAGTTGCAGGATGATGACCTGGCCGCATTAAGCAGGGCAGACCGTACCCATCTGCTGATTGAGACGATGAAGCGCGCCTACCGTGACCGCAATGCCTGTCTGGGCGACAGTGATTTTGTCTCTATTCCGAAGGATTATCTGGATGCGCAGCGATTACAGGCGCTGCGTGCATCAATTCAAATGGATCAAACTACCCCGTCAGCAGAGCTCGCCGGTTTTGCCGAGCCGATCGGTGCCAGTGTCGATACAACCCATTTCTCCATCATTGATGCTGAAGGCAATATGGTATCGGCAACACTCTCAATCAATTACGGCTTCGGCTCAGGCTATGTATCACCATCAACCGGCATTCTGCTTAACGATGAGATGGATGATTTCGCCACCCGGCCGGGCCAGCCGAATGCCTACGGGCTGGTGCAGGGGAGAGCCAATGCGGTGGCACCGGGTAAGCGCATGCTCTCTTCGATGACACCAACCTTTGTGGTCGGCCCGGACCGCACCTTTATCGTCGGCACACCGGGTGGCTCACGCATTATCTCCATGGTGTTGCTTGCCGCGGTCGGCTTTATGCTGGATGAGACTCCGCCAGCCGACTGGGTGAATAGAGGCCGCTTCCATCACCAGTTCCTGCCCGATCTGGTGCAGTATGAGCCGGATGCTTTTTCCCCGCCATTAGCTGCCGGGCTGGAAAAGCGGGGGCATTTGCTCAAGCAGATGAACAGGCAGTACGGCAATATGCAGGCCATTCTGTGGGATCGACGCAGTGGCCGGTTGACCGGCATTGCTGACCGGCGTGGTGACGGGGCTGCCCGGCAGCCTTAACAGCGTGCTGAACAGATCCGCGTTTCCAATTACAGCATTGCTGTTAATACAGCACACCAGGCAGCAGCCAGATTGGCCCGGTTATAACCGCCGCCGCCCAAAGCAATGATACGACCATCGCACTGCTCATCGGCAAGGCTGCACAGGCTTTTGGCTGCATGGGCGTGGGCCGCGGCGGTAAAGCGCAGATGCGTGATCGGATCACCGGCAAGCGAGTCTGCACCGCACTGGAAAATGATGAATTGGGGACGGGCCGCACGGATATGCGCTTCGGCCTTTTGCCAGGCGTCCATGAATGCATGGTCATTCGCCGCAGGTGGCATCGGCAGGTTCAGTTTTGTGCCGGCAGCCCTGCCCTTGCCGGTTTCACCGGCTTTGCCAGTGCCCGGATAGAGAAAACGCCCGTCCTCATGTATATCGGCAATCCACACGCACGGATCTGCTTCGAAAGCATAAAATACGCCGTCACCGTGATGGGCATCGATATCGACATAGGCGATGCGCGTCAGCCCGTACACCTGCTGCAAATGCTCAATCAGGATGCCGCAATCGTTGAATACGCAGAAACCGGCAGCACTGTTGCGACGGGCATGGTGCAGGCCGGCAATCGGCACGAAGGCGCGTTGATGGCTGCCGCAGAGGCACGCCGTTGCTGCAGCAAGTACCGAGCCGACAACTGTGGCGGCAGCCTCATAGACCCCTTTGAAGGCCGGGGTGTCACCGTCGTCGAGAAAACCGTCACCCGACAGGGATTGCTTGATGACACGTGCTACATATTCAGGGGTATGGAATCGTTCAATGGCTTTACGCGTGGCCATGAGAGGCTCGGTAAGTGTGACCTGTTTGTTTAGGCCCTGCCGCACAGCCTCATGCCAGAATGCATCCAGGCGATCCGGCCCGAAAGGATGCCCCTGACCAAAACCATAAGCGGCGAGTTCAGGGCCGATACAGACCAGCGGCGGGGCGGATTGCATCATGATGTTTGCAGATTTTGCTGTTCTCCTGGCCGCCTATGTGCCGGGAGAGATATCTTGGTGCATTGATGCTTCAATGCGCTTGCGTCCGCCCATGCGCCATAACACATACAGGCCGGGCAGGGATGAGAGTGCCAGCACAATCACCCATAACGCCGCCATGGCAGCAGCGGCGGCAGGATCGGCGCCAAAGTAGGTGGCAAAACCGACATAGCCGGCTTCGCGTACGCCGAAGCCATTGAGTGAAATCGGCAGCATGGCTACAACTGCTACAAGGCCTACCATAACAGCGTATGCCGCCCATGGCATCTCCAGACCGACGGCGATGCCGAGAAGTACATGCGCCTGAATAATGATCATCTGAAACAGGAATGAGACCGGCATACTTTGCCACCACATATGCTGGAAATGGCTGTCGCGTAGCGGTAGTGCTTTGAGTTGCGCCAGCCGTTCCGGCAGCCAGCGGGTAAGTCGTGGCAGCAGAGGCATGGTAATCCACATGCCGGAGACCAGTGCCAGCCAGCCCCACCACCAAAGCGTGGGTACGGTGACCATGGCCATGCAGATGGTCAGCAACAGCAGCAGCGCATACAGGCCGTTAACCCGGTCCAGAATGACGCTCGCCGCAGCAATCAGGCCCATGCCGGCGCGCCCCTCGCCTTTGGCCAGCAGAATGCCGCGTATGACATCACCGCCGATGGTGGAGGGCAGGAAGAGGCTGGCGAACATGCCCAGAAAGTAGAGACGGATTTTCCGGCGCCGTGATACCTCAATGCCGAGTCCCTGTGAAATCCATGCCCAGCGCAGGCCGCAGAGTGCATAGCCGGCTGTAACCAGCGCCAGGGCGGAGAACAGCCATGCCGGATTGATGGCGATAATACGCGTCCATACATCATTCATATCAACGCTGCGGAAGATAAAGGTCAGCAGGCCGACGGTCAGGGCCAGCTTGAGCAGAAACAACAGGTGTGATTTTTTTACAGGCATGCGTAAACGTAGCACAGGTGCGGGGCTCAGAGAATCAATTTCAGCCATCTATTATCGCGTGGGATCGTTGTCGTGACTATTATGACCTGTATTTGTGCATCATGCAGGCTAGATTGCGCAGTATGCAAACTTCATCGACCAATCCGCTTCCCTCCTGGTTGTTCTGGGTCTGGGGCATTCTGACGCTGGCGACACTCGGTCTGGCCCCGTTATTCGACTATGACGAAACGATCTACGCGCAAACTGCGATCGATATGATGCGCCATGGTGAATGGATTGTGCCAACGGCCAATGGCCTGCAATTTTTTGAGAAGCCGCCGTTCACATACTATATGATGGATATCTGCTTCTCTATGTTCGGCGAAAATGCATTTGCCGCACGACTGCCATCGGCCCTGTTCAGCTTTGCTACGGCCATGCTGCTATTCCATTTCGGTACGCGTTTGCACAGTCGTCAATTCGGCATCATGGCTGCAGCGATTTTCCTCAGCATGCTGGAGGTCGGTTTCCTGGCTCATGCAGCGATTCTTGATGCGGTACTGAACTGTTTTATCGCGGCATGCCTGTTGAACTACGCGCTATGGCTGCATGGCAAAGAGCGCCGGCACGCGCTGTGGGCTGCCGCCATGATGGGAGTTGCAGTCAGTGTCAAGGGACCGGTCGGTGCCGTTGTGCCGCTCATGGTCATCTTTGCTGAGCGGCTGCTTGCGGGTAATCTGCGCAAGCTGTTGAGCGATATACCGTGGTTGACGGCTGTGCCGTTGTTTCTGCTTACGGCTACCCCCTGGTATCTGATGATACTGATTGAGCACGGCCCCGGCTTTTTATATGAATTTATCTGGGTACAGAATATCGGCCGGGCGATGAATCCGATGCAGGGGCATGGCGGCGGCTGGCACTATTATATAGTCGTGTTTGCCGTATCGGTGCTGCCGTGGCTGGCAGTGCTGCCATGGGCATACCGGCAAGCATGGCGGGACCGGAGCAGTGACGATGTACTGGCGCTGCTGGCGCGTTTGGGGCTGGTGCTAACGCTGCTGGTGATTGTGCTGTTCACTTTTGCCCAGACAAAGCTGCCGCACTATATCTCCTGTATCTATCCGGGGGTTGCGCTGCTGCTGGCCGCAGTCTGGATGCGTTCGGTGCCGGACGATATCAGTGCAACGCGTATGATTCGCTTTACCCTGTTTCTGCTGCTGCCGGTGGCGCTTCTGCTGCTCAGTATGCCGCTGCTCTACCCGTGGTTGCAGACGCTGCCGCATCATCCGCGTGCAGTGGCCATCGTGGCCCAGCATATAACGCCCACATTCATGGTCTCTTTTTTCGGCCTGCTGCTGTTGGGTGGCCTGATCTGGCTGGCCCGGCAGACAACTGCCGCCCGGCTGCTGCCCGGGCTTATCGTTACCGGTATGCTCTTGCAGTTCAGTCTGTTGATTGGCGCAGGCACTTTTGTCGGCAAGCTGATGCAGGCACCGACCATGGCGATGGCAGATGTGATGCGCCAGCAACCGGAAGCCATGCCGTTCTACAGCTACAATCTTAATGCTCCGTCTGTCTCTTTCTATTCCGGTCGCAACTACGCACTGCTGCTCGGAGCCGCCGGTGCCGAGCGTCTGCGTCAGACCCGGCCGCCCTTTGTATTGATGTTGCGCAGCGAGTCGCGCAAGGAGCTGCCATGGCTGAGTGAGCTGCAGCCTAGCCTGGAGCAGGGCGGCTTCCTGCTCTATATTATGAAGGCGGATCTATGAAGTTATCTGTGATTATCCCTGCTTTCAATGAACAGGATCGCCTGCCGGCAACGCTGACAGAAGCTTATGCATGGCTGATTGCCAATATCGACGGTGGTTTTGAAATCGTGGTTGTCGATGATGGCAGCAGCGATGCCACATCGGCAAGGGTGGGGGCGCTGATAAACGATATGCCGGAGTTGAGGCTGCTGCAACAGCCGCAGAATCGGGGCAAGGGCGCGGCCGTGCGCCGTGGCATGCTTGAATCACATGGCCAGGTCTGCCTGTTTATGGATGCTGATCATGCAACCCATGTGCGGGAGGTGGCGAAGGTGCTGCCGAAGATTGCTGCCGGTGCCGATGTGGTGGTTGCATCACGCCAGCATCCGGATTCAGACATTGCCCAGCATCAGTCATGGTTGCGCGAGCATATGGGACAGGGCTTTAATCTGTTGATGCGTATGATGGTGGGATTGCATATGCCGGATACCCAGTGCGGGTTCAAGGCCTTCACTGCCTCTGCAGCCAGGGCCATCTTCAGTCGCCAGAAACTCGATGGTTTCAGCTTCGATGTGGAAGTGCTGTTTCTGGCCAATGCGCTCGGGCTTACGACCGTGGAGATTCCGGTGCGCTGGGTGAACGAGCCGAACTCAAAAGTGCGTATGCTACTTGATCCATTGAAGATGTTTGTCGATCTGATGCGTATCCGCCGTCTGCACCGCTCCGATCCTTCTATATAATAAAGTCAAAACCATTTCGCCGGGCGATGGTCACAGGCCTGCACCGCAGAGGACGCAAAGGACGCCGAGGAAAAGCAGTATAGAAAATATTATTGAGAGTGTGGCCCTGGCCTGATGCTCTGCATCTGCTGTCGGCACGGTTAAACACACAACAATTATTGCCTTACCTCTGCGTCCTTTGTGGTGAAAGGATTGCGTTTATTGCAGGGCGGTGAAAGTAGTAAGCAGAAAGCGCACGGCAACGGCAGTGATCAGTGCGACGCCAATGGAGAGGATGATGGAAAACAGGGCTTCCTTGCGACCGATCACCTTCAGCATCACGGCAAACGTGGAAATACAGGGTATATAGAATAACAGAAAGACGAGGAATGTGGCGATCTGGACGCTGTCGAGGATCTGACCTATCTCAAATGTGCCCAGCGCCTGATAGATCATCACCAGTGACAACTCTTTGCGCAACACGCCGAACAGGATGGGCACACCGAGGACGGCGGGCAGGCCCAGCATCCAGCCGGTAACGGGTAGAAGAATCAGGTTGATCCATTGATCAAATCCGGCAACCTGCATCAGGGCCAGAACGATGCTGCCGCCGACCAGCAGTGGTGTGACAATAGTCAGGATGTCGCTTGTGCGTTGCCAGGTGGCGGAGATAACAGATGACCACTGCGGCCAGGCATAGGGGGGGATCTCCTGAATAATGCCGGGGCTGAGCTCCGGATAACGGCGCGATAGCAGTCGCCCGAGTATGGCAATGACCAGCATACTTAACAGAAACAGCGCAAATACGCCGGCGGCACCGAGATATTTTGCCCCCAGTGCCAGCACCACGGCCGAACGGGCAGAGCAGGGTACAAAGGTGATTAACAGTGAGGCGACGACGCGGTCGCGCCCGCTGGTCAGCCCCTTCGTTGCCGCGATAGCCGGCACATTGCAGCCCAGCCCGAGCAGAAACGGCATCGCCACTTTGCCGTGCAGGCCGATGGTATGGAAGAAGCGATCCACGACAAAGGCTATCCGGTGCATGATGCCCGACTCCTCCAGTGCCGCCAGCATCAGCACCAGCGGTAACATATAGGGGATGACAATACCGATCAGGCCGATCAGGCCATCAGAGACGGCGCGCCCCAGCACGCCGGCTACTGTATCCGGCTGCCAGCCGGCAATCATGTCGGCGAGCGGGGCTGCCGAAACGGCATCCAGTACTTTGCTGACTTCAAATACCATGAACAGTACCATGGCAAATACCGCCAGCGATCCGATCAGGCCCCAGTGCGGGTGCAGAAAAAACATATCCAGTCGCTCATCCCAGCCCGGTGCCGGTTTGTGCACAACTCTGGCTACCGATTCGAACAGGCTGACGGCGCGCTGATGGCGGTCGGCTTCCATCTCAATGGCTAACGGACGGGGCAGTACGCTTGCAGCCTGTTGGTGCAGCAGTTCAATATCAGGCAACAGGCAGGGAAAGTGATCCGTCATTTCGGCCATAAAGTAGGGGTCACGCTCCAGCATGTGCATATAGAGCAGTGTGGCCGGCAGTGAGAAGGCGGCATGGATATCTGAATTGTCTATTGGTCGTCGCAGCACCTGCTGCATGCGCTCAAGCCAGGGCTGCAGCGCTGGCGGCAGTTGCTGCGGTAGAGGGCTAGCGGAGTGACCGGCTGCATCAATGACCCGATCAAACAGCTCTGCCAGGCCGTGGCCTTTCAAGGCAACGGTCGGGATAACCGCTACGCCCAGTCGGGCAGAGAGTGCATCGATATCAATGATGATGCCTTTGCGGTGTGCTTCATCCATCATGTTCAGTGCAACAACAACCGGCAGCCCCAGCTCGGCCAGCTCAAGCGTCAGCTCCAGGCTGCGACCGAGGACACTGGCATCAATGACATGCACCAGCACATCGGGCCGGGAAAATGGCGCTGGCGGATTGTCACACTCATGGCGGGATATCAGTGGCCTCTGGTCACCCCATAGCAGGTATTTCAATGCCTCGAGGTCTGCACCCGTGAGGTTGCGCAGTGAGTGCATACCGGGCAGATCAACCAGGTGAACCTCATTGACGCCTATCTGCACAGGGCACTCGGCCCACTGTTTATGTGTGCCGGTCAGTGTGCCTGTTTGATAGCTGGTGCTGGCAACGGCGTGAAACAGCGTGCTCTTGCCACTGTTATGCTGGCCGACCAGCGCCACGCGCAGCCCGGCATCGCCCCGGTAAATATGGCGATGGAATAGAACGGGTTGTGGCTGCTCTGTTGTTTGCGGCATCTCAATGAGACTCAATTTTATGTAACAAAAGTCAAATGCTTCACCGCAGCGGAGCGAGTGACGGCACTCCCGGCGTGCGATAGGGATCTTTGGAAAAGGATGCGGAGGGCAGGGCAGGTATTTGTGGCGAGGACTAAGTCGCAGAGTTCTTGTCCGTTTGATCAGGTGCGGTCAAGCAAGTCGCAGACATTGCTCGCATACTCTATAAGCAAGATTATATATGAATGCCTTTCCTCTGTGTCCCTTGCGTACTTTGCGGTAGAATAAGGTTGAAACAGGGATGTGTGTCAAAATCACACACACATAAGTGTGGCACGTTGACCCAGTGATCTGCGTCACACAGAGTTCGCACATCGCAACTGGTGTTGGACCCTTCTCGCTGCAGATGATTGCCTGATCGGACGCAGATAGAACCTTCACAGAAGCGTAACTAATACTGGCTCTACGGAGTCAAATCTATTATTCAAGGATACCACAACATGAAGAAGATGCTTCTTTCTGCTGCTGCTTTTGCTGTTGTTGCTGTTTCTACTGCTGTAGTTGCTCCAACCACTTCTGAAGCTATTCCGGCATTCGCTCGCCAGACCGGCGCTGCTTGCCTGAGCTGCCATTTCCAGAGCTTCCCTACCATTTCGGCCTTCGGCCGTTCATTCAAGATGGGTGGCTTCACCGACGTCGGTGAGCAGGCTCTGATTGAGGATGACGCTCTGTCTATCCCTTCCGTACTGAACGCAACTGTTGTTGTACGTCCACAGATCATCCAGTCCAAGACTGGTGCAGTAACAACCAAGGAAATCTCATACGCTGATCAGGTTGTACTGATTGCTGGCCGTATCGGCAGCAACACCGGTGCTTTTGTTGAGCTCGGCGGCGGCGCTTTCGGTAACCATCAGCTGATCCACTCTGTTGACATGGGCGGCTTCAAAGTCGGCGCTTCTTACTACAACACCGGTTTCGGTGAAGATGCTGGTATGCAGCTCTCCAACGTTTGGGGTCAGCATGGCGGCATGATGAATGCTCGTTTCGTCTCTGCTAACCAGAACTTGTTCAAGGGTTCTACCATCGGCGGTGGCCAGATCGCTGGTCTGACTGCATTCATCGGTAACGAGATGGGCGCAATCCAGGTCGGTCTGACTGCTCCTTCCGACGGCACTGTTTGGGGTGTTGCTGGTGCTGGCGGAAGCACATTCACAGCTGCTCCTATGGTGCGTGCAAACGGCTTCTTTGAAGTTGGCGGCATGAGCCTGGGTCTGGGTGGTATCATTGTTAACGGTAACATCGGCTCTGTTGGTCAGTTCGTATTGGCAGACCCATTGCTTACAGCAACTCAGCAGCTCGTAACCAAGCGTTGGGGTCTGGATGCTCAGCTTGAAGGCGAGCTCGGCGATTCTCAGTTCGGTCTGTATGCTGACTACGCTTCTGCGGCCAAGTCTACTGCTGTCAACGTCAACAACTACAATGCTGATACTCTGAAGAACCTGACTGGCTGGTCCGTTCGCGGCACCATCAAGCCTCTGCACAATGTTGTACTGGCTGCCGGCTACGGTCAGGCTCAGGCAACAAACAAGATCACATACACCAACGTCGCAGTTGAGTATGAGATCTATCAGAACTTCATCATCGCACTGACTCACGAAATATCTAAGGCTACTGTTGCTGCAGTTGCAACAACAACCAAGACCACAACACTGGATATCGAAGCTCTGATGTAAGTCAGACTTCATTCCAACAGGAATGGTTTGAAAAGGGAGAGCTTCGGCTCTCCCTTTTTTTGTGCTTCAGCACTGTGGGCTTGATTGATGCAGTGAAGCGAACGGCTTCGGGTCTGTCTAATACCTTGACCAAGCAGGGCCGCGTCGATTGAATGCGGCTTCTATGAATACACGAATCTATTTTTCATTACCAATTCTAATGCTTTTCTCACTGACAGCCTGTCAGGGTGGCGGGCCTAAACTGTTCTGGGATACGGACGAGGGGACAGGTCAGCCGGCATATGCACAGGGTAAGGGCGGTTCTGCCGCAGCAGAGCAGCGTGCACCACTGGATGTGCCGCCCGAGCTGCGCGCGGAGTTGCAGGTACCATCCGGAGAGACAGTGGCGACGGTGACTGAAGAGAATGCTATGCCGGGCTCCTACCGCAAAGCCGTGGCTGGCAAGTATGTAGCACTGGATGCAAAGATCTATGATGCAACAGCAGGCCAGGTTTTTTCCGCCGTAGTGGATGCTATGACTGCCTTGAACCTGCCTGTGCAGAGTGTGGACTCACCCTCCGGGACACTAACCACCGACTGGATACGCAAGGGTGGCGGCAATGGCAATGCGTTGGGTATGTTCAGTAACCTGTTTGATTTTGGCGGCGGCATGAAGATAGTGCGCTACCGTTATGTGGCGCGCGTTATGCGGGCCACTGTTGCCGGCCAGACTCAGCCCAAGGCACAGCTGGAGATACGTACGATCGGCCAGGTGTATAATGGGCATAACTGGGTGAATGCGCAGTTGAAAGATAAGGTCGCCAAGGATCTGTTCAGTGCTTTTGAGGAGCAGCTGGCCAGTACGCAGGCTCAGGCACCAAAGCCGACACCTCCTGCTCCTGCAGCACCAGTTGATGAAACAGTGCAGGATAGCGAGATGCTGAACAACCAGTAAATTTCACCAGAGGCCGCTCTATAAGAGCGGCCTCTCTTTTTTAAGGTTCATCGCTGGTTAGCGGGAAATGCACCCATGCTGAGTTTGTATCTTAAAGCCTTGATTCCCCGCTGGCAGGCTGCCAATTCAGCAAGTTCAAAATCGAAGATCACAGGCATGCACCGCAGAGGACGCAGAGGAAAAGCAAGGAAAGGAAATGGCTGTTGTGGCGCTACGCGCATGAGCCGTCGGGTTCATCGGTGACGTGCCAGCCCCTCGCCCCCTCTGTTCATTAATTTCGACTTTACTTCGCGTCCTTTGCGCCCTCTGCGGTGAAATGCTTTTGACTCTGGTCATTTAGCAGCAGTGAAGCGTCAGGAAAGAATAAGTACATGTATGCGCGTGCAAAACAGATCATGGCTACCTTCTCCAGGGCAATAGATCCCTCTCCTACTAATACGCTATGAACCTTTTTTAAGCTATCAGTGCAGCCAGAGCCTGACCCGGTTCCGGTTGCCGCATCAGCGATTCACCGATCAAAAAGCCGTATACGCCTGCCCTGTTCATGCGCATGATATCATCGCGGGTGAAGATACCCGACTCGGTGATTACCGTGTGCTCACCACGCATCAATGCAAGCAGCTCAATGGTCGTATCCAGTGTGGTCTCAAAGGTGTGCAGGTTGCGGTTGTTGATGCCCATCAAGCGGGTATCCAGCTTCAGTGCCCGCTCAAGCTCTGCTGCATTATGCACCTCCGGTAGCACCGAGAGCCCCAGCTCATGGGCACAGGCGGTTAGCTCAAGTGCAAGCACATCATCAAGCATGGCCAGGATCACCAGAATGGCATCTGCTCCCATCGCCTTGGCCTCAATGATCTGGTACGGATCAAGCATGAAATCCTTACGCAGCAGAGGCAGGCTTACTGCAGCTCGTATATCACTGACGTAGCTGTCATCACCCTGAAAATATTTCACATCAGTCAATACGGAGAGGCAGCTTGCGCCGCCCGCTTCATAGGAGCGGGCGATTGCAACCGGGTCAAAATCGGGCCGGATAATACCTTTAGACGGGCTGGCTTTTTTAACCTCGGCAATGACTGCATTCTGTTTGTGCTTCACGTTGTCGCAAAGCACACCGGAAAAATCAAGCGGTGTGCGGGTTGCGGCCAGTGCCAGTAACTCGGCTTCTGAGCGGCGTAGTTTGCACTCAGCCACCCATCCCCGTTTATATGCGGCAATTTCGTTGAGAATAGAAGTCATGAGCCTTCACCACAGCGTATTGTTGTTGGCGTCAAAGCCATTGCACCGCAGAGGACGCAAAGGTACGCGAAGGAAAAACAGAAAATTAATTTTATAGTGTTCATGGATTTAGAGGTCATTGACCATCCTTTTGATGCCATCTCTGAGGTGAATAACATTAAAGTTTATTAGCAAGCCTAATCGTATATTCGCAAGCTTCAGGTAAGAGAGTAATTGCGCTTCATGAATTGGCAGTAGCCGTTCGGTAGCTTTTAGCTCGACGATAATTACATTGTCGATGAGCATGTCGATACGGTAACCAGCATCAATGATCTGATCGTGGTAGACGATTGGTAGTTCTACCTGTACTTCGCAATGAATGCCCTGGTTGCTTAACTCATAAAACAGACAGTGCTCGTACGCTGATTCCAGCAGTCCTGGTCCAAGTGTTGCGTGCACAATCATAGCGGCATCCAGCACTTTACGGCTTAAAGCATTGATGTCTGCTGCTGTATTAGACATTAGGCGAATACGCCATCGGCTTATGTATTAGAAGTTGAATTATCATTCTGAAGGTTTCCTTTGCGTACCTTCGCGACCTTTGCGGTTCAATGATTAGCCTGCCGGGTGAAGGCGATGAGTTCATTCAGCGTTTGCTGAACCTTGCCGGAGTCAATGGCGCGGGCGGCCATGGCCAGACCGTCACCGATACCATCCACCTTGCCTGCGACCCAAAGTGCGGCTGCAGCATTGAGTAGTACAATATCACGCCCGGCGCCTGCCTGCCCTGCGAAAATATGCTGCAGTATGGCTGCATTGGTGGCGGCATCATCGCCAGCCAGTGCCGAAGGTGCGGCGTAGGGCATGCCGAATGCAGCCGGGTCGATCTCAAAGTTGATCGGTTCTTGTCCCGCCTGAACCAGTACGGCATCGGTGATGTCGGTGGTGGTGATTTCGTCCATGCCGTCGCGGCCATGTACCACGAGGGCGCGCCTGATGCCGAGTTGCTGCAGTGCTCCGGCAACCAGATCCAGTTTTTCACGCGCATACACACCCAGTACCTGATACTCCGCAGCCGCAGGGTTAGTCAGAGGTCCAAGCAGGTTAAACAGTGTACGAACGCCCAGCTCCCGCCGCACGGGACCTGCATGGCGCATGGCCGGGTGCAGTTGCTGGGCAAACAGAAAGCCTATGCCGGTAGTATCAATGCAAGCTGCTACCTGTTCCGGTGTGATCTCCAGATTGACGCCGAGGGCCTCGAGTACATCGGCAGCCCCCGATTTGGAGGACATGGCCCTGTTGCCGTGCTTGGCAACAGGCACGCCGCAGGCGGCGACGACCAGTGATACAGCGGTTGAGATATTGAATGTTTTGGCGCCGTCACCACCTGTGCCGCAGGTATCGATCAGGCCGGAGGCTTTTGGTGTGATACGGGTTGCCGCGGCACGCATGGCTTTGGCAGCACCGGCAAGCGTTTCGGCAGACTCTCCGCGAATAGAGAGCCCCATCAGAATGGCGCCGATCTGCGCTGCTGTCGCTTCACCGCTCATGATGGCGGAGAATACCGACTCGGTTGCATCGCCCGTGATCGCGTTGCCTACCTGCAGATCTTTAATCATCTGCATTACCGATTCATTCATTTATAACCTCATTTCTCTCACCTTTGCGTCCTCTGCGGTGTAAAATCATGCTCTGGTCATCAGGAAGTTTTTCAGCATCTGATGCCCGTGCTCGGTCAGGATCGACTCCGGATGAAACTGCAGGCCGAATGTCGGGTGCTCGCGGTGGCGCAGTCCCATCAGCTCACCTTCGGCCGTCCATGCTGTTTTAAGCAGGCAATCGGGTAGCGGCTCCGGCACAATCAGTGAATGGTAGCGGGTGGCGGTGAATGGAGAGGGAAGGCCGGCAAATATGCCTGCGCCATCATGCTCAATCGGGCTGGTCTTGCCATGCATCAGCCGCGGCGCCCGGATTACCTGCCCGCCGAAGACAGCGGAGATCGACTGGTGACCCAGGCATACACCGAGAATCGGAATCTTGCCGGAGAAACGGCGAATCAGCTCCATTGAAATGCCCGCTTCATACGGCGTGCGGGGGCCGGGCGAAACGAGAATATGATCGGGCTGCATGGCGGCAACCTCATCCAGCGTGATTTTATCGTTACGGTGCACTGCCGGCGCCTCACCGAGCTCGCCCAGATACTGAACCAGGTTGAAGGTGAACGAATCGTAGTTGTCGATGACCAGAATCATGTTACACCTTTCTCCCTTTCGGTTGTGCTTCTGCCAGTGCCACGGCACGGAACATCGCCGTGGCTTTGTTCACGCATTCGATGTGCTCTCGCTCGGGTATCGAATCGGCGACGATGCCGGCACCGGCCTGGATATGTACCTCATTACCGTGGATAACCGCGGTGCGAATCGCGATTGCTGTATCCATGCGCTGGCCACCAAAGCCGATATAGCCGACGGTACCCGCATACGGGCCGCGTGCTACAGGCTCCAGCTCATGAATGATCTCCATCGCTCTCACCTTGGGGGCACCGGATACGGTGCCGGCCGGGAATGTGGCTGCCAGCAGGTCGAGTGAGTCAACATCATCACGCAGGATGCCTTCAACCTGGGAGACAATATGCATGACATGAGAATAACGCTCGATCACCATTGAGGATGTCAGCTCTACCGTGCCATATTGGCAGACGCGACCGAGATCATTGCGGCCCAGATCCACCAGCATCACGTGCTCGGCGCGCTCTTTGGCGTCGGCCAGCAGCTCGAGCTCCAGCGCTTTGTCTTCCGCTGCAGTTTTGCCGCGCGGGCGGGTGCCGGCGATAGGGCGAACCACCGCTTTGTTCATATCTCGACGTACCAGAATCTCCGGCGAAGAGCCGACCAGAATGGTGTCGCCGATATGCAGGTAGAATAGATAGGGAGACGGATTGATATGGCGAACGGCACGATAGATATCGAATGGTGCGCAGTTTAACGGGCGTGAAAAGCGCTGGCTGAGTACCACCTGGAAAATGTCACCGGCCAGAATGTATTCACGCGCCTTGCTTACCGCCGCCTCAAAATCGGCCTGAGAGGTTTGCGCCTGGGGTGCTGCGATCAACGATGTATCGGCATCGAGCCTCAGTACGCTGGCTACCTCACCTTCATTGAGGCTTGCCTCCATGCGGTTCAGGGCTGTTTCAGCGGCCTCTGCCTGATTTGCAGGCAGGCGCACGCAGCAGGTCAGCGTGCCGCGCAGGTTGTCGAAGACCATGAAACGATCGACCAGCAGGCAGGCTGATTCAGGAGCGCCGACAGGATCCGGCAGGTCGGCCGGAATATCTTCAAAGTGTGACACTAGCTGATAACCGAAATAGCCGACGGCACCGCCGGCAAAGGGCAGATCATCTTCGGCCAGAAAGGATTCATCCAGCACGTGCTCGCGCAGCCATGCGAGAATATCGCCTTCATAGCACTCTTCACGGCCGTCGCGGTAGTGCAGACGTGTCTGATTACCGTCCGCTGTCGCACGGCAGGCGGGATTGATACCGAGAATGCTGTAGCGGCCCCACTGCTCACCGCCTTCGGCAGATTCAAACAGGAAGCAGTCGCCGCGCTCCACCATGCGTGAGAAAAGGCCCGGCGGAGTCAGGCAATCGGCAGAGAGGGTGCGCCTGAACAGATGCATCGGCGTGTTCATGTTGACAAGCCTGAGTGAGCGCGCTTAAATGCGCGTCCTTCGGGGCCATAGCTCAGCTGGGAGAGCGCTTGCATGGCATGCAAGAGGTCGGCGGTTCGATCCCGCCTGGCTCCACCAAATAGACAACCGGGCGCATTATTGCGTCCGGTTTTTTTATGCCCTGTTGTAAGTAAAATATGCATGCAGCGAAGGTTATCTATTCTCTCTGGCGCGTGCTATCCCTAATTATCTATTGCAGCATCCAAGCGAAACAGAAAGAACAGGCGGTGGCCGGGGGGTCAGTGCCGCTCCTGCCCGAGACTGATGCCATACAGGGCGCTACTATGATGCAATGATCACCCATGCTGGAGGAAATATGCTGGATGCCGATATGCTCGATATGCTGATCAAACTGCTGGCAGCGTGGATGCTGCTGGCCGGCGTGGCTTTGTGGGCCAGACGTGAGCAGATGGGGCTGTCGAAGCGCATGCTGATTGCCTCGGCGCGCGGGCTGTTGCAGCTGTTGGCACTGGCATTTGTGCTGCACTGGATTTTTGATATCAGCTCCCATATGGCACAGGCCGCTTTGATTGCCGGCTTCTGCGTGCTGGCCGCGCACAACAGTGCCAGCCACTATGATGGCAAGGCGACCACATGGCTGGCTGCAGCAACAGGCCTGATTTGCGGCTGCCTGCTGACACTGCCCTGGCTGGCCTTCACAGGCGCCATTGGTGATGATACCCGTACGCTGGTGCCGCTGGGCAGTATGATTGCTGCTAATGGTATGAATGCCGTATCGATTATGTTTGAGAGGATGAAATCGGGCAGCGTGGTTGGCGAAGGCATGAAGACGGCGATGATTCCGACGATTGATACATTGCGTGTGGTCGGGCTGGTGCATATGCCCGGTATCTTTGTCGGCATGGTGTTGGCCGGCGCCGCAGCGCTGGATGCTGCGGTTGCCCAGCTGGTCGTGCTCTACATGATTATTGCATCCAGCTTCACCTCCTGCCTGGTCAGTGTGTTGATGATGAATCATCTGCTCAAGCGTGGAGAGGCAAGCACCTGAACTCCCGGTGCGCGATAGTCAAAGGCACTCACCGCATAGGAGCGCAGAGGAAAGGCGAATATGAATATAGCCTCTGGCACGCCACGACTCGGACAAGCCGGATACTCATGCGCGAGCCGGTCACAGCATGATGTGCATTCTACTTATATTGCCTTGCTTTTCCTTTGCGCTCCTTTGCGTCCTCTGCGGTGAAATGCTTGTGACTCTGATTCTTGGCAGCAGTGAATTGTCAGGAAAGAACAAGTGCATGTATGCGCGTGCAAAACAGATCATGACTACCTTCTGCAAGGCAATGGATTCTTCCCGAAAATACGCGAAGAACCCTTCTTTAACACCTAAATGTTATCCGTTTTCTTGATCTGACACCGTTTTCCTGCGACGCTTGCATGATGTTTCGGGAGAGAGAATATACGTTATGGGGCCGGTCTGGCTGATGCGGCTCAAGCGTATTGAGCTGGCCGGTTTCAAGTCCTTTGTTGATCCCACCCGCATTGAGCTGGGTGAGGGAATCACCGCGATCGTAGGTCCCAATGGCTGTGGCAAGTCCAATATCATTGACGCCCTGCGTTGGGTGCTGGGTGAGCATTCGGCCCGCCATCTGCGCGGTGGAGTGATGGATGATCTGATCTTTCAGGGTTCCGACACTCGCCCCCCTGTTTCGGTTTGTGACGTTGAGCTTACTTTTACTGTTGAGCAAGGCGCACTGGCGCCACCGTATCACGAACTGGAAGAGATATCCGTGCGCCGGCGCATGGTGCGCGAGGGCGGCTCCGATGCATTCATCAACGGCAAGATGGTGCGGCTGAAGGATATTATTGATCTGTTTCTCGATACGGGCATCTCCACCCGCGCCTATGCCATTGTCGAGCAGGGTTCTATTGCCCGCATGGTGACCGCCCGGCCGGAAGAGCGGCGTGTCATTTTTGAAGAGGCGGCAGGTGTGATGAAGTACCGCACACGTCGCCGTGAAGCCGAACGACGTATGAAAGATACCCGACAGAACCTCGATCGTGTGCTGGATCTGCTGGAAGAGGTGCGCGCCCAGTGCCGCAGCCTGAAGCAGCAGGCCTCACGCGCGGAGCGATTCCGCAGCATGCAGGATGAGATGGCTCATCTGCAGTCGCTGGCGCTGGCGCTACGCTATGCGGCCCTGCAGGAGAACAGCGCCGGCATTGAGCAGCAGCTAAGTCGTGCCCGGCATGATGAGGCGGAAGCTGTCGGCAGGTTAAGCGGCTGCGAGCGAGTCAGTATTGAGGCGCGTGCGCAGGTGCAGCTGTTTGATGAGCAGGCGCAGGAAATTCAGCAGCAATTGCGTGTGGCTGAACAGCAACGGGCAGACCTGCAGCAGCAGGCCGAGCGCATGGCCGGTGAGCGACGATTGCTCAGTGAGCGGCAGCATGCTCTGGAAGCCCGCATAGAAGAGGGTAACGCGCATATCCGGCGGGTTACGGGTGACCTGGAGCAGGCGCAGGCCGCACTGGATTTGCAGGACGATACGCTGCTGCAGGCAGAGCGCACAGAGGCTGCAACTGCTGTGCAGAACGCGTTACAGGGTTATCGTCAACAGAGTGCCGAGCGCGATAGGTTGCTGGCAGAATATGAACGGCTGAAACATGATCGGGAGCAGATAGAGCAGCGGCGTGAACAGGCGGCGGCAGCCATGCAGCGATTAGCACAGCGGCAGGAGCAGCTGGATGAGCAGTTAAAACAGACGCAGCATCAACAGCGATCCGTTTCACACCGGCTGAGCGAGAGTGAGCAGTTGTTAAACACGGCGCTGCAGACTCAGGCCGAGAGTAGAGACGTGCTGGCGCTGGCAACAGAGGAGCTGGAGTGTTGCCGCCAGGCGCGCGAGCAGGCGGCCTGTTCACTGGCTGAAGCCGAAGCACTACTGCGCGAGCGCACAGGTCTGGTGCTGGAGCTGGCAGCGCGCACACGCAGTCAGGATGTGCCTGACGCCTTGCGTGATACCCTGAAAGGGCAGGGCGCGGTGTGGATGGATGAGGCGCTGCATGTACCGGAAGGTCTGGAGGCGGCAGTCGCCGCAGCTTTGCGCGGGCGCTCCGCCGATGCCCTTGTGCCGGCCGACCATGATCGTGATCAGTGGCCGTCACTCATCGAGCAGGCATCGGCAGCACCAGTGGCGATATTTGTCGCAGATCGACAGAGGTCACCTTTGACAACTACTCCCGATGGCGGCCGCCTGCTGGCGGATGCTATTGGACTGAGTGCAGATGACCCGTTGCGTGCGGTATTTTCGCCGGTATTTCTGGTTGAGCGGATAGAGCAGGCTGTCGGTTCGGGGGTGGCATGCGTCAGCCGCGATGGCTGGCGTTATGAGCCGGAAGGCTGGCTGGTGCCGCCCGTTGGCAACCGCACGGCCAGGCGTATGGCCATGAAAAGGCAGCTTACAGAGCAGCAGCAACTGCAGGATGCCGCCGGCCAGGCACTGGCTGTGGTGCGCGCAAGCTTTGCGCAGGCAGAGGCCAGGCTTGCGCGGCAACAGCAGCAGTGGCAGCAGGCTCATCTGGACAAGAGCTCCGGAGACAGTGGGGCACAGACTGCAGCAGCGACGGTTGCACAGTTGCAGGTTGAGTTAACGGCGCAGGATCAGCGCCTGCAGCGTTTGCTGGTCGATCTGGATGATGTGACAAAACAACAGCGGCACTGGCAGCAGCAATTTGAACAGGCGCAGGATATTGATGACGGCAAACTGAACCGGGCAAAGGCCGCTCTCGATGAGCGCCACACGCAGATGCAGATCTGCGAGCAGGGATTGAATCAGGCCCGTTCGCTGTTGGCTGCATCCGAGCAATCACTGGCTCTGTTTGTGCAGGCAACAGACAACCTGCGCCAGCAGTTGCAGCGCTTGCTCGATGAGAGGGAGCGACTGCTTGCCCAGAGAGAGTCGGATACAGATCGGTTGGCGCGGGTAGCGCTGGAGCTGTTGCAGGCCAACCGCCACTCCGATCTGGATGCGCAGATCGATGCGGCTGCAGGCAGGGTGGAGCAAGCGCATATAGCGATGAATCACGTGCGTCAGCAGGGGCATGAGCAGCAACAGCATGCGCATGCCGCCGAGCAGGCTGAACGGCATGCCAGAGACCTGCGCCAGCAGCGTGCCATGGCATGCCAGCGCATTGAGCTAGCTCTGGCTCAGGATGTGACTCGTTTGCAGGAGCTGGAAAGCGAAATTAAGCAGCGCTGCCGGCAGACAGCTGCGGCACTGCTGGCGGCTGTCGATATTGCCGGCGCGGATGCCGAGGTGGTTATGACGCGTAGTCGGGATCTGGGCGAGCGGCTGGCCCGTTTCGGGCCGGTCAATCTGCTGGCCATAGGTGAGTTTGAGCAAGCCGGCGAGCGGGAGCGTTTTCTGGCCGGGCAGGCGGCTGATCTTGACGCGAGCCTGTCGACATTGAACGATACCATCGTGCGCATTGACCGCACTACCCGCCAGCGTTTTCGCGAGGTGTTTGACCAGACCAATGCCATCTTCCAGCAGACTTTTCCGCAGTTGTTTGGCGGTGGACGGGCCCAGCTGCGTCTGGATTCCGATGATGTACTGACAGCGGGTGTGGAGGTGATTGCCCAGCCACCGGGAAAATGTCTGCAGGATATAGGCCTGCTCTCAGGCGGAGAGAAGGCGCTGACAGCTGTGGCGCTGGTCTTTGCCATTTTCCGTATCAAGCCCGCGCCGTTCTGCGTGCTGGACGAGGTAGATGCGCCACTGGATGATGCCAACGTCGGTCGTTTTTGCGATATGATACGCGATCTGGCTGACCGGGTTCAGTTTATGGCGATCACACATAACAAGATCACCATGCAGAAAGCCGATCGACTGGTTGGCGTATCCATGCCGGAACCGGGCGTCTCCCGCATGATAGCAGTGGAGATGGAGCGCGAGCCCGGCTAGCGCGGATAGAGCCTTTTTTCTACTCCTTACACACGAATTAACTTGGCACCAATCCTGCTCCGGCAGGGTTGGTTCAGGAGGGATTATGGTCGACGATGCTCAAGGCAGCAGCAGCAAGGATATCGAAGGTCTGGCACAGCAACCCGGTGGTACCTTTGCCGCCATTCTGGTGGATGAGGGTGTGCTTACTGCCGGGCAGGTGAAAAAAGGCGTGCGTGTGCAGGTTAAGCTCGGCGCAAGCAAGCTGCTCTCCACGATCTTTGTCGAGTTGGGTATGCTGACGGAGGACGAACACCGTCGGCTGGTGTGCAGGCACGGGCGCAGCTTCCGTCTGGGCGAGCTGTTTTGCGAATTGGGTTATATCACGCTGGCGCAGTTACAGCAGGCCGAGGCAGTGCTGCGGAGAGCACCCGGCAAACGCATGGGCGATATCTTCCGCGAACTGGGCATGATTGATGATCGTCAACTGGCGCAGGCACTGTCTGAACAGTTGGGCATACCACTGATTCATATTGATCTGGATATGGCGGATCGTGATCTGTTGCGAAAATTTGCCGTTAAATTCATGCGCATGCATCTGGCCATACCCTATGAAGCCAGTGCAACGCGTGTCTCAATTGCGACAGCCAACCCCTTGCACAATGCCGCTGTTGATGAGATTGAACGCCGTCTGCACAAGAAAGCGGTGGTTGTTATTGCCGCGGAAAGTGCACTGCTGTCGATGCTCTCCAAGCTTGAGGCTGCCGATGGCAAGGGTGTGGAGCCGCATGATCAGGTATCGGAGGTTGTTGATAGTATTCTGCTGGCGGCGATCCGCGAGCGCGCCAGCGATATTCACATTGAACCGATGGAGAGCCACACCCGTATCCGCTTGCGCCTGGATGGTGTGCTGATTCACAAGATGGACCTGCCTCCGGATCTGGCGCACCGGGTGGTTGCCCGTCTGAAGGTGCTGGCAAGTATGGATATCTCCGACAGCCGGCGGCATCAGGATGGTCGCTTCAGTCGCGATGTGGGACATGTCAGCGCGGACTACCGAGTTTCCACCTATGTGACGATCTATGGCGAAAATATGGTGATGCGTGTGCTTCGCAGCACCGGTGGACTGAAGAATATCGAGCAGATCAGTATGAGCCGCGGGCTGTTGGACAGGTTCAAGCATGAGGCGCTGGACGCGCCGACGGGAGTTATTCTGATTACCGGTCCGACAGGTTCGGGCAAAACGACCACGCTGTATGCCGCCATTGACTATCTCAATCGCCCGACGACCAAGATCATTACGGTGGAAGATCCGGTCGAATATATCGTGCCGGGGATTATTCAGTGTTCGGTCGATGAAACTGCCGGTCGCTCTTTTGATGACTCATTGCGGGCCGTGGTGCGTCAGGATCCGGATGTTATTGTCATGGGTGAGGTGCGGGACCGGAAATCGGCACAGGTGGCGGTGCAGGCTGCCCTGACAGGGCACAAGGTGCTGACAACATTTCATACCGAGGACTCTATCGGCGGCTTGTTGCGCCTGATCGATATGGGTATTGAAACGTTTCTGATCTCCTCGACCGTGGTCAGCATTCTGGCCCAGCGGCTGATTCGCACCATCTGCCCGGACTGTCGGCAGGCTTATATGCCGAACAAGCGTATTGCCAACCTGATCGGTATTGATGATGCCACGTTAAGGTCCAATACCTTCTATCGCGGTACTGGGTGCGGAACCTGTTATGGTACCGGCTATCATGGTCGTACCGCGTTGCATGAGCTGCTGGTGCTCAATGAAGATGTGCGCGCGGCGATTCTGGAGCGGCGCTCATCACAAGAGGTGCGCAAGATCAGTTGTGACAGTACGCAGCTGTTGTCATTAATGGAGGATGGTTTGTACAAAGTACTGTTGGGCTTTACCACTGTTGAGGAGGTGTATCGCATTGTTCCGCGCGCGGTATCGCATCGCAGTGTCGAAGAAATATATGAGTTGATGGGGCATGAAAAATGAGTGTGGATGCATTTAAACTGGCACAGGAGATTCGCCGTCGCTTCGCGGAGGGGGATGCTCGCCTGCCCGTTTTGCCGGAAGCTGTCATCAAGGTTCGCAAGATGGTGAATGATAAGGACAAAGGGGCAGCTGATATTGCCAAGGTCATTGCCACGGACTCGACCTTCTCGACAACCGTACTGCGTATTGCCAACAGCGCCCGTTTCAAGGCTTCCGGGATTGAGATACGTAATCTGTCGATGGCGATCCAGCGCCTGGGCGGGCGGCGCACACTGCAGTTGATGACAGCCATCTCCTCACAGATTCATCTGGCGGTGAAGGCGCCTGATCTGCAGGCGCTGTTGCGCGAAAGTGCGCAGCACTCGCTGCTGGTAGCGGCCGCGGCCCAGCATCTGGCGCGCCTGGTCGGCAGTGTCGATCCCGAAGAGGCATTTATGGGCGGTATGCTGTTCGATGTCGGAGTGGCTGCAATTATCTGTGCGGTGCCGGATGAAATCGCCGCCTGTGATGATCAGGAGCGACACGAGCTGTTGCGACAGCTACACCGCGAGATGGGGGGGCGTCTGCTGACCTACTGGGAGATGCCGGATGCCTTCATTGCCCTGGCATCCCATCATGGTGTTGAGGCGGATGACCGGCCGCGTGAAAATCTGATCGATGTGATTGATGCCGTACAATTTCTGCTGTCGGAAACAGGTCATGCGTCGCCCTTCGATATCATGCCGGAAGGTATTGATATACTGCACTATCCTCCGATGAAGCGGCTGGGTCTGAATGAGACCCATCTGGCCGCTGTCGAGGTGGAGCTGGAGGACGGTTTCGCAGAGCTGGCAGCTATCTTCAGTTAGCTACGGGGTCGGCTTGCTTTGGCAGGTCGATCGACCAGATATGGAAGCCGGAGACTGAGTGCGACTTGATCTGGTGCTCTGCTCGCTGCTCGCTGCTGATCTTGCGATCCGAGTGAAAGTAGACTTTGCCATCAGTGCCCATGGCAGCCCCGCCGTCGCGGGCCGGATCGCGGGTCAGTTGCGTCAGGTTGCGTCCGTTGGTGCCGATACGCCAGATATCCCACTCGCTCTTTTCGCTATGGCGCAGGTCAGGGTTGGCGCGATTGGATGTGAACAGCAGCCAGCGGCCATCCCTGCTCCAGGCCGGTTGTACATCTTCGCTTCTGCTGTCTGTAATCTGTATCAGTTCGGAGCCATCGGTGTGCATGCGGAACAGGTGCATGCTGCGGCCTGTAGGCATGGCAAATGCGATCCATTTTCCGTCCGGTGACAGAGCGGGATTGACACCGGCGGACAACACACGCTCGCTACCGTCGGCATTGAAGTGGACGATTTCTGTGAGGAAGTCGGGGAAGTCCCAGTTGTTAAAATTATCCACTGTCCTGTGCTGTTTATGCTGCTTGCTGCCCCTGCCGGCCTGCTTCAGGCGGACAGCGATGATGCTTTGATCGGGCAGCAATATCGGTTGGGTGATCATGCCGTGCAGGGACTGGATGCGTCTCTGCATGCCCTCGCCATCGGATATCTTTTCCCACAGGCCCAGTCCACCGGCCCGCTCTGACAGATAATAAACATGGCCATCATCGCGCCAGCCGATCGAGTCCAGAGCCCGGTCATCATCGGTAATGCGATTGGCCGGGTCTCCATTCTCGCTGTAGCGGCGGGCAATCCAGCTCAGTTTACCCTTGCTGCTCAGATTCATCAGAAAGCGACCGTCCGGAGAGGGGCGGGCATACATTTCAGTTTCACCGGGCTCCAGCGTCAGCAGTCGGGCATCATCGGCCGGTGTCTCCTGATGCGACTGTCCCTGTATAGCTGCTGGTCGATGCTCATCCATCCAGTCGAGAATGGTATTGGCAGACGCCAGTGGTGATGCTGCGGTTAAGCCAAGGATCAGTCCGATGATTCTTTTCATTTGCTCTCCTGTTCATGTATCACTCTGCCGGGGTGCAGTTACACAAGCTGTGCGCAATATAATGATGCCTATGTTGCATGCTTGTGATCTGCATCACAGATAAATTGATATTCATCCATGCTTCAGGTTGAGTTAAAGGCGGGTTTACCGGGGGAGGGCCCCCGGTAATATCATTAAGCCTCTGCTTCGAGCAACTCTTTCAGGTTGCTGAAGTCCATCTCCAGTTCGCGTTTGGCAATGTGTGCGACAACCGGGGTGGCTACCTTGAAGAAACGACCGACATCGATGTTCAATGTGCGTGTGACGCGTGTGCCGTCGCCATCGGCAACAAAGGACATGCTGGCGGCCATCGGGAACGGGCCGGTCATGGATTTGGCAGACCACTGGCTGCCATCAGGTTTGCGCTCAGTGACTTCCCAGTCCTGTTCAATAACACGACCGAGAAACTTCTCCTTGATATGGTAAATGGTACCCACACCGGGTGCGCCTGCGGACTTTTTCTCCGACTCGAGTACTGATGACTGCCACATCGGATCGTTTCTGTTGTCATCCACATAGTTGATGACAACTTCAACCGGGCGGTTGATGACTATGCTGACTTCCAGCTTGCTTAATGGCATATACCCTCCTGATCCTCTGTTTGAGGAGCGGCCTTATAATAGATCGTCGCCATGACCTCTGCCAGTGTGCCTGCCGCCCTGTGATCAGAAGTCGCGCAGCAGCTCGGTGATGCCGGTCTTGGATCTTGTCTTTTCATCCACCTGCTTGACGATTACAGCGCAGTAGAGGTTCGGGCCGCCGGATTTGCCGGGCATTGAGCCGGACACCACGACCGAGTAGGGCGGCACTTCGCCATACATTACTTCGCCGGTTTCGCGATTGATAATACGGGTAGATTTGCCGATATAAACGCCCATGGAGATGACGGAGCCTTCGCGTACGATGACACCTTCGACGATCTCCGAGCGCGCGCCGATAAAGCAATTATCTTCGATGATGGTCGGGGTGGCCTGCAGTGGCTCAAGCACGCCGCCAATACCGACGCCGCCGGAGAGGTGCACGTTCTTGCCGATCTGTGCGCAGGAGCCGACTGTAGACCAGGTGTCGACCATGGTACCCTCATCAATATAGGCACCGATATTGACATAGGACGGCATCAGCACGACTTTGGGCGCGATGAATGCGCCCTTGCGAACAGTGGCTGGCGGTACGACACGCATGCCGCCCTTGCGGAACATATCTTCGCCCCAGTTGGCAAATTTCTGCGGTACTTTATCGAAATAGTTGGTGTCGCCACCGCTGATGACCTGATTGTCATGCAGCTTGAAATAGAGCAGCACGGCCTTCTTCAGCCACTCCTGCGTGACCCATTTGCCCTGATCATCTTTTTCCGCAACGCGTATGCCGCCGTCATCCAGCAGCTGGATGGCCTGCTCAATGGCTTCCCTGATCTCCGCATCCACTGTGCTGGAGCTCCATGACTCGCGTGTATCCCAAGCCTTTTCAATGGTATCCTGTAAGTGACTCATGCTAGCTCCTTTAGCCGATGTTGCGGTCCTGTGCCGTCTGTTTTGTATCAATCTCAGCCGCATGCGAGCGGCCCTTACCTGTTGCTCTGTATGCCCATGCTGCATAATGCACATGGCCTTGCAAGCGTCTGCCCGCGCTAGCTCAGAACGATTTCCTGCGGTCTTTCGTGGCTGAGAAACTCCAGGTTGGACATCGTCAGACCATAGGCGCCTGCCAGACCAAAGACGGCAATATCACCGACATCAACGGCGTGCAGAAACACATTATTGGCCAGCTTGTCGGCGCCGGTACACAACGGTCCACCGAAATAGACCGCTTCATCACACACCTGTTCCTGGGTCGGGAACAGGGCTTTTCTGCCCATGCGTATGATGGCCAGTGGGTGGTTGATGGCGAGCGCTGCCGGACGGCGAAAATGATTGATGCCGCCGGCGCAGATTACCTGCTTTTTGCCCCGGCTGTCCTTGATGTCGAGCACCTCTGTACAGAACCAGCCTGAGTCGGCCGCCAGATAGCGGCCCAGTTCGAGGAAAAAGGTACGTCCGCCGAAACCATACTGCGTGATCAGTGCACTCAGACCATCGGCATAGGCCTGCGGATCAAAATCGTGCCCCTCTTCCAGATAGTCGACACCAAAGCCGCCACCGAAATCAATTGTGTCACAGCGTGTACCGGGGTGATCCAGCTCGATCTGTCGGGCCATGCCGAAAACCAGTTCACAGTTTTTCAGCAGGTCGTTCACATTGAGTACACCGGAGGCTGCATAGACATGCAGGCCGCGGAACCGCAAATGGCCGAGCGCCAGTAGCTGCGGCAGGATTTCGGCCAGCTTCTCTTCGTCGATACCGAATTTTTTCGAACCGCCCGAAAAGGTGGTTTGCGCTTCGTGGATATCAAAATCGGCATTGATGCGTAGCAGAATATCCTGCTTCCGACCCATGTCACTGCAGATGGCATTCAGCCGGTGCGCTTCGGTCAGGGATTCGATATGGATGGTGCGAATGCCGTGCGATACGCCCCAGCGCAGCTCTTCGGGCGATTTGCCGGGCCCTGTATAAATCAGCTGATCGCCATTGAAGCCAGCCACCACGGCTTTTTCCGCCTCGCCGAGACTGGCGATTTCAATGCCTTTGGCGCCGGCGCTGCGTGCTGCCAGCAGGAAAGCCGGATGCGGATTGGCCTTCATGGCGTAAAATACCTCTACACCGGCGGGCATGATGTTGTTCAGGTAGACGATTTTTTCACGCATCGACGTGGTGTCATAGAGATAGCAGTTCAACGTCGCCTCTGTTGCTGCCATCTGACGCAAATGCTGTTCGATATGTAGTGGAATATTCATGATTTCATGCTCACTGCCTTGAGTCGTCTGCCCAGCTCGGCAGCCTTTTCCGGCCCATCGACCAGTGCGATACGTATGTAGCCGCGTCCGGGATTGTCGCCCGACGCCTCATCGGCCGAGAGATAAGAGCCGGGTAGCAGGGTTACGGCCTGCTGCTCGTAAGCAGCAACGGCAAATGCTTCATCGTCGGTAACCGGTAGCCATATAAAAAATGTACCTGCAGGAGGCTTTCCCTGACCGAAGGCCGTAAAAAATGCCTTCAGGCTCTGACGGTAGAGAGCCAGATGCTCTTTGACATGCGCCTCATCCGACCATGCCGCTGCCGCCACATGCTGTAGCGGTAGTGGTGTAGCCGGTCCCGTATAGCTGCGTAACTTGGCAAAACGGGCGATCAGTGCGGCATCTCCGGCAATCAGACCGGAGCGCAGACCAGGCAGGGCAGAGCGTTTGGAGAGTGAATTCATTACCAGGCAGCGGGCATAGTCATTACGGCCCAGTGATGCAGCAGCCTGCAGCAGGCCGACCGGCGGCTTCTCCTGCCAATAGATTTCCGAATAACATTCATCGGAGATGATATGGAAATCATGTCGATCGGCCAGCTCGATCAGGCGGGTGAAATAGTCCTGATCGGCGATCCAGCCGGTCGGGTTGGACGGGGAGCAGACATAGACCAGTGCCGTATTGGCCCAGACATCATCAGGCACGGCATCAAGATCCGGTTCAAAGCGATTTGTTGCGGTGCACGGCATGAAATAGGGCGCGGCACCAGCTGTAATCGCAGCACCCAGATAGATCTGATACATCGGGTTGGGCATCAGTGCGTAAGGTTTGTCCGAGGCATCCGGGTTGACCAGTGCATGCGCAATGGCAAACAGTGCTTCACGCGTACCGTTGGCACTGAGTACCTGCGTGGCCGGATCAATATGGGTTAGCCCATAGCGGCGCTTCAGCCATGCGGCAATGGCCTCGCGTAAGGCATCGTTGCCGGTGGTGGCCGGGTAGCGGGAGAAGCCGTCCAGATGGGCGGCGAGTGTGCCGGCAACAAAATCGGGCAGCGGCAGGCGCGGCTCGCCTGCACCGGCATCAATATGAGGCAGTTCGGGATTGGCATGGTGCCCTGTCAGCAGCTTTTTCAGGCGTGCAAACGGGTAGGCACCCAGTTGATCCAGTCGCACCTGTTGTGATTGATTTGTATGGCTCATGTTGACCTCAGAGAGAGAGATCCACGCCCTTGGCATGGATAGCACGGCTCCACGGGCCCAGGTTACCGTCAATATCATAGGCGCGGATGCGAAACAGGTACTCGGTTTTATCAGTTCTCAGCGGGATCAGCCGTTTTGACGGGCTATCTACCTGTACGGGGAGGGGTGGGCGATTATAAAAGCGGCGCCACAAGCCGGGGCACTGGCAGTACGGATCCATGGTGGTGCGGTCGACCTGAAAGCCTACGCCCTTCTCATTGCCGGTGAGTACAAAGGTCAGCTCCAGGACATTGCCGACGACCCGGTCGTGCAGGTCATTAAGCCGGGGCATGTCGTTATCGGATGTGATTTGCGGTGCTTCCTTGCGGCCGCAAGCGGATAGTGCAAGCAAGCAGATGAGCAGCAGTGCGCTGAATATGCGCCATTTATGCATGATGATTCTCCAGCTGTTTCTTCCATAGCGCAACCTGCGCTGTCACCTGTGACGGTGCTGTGCCGCCGATATGATCGCGGGCGGCAACACAGGCTTCCACCGACAGTGCGCCGACCATCTCGGCGCTCAGGCGCGGATCAATCTGGTGGCAGGTTGCGGCATCCATCTGATGTAACTCAATGTCGGCCTTGATGCAGTGGCCAACCGATTTGCCGACGATTTCATGCGCATCACGGAACGGTACGCCGGCTCGCACCAGTGCGTCAGCCAGATCGGTGGCGGTGGCGAAGCCGGAGGATGCAGCGGCATGCAGGATGTCGATGTTGACGCGCATACCCGGCAACATATCGCCGAAGACGCGCAGGCTGCCCTGCAGATTATCAAAGGCATCGAAGATCGCTGTCTTGTCCTCCTGCATGTCCTTGTTGTAGGCCAGCGGCAGCCCCTTGACGGTGACCAGCATGGCCACCAGACCGCCGATAATGCGTCCGGCTTTGCCGCGGACCAGCTCCGGCATATCCGGGTTTTTTTTCTGCGGCATGATCGATGAGCCGGTACAGAATGCGTCTGGCAGATCAATAAAGCGGAACTGGGCGCTCATCCAGAGGATCAGCTCCTCGGCCAGGCGCGAGAGGTGTACGGCACATATGGATGCCGCAGCCAGCAGTTCGATAATAAAATCGCGATCGGATACGCCATCGAGTGAATTGCGTGTAGGGCCGTCAAAACCCAGTTCGGAGGCAGTCATATGGCGATCAATGGCGAAAGTGGTGCCGGCGAGTGCCGCCGATCCCAGCGGACACAGGTTCATGCGACGGCGCGCATCGAGAAAGCGACCGCTGTCGCGCTCAAACATCTCGACATAGGCCAGCAGATGATGCCCCAGCGTTACCGGTTGCGCTGTCTGCAGATGGGTAAAGCCGGGCATGATGGTGGCAGCATGCGTTTCAGCCAGGGTAACCAATACGCCTTGCAGCTTGCGGATATATGCGACCATCGTATCGGTGCGTGTGCGCAGGTAGAGGCGTGTATCGGTGGCAACCTGATCGTTGCGCGAGCGGGCGGTGTGCAGTCGCTTGCCTGCATCGCCGATCTTTGCCGTCAGCCGCGATTCGATATTCATATGTACGTCTTCGAGTGCAATCTTAAACTCGAATTCGCCTGATTCGATTTCAGCGCTGACTTCATCGAGGCCGTGCAGGATGGCATCGAGATCATCGGCGCTGAGGATGCCCTGCTTGCAGAGCATGCGGGCATGCGCACGCGAGCCGGCGATATCTTCGCCATACATGCGGGCATCGACATCGATCGAGGCATTGAATGCTTCTACAAATTCATTGGTGGGGGACTCAAATCTTCCGCCCCATGGTTTTTCAGACATGGCAGACACCTGTATAGTTCATGGCGCAACCCTATCTCCGGAAGCTGTGGACGGAAACAATGGGTACTGCAAGGGCAGGGCAATCGCATTAAAACTGTTACTTTCCCATTAGCAGTTTTTCCAAATAATCATTATCCCATCCAGCTTTAAGTCTTCGATTCTTAATGCCG
>PFXI01000090.1 GCA_002791575.1 Zetaproteobacteria bacterium CG_4_9_14_3_um_filter_54_145 | reverse complement strand
CGATGTCAGCATTATTATCGCTTTTCGCGGTACGGCACGATTGCCGCAGCTACAGGCATGCCTTGCCACATTAAAGGAACAGCAGGGTGTGAGCTGCGAGATTATTCTCGTGGAACAGAGTTGGGAGCGGCTGCTCGGTGATGAGAGCCTGCCGGGGGTTCAACATATCCACGCGCGCTCGACATCGGCCGATATGCCGTTCAATAAATCCTGGGCGATGAATGTCGGTGCGCGTCATGCACGTGCAGATACCTTGATTTTCCACGATGGCGATATGCTGGCTCCTGTCGGTTATGCAGCCAGCGTTTGCGAGCTGGCAGTCAGGGGTTTTCAGGCAGCACGAATCCCGCGGCTGGTATTTTATCCCGATCAGGTGACCTCCGAGTTGATACAGGCAGAGCGCTCACTGGCCGCTGTCCGGCGGATCGCCGAGGTGCGGCAGAATTGTCGTGGTATTTCACTGGTGATGAACAAAGATGCCTACTGGCGTATCGGCGGTCACGATGAATCCTTTTACGGCTGGGGCGGAGAGGATGACGAGATACTGCAGCGGGCAGAGACGCTGAATTTCTATCCGGGCGGCTTCATGCCCTTTGTGCATCTCTGGCACCCGGCGCAGAAGGAGAAGCACAGCGGCATGGTAGAGCGGGAAGCCTTCTCTGTAGCAAAAATGAACATGCCAGTTGTTGAGCGCATTGCTTTATTGAGCAGTATGAAATCTGGCTTGCCGGACGGTCCCAACCGGCCCCAGCCGGGAGTTTCCGGATGAGCAGTGATATCCTGATCGACTGCTACGGCAAGTCGTTTGTCGATGAGATACGCGTTTCACATCAGGGACGTGACTACTGCTTTATTTTCAGCCCTGAAAAGAAGGCAGGCAGGGCATTCTCACTGGCGCTCTATCTGGATAATGCGGCACTGGCTAAAGATGTTGCGAAGTACCCGCATCAGCGCCGCATCTGCCTGATGCTGGAAAGTCCGATCTCAATGGTGTTTGAACATGCAGAGCAACTGCGGCCGCTGTTCAGGAAAACCTATACACTCAGAAAAACATTGATTGAGTCAGGCGAGCCTTATGGCTTGCTCTATTACGGCACCAGCTGGCTGGAAGGTGCATGGGAAGGGCAGCAATTTGATAAAACCAGTCTGGTCTCTTTTCTCGGCAGTATTGATCATAACGCGGCACATGGCTATTCGCTGCGCATGGATGTGGCCCGGATCTGTATGGGGCTTGCGCAGGTGGATTGTTACGGCAAAGGCATCAATCCCATCGACAGCAAGCTGGACGGGTTGGGCAAGTATGCATTCTCCATCGCGATGGAGAATGTGCAGGAAGACTTCTATTTCAGCGAAAAGCTGATTGATTGCCTGCTGACCGATACGGTGGTGCCTATCTACTGGGGCTGTCCTGCCATCACAGAGCTGTTTGATAAGCGTGGCATGATTCTGTTTTCATCTCTGGATGAGCTTGCAGATATACTGCGCGGTCTCAGCATGGAGCGGTATCGGGAGTTGCTCCCCTTTGTCAGAAAAAACAGGGATATTGCGATTAAGCATGAGTGGCACACGCTGACAGGGATATATACACGTTTAACAGAATCACTTGTCAAAGATATGCCACTGGATGACCTTCCGCCGGTTAAGCCCAGAGGTAGAGTACACTCGTCGATTCGACGACTGTTGCACATGAGCTGATTGAAATGATTCAGAAACATAACAAAAGGATATGACATGATTACAACCCTGGTTTTTATTACACTTGCTACTGCTATCACGTTACTGGCATTTCGTTTTCGACAAGCGATACGGGGGCTCTGGCAGGCCCATGAACAGTTAAAGAAGGAGCTGAATAACCTGCAGTTACAACACATTCAGGAGTATCGTGAAACCTATGGTGAGTTAGCCGGGCTTATCATGAAAAGGGATGGCAGGGTGCCCTTTCACGCTCAGCATGGCGAGGATATTTTCCTATGGAACTACTTTGGCCGTAAAGCCGAGGGCTATTTTATCGAAATCGGGGCCCACGATGGTGTTTCATTGAGCAACACCTTTGCATTTGAATCGATTGGCTGGAAGGGGTTGCTGGTTGAGGCAAACCCGGATGTGGCTGAACTGTGCCGGAAGAATCGACCGGGAAGCACGGTGGTGCACACGGCAGTCGGAGCACCGGGGCAGGCAGAGCGGATCGTTTTTCATACCGTTTCGGGTGATGAAGGTGATGAAATGCTCTCCTTCGTGAATCCCGATGATGCCGATATTGAACGCTGTACAAGGGCAGGCAAAAGCATCAGTAAAGTCGAGGTTCCGTTCAGAACCATGGACTCTATTCTGGATGAACTGGCGCCTAAGCGGATCGACTTTGTCACCATTGATGTTGAAGGCGGTGAGTTGGATGTACTCAAAGGGTTCGACCTTGTCCGTTTCGCACCAAAGGTGGTTGTGCTGGAAAACAACACAGGCCACTCGGACTATCCCGTTTCCCGCTATATGGAATCGCAGGGCTACCACCGTTTCCATATGATCGGGTGCAATGAGTTCTATTGTCGTAACCAGTCATAACAGTAAAAAGGCTCAAGTGTGAACGCTAGAATGAACAAGATATGAAGGGGCGGAGAACCATGCCAGTGAGACAAATATTGAGGGCACTACTACCCTCTCCGGTCAGGCGAAAGATCAAAGATCTACTTGGAATGCCCCGATGGTTGAATGACGATTATTACCCGTTACGGAAGGTCGGCACCGTCCCAGATAAACATGTTGTTTTTGATGTAGGTGCGTGCGAAGGCTGGTTTGCCCAGTGTTGGTTGGAGTATAACCCGACGGCTGAAGTGCACTGTTTTGAGCCAACCACGTCCGTTTTTCGAGAAATCCTGACGCCGGCACTCTCTGCTGATGAGCGTGTTACGCTGGTCAATGCGGCTGTAGGCTCAGAGAAAGGCAGTCTGGAGTTGCATGAGGCAGCGTTCCACAAACCCAATTCGTTCTGCCAGCTTGATGAAAACTGGAAGTTGAACGATGAGATCGACTTCAATAGCAGTGAGATGGTCGATGTTATCACGCTGGCTGATTATATTCAGGCAAATAATATTACCGATATCAAGGTCATGAAACTGGATGTTCAGGGTTTTGAGATAGAGGTGCTTAAAGGGCTTGGCCAGTATGTCGAAAATATCGAATATATCTATGTGGAAACCAGTATTCATTCGGTTTATAAGGACACGCCCGACTTCCGGGATGTGTTCACGTTTTTAACCGAGAGAGGCTTCAAATTACTGGATATCAAGACAACCACGCTTGGAGAGGAGTGGCTCTCTGAGTGTGATCTGCTGTTCAAAAGAGTCGAGCAGTAAATAAGCCCGCTGCTATGGTAATTTCAGGTCTCGTTTCAACGATTATCCCTGTTTATAACAGGATTGACATGCTGCGGCAGGCGGTCGGGTCGGTGCTTGCGCAGAGCTACAGGCCGATTGAGATCATTATCGTAGATGACGGCTCGACCGATGCTACCGGGGCGGAGGCTGATCAAATGGCCAGTGACCACCCGGATGAGATCAGTGTCGTGCATATCGATAATGGTGGTGCGGGTCTGGCTCGCGAGGCCGGGCGGCTCGTCGCACGGGGTGAATTTATCCAGTACCTCGACAGCGATGACCTGCTACTGCCAGAAAAATTCAGCGTGCAGGTCGCGGCCCTGAGGGAGCATCCCGAATGCGGCATCGCCTACGGTTATACCCGCCTGACCGACATTGATGGCAATATTTTGAAGGCGCCGTACAAGTGGACGGACCGGACATT
>PFXI01000036.1 GCA_002791575.1 Zetaproteobacteria bacterium CG_4_9_14_3_um_filter_54_145 | reverse complement strand
ACTTCACCGGAATCAGGTGCCGACTTCAATCGGAATGGGGTGCCGCGTTCCAGCGGAATCAGGTGTCACGTTCGACCGGAATACGCAGGTTTCCCTGAGTAGATATCGATTGTCACAGAAAGGTTGCTGACTGTCCATTTTTGACCGAACTTAGCCTTCACCATATGGGCTCTCTCTATCTTCCGATTCAGTCATATGCGGGCTATGCTGCTGCGCACGCGCTCCCTGAATAGAACCCGAACGAGTGATTGAAGTGGGCTGTATCATGCTCTGTTTTGATGGAGATTTTGTATGCCAAAACGGCGTAGGGGAGGGCTTCCTATTTTGGATCCACATCGGCATAAATGGCGATGCCCTGTTTTTCATCCTCGTAGATTTTCATCCACACATTCATATTGTAGTTGGCATCGGAAAGCATGGATCTTTTGATGAATGCCTTGATTTTGTTTGTTCCGATATCGGTTGCCTCCAGCATGCTGCACATGCCGGCTATCGAGTAGAACTGCGAATCCTCATCCGATTCATTATCAAAAACAAACTGGCAGTTCAGCCCTTCGTTTGACAGTTTATTGTTGTCGGCCATACGCAGTGCATCAATCTGCAGGTTGATTACATCGCCGTTCTGCAGCACGGGTGTGCGGGTCAGAAAGATCACATCCGCTTTGGTTTGCATGATATTAAACATGTCGGCATAGGTGCCGGTAATGATGGAGTCAAAGGTGAAATCAGCAGCCCGCTTTTCAAAAGCGGCAATATTCAGCCGAACCATATCATCAGCCATGGCATTTAACGGCGTCATCATTGCCATGGCCGCCAGCAGCATCAATGTGCGGGTAATAAACCGTTGCAGGCAGGCGGCATGAAAGAGCTTGAGTAACATATAGAATATCCTTGGTCAGTTTGTTTTTCTGTCAGTGCAGCTGCCGGTCGGCAAACGGATGTTGCTGACAGGTAAATCGAGGCTTAGTTGATCCATTACAAAGAGGGGTATCATGAAGCCGGCTTGTGACATAAGTATGACATTGAGCAAGATCGTATGAGAGACGGTTTCAGTGCAAACAAGTTCTGATGGCCGCCGTATCAGATGGATGCACAGGCAGTGACTGTCGCTCTGCTGTCTGATGCCCCCGCGTGTTGTGACCGGATTATCATATTGTCACTGCCTGCCTGCGCTTATAGCCTCTGATCGTAGTGAGTTTAAGGCCGGTTACCGGTCGGCTCCGGTCGGGAGAAGCATCTATGATTACAGGCAGTTGTCTGTGCGGGCAGATCAGATATGAAATCCGTGGTGAGATGGGGCCGATCATCCATTGTCACTGTCCTACCTGCCGCAAGGCGCATGCCTCGGCCTTTTCGTCGGTAGCAACTGTGCAGCTGGCTGATCTGACGTTTACGGCTGGTGAGGCGTTGTTGAAAAACTACGAATCCTCTCCGGGCAAGCGACGCTATTTCTGTAGCAACTGCGGCTCGCAGATTTATGCCAGGCGTGAAGACCAGCAACACTATATCTTCCGTATGGGCACTGTTGACGGCGATCCGGGTACGCGTCCTGCCAGACATATATTCACCCGTTACAAGGCACCCTGGTACAATATAGGGGAGGATCTGCCCGAGCATCTGGAATGGCCGCCGCAGGCAGAGCCGGATCCAGGGGCAGCAGCACCCGATGAGTATCGGCAACTCCACCTGCTGATGCATGAAACACTCAATCTGGCAGCCAGAAAAGGCGCCGCCACATCGCTACTGTTGCTCAACGTCGACCTGAGTAAAGAGCAGTCAGAGCTGGCGCAACTGCTACGCGTGATCCATCACCAGATCAGGCTGAATGTGCGTGATTCGGATATGATCGAGCCGCTTGCAGAGAGCCGCTTTGCCGTGCTGCTGCCCTACACGGATGCAAAGGCATCCATGATACTGGCCGAGCGTATACGCAATACGGTCAAGGGGGTCATGCATGGTGCGATCGCCAGTATCGGTGCGGCTACTGTCAAATCGGAGCATCTGAACAGTGATGAGCTGACGCTGGCAGTGGATCAGATCATCAGAATGGCAGAAAAAGCCTGCGACTCTTCCTCACACCAGGGTGGCGATAAAGCCACCCATTACAATGTCCAGGGCAAATAAGGTGTAGCGCCGGTTTTTTATCCATCGACAGGCTGCTAGCGCAGATAATGCAGGACCTGACCTTTTGGTAACGGTATTTCCAGATATTCAATATTTTCAGGCCGGCTCTGGCTGTGTGCGTAGCCGAGCTTGACCATTGCTTTACTGAAACGGGCATGACGACCGCGACCCGGATCAACAATAATGACTTCACAGTGCGGGTTGGCATGGTTATCAATGAATCCCGACAGCATTTCAGCGTGGCCCTGTTCGTAGAGCAGGTCGCTGCCGATAATAAGGTCGAATTTGCCCAGACTGTGATTATCATCTTCCCAGCCGGTACGCAGAAAGGGGATAGCCTGATCGGCATTCAGTTTTGTGTTTGCCAGCAGGAATGCACCGGCTTCCGGGTGATAGTCTGTGGCTGTGATATCCGCATGGCGATGATTGAGCACAAGGCTGGAGAGTGCAATACCGCAGCCGACCTCCAGAATGCGCTTGCCGGCAATCTGATAGTCAGCCATCAGGTGAGCGAGCACCTGACCGGAAGGCCATACGATGCCGAACAGAGGCCATGTTGCCGATGAAATGCCCAGACCTTCGGCGATACCGTCGTCGTCAGAAAATTCCTGATTATCTCTTAATGTGCGAAGATGAATGTCCACGTTATCAAACTCCAGAGTTTGATAACGAACGCGTATGGCTGCCATATAACACCTGTTTAATCCGTCATACGCAGCATGCGTGAGTCAACTGATTCACTACGCGAAAACGGCAGCATACAGCAAAAGTGTTGTTTAGACTAATTCAGCTGCGGTGCATCAGGCAGATGCATCGCTGCCAGATAAATTCAGATGCGTGCCAGGTGTCCGGAGCTGATGATGTTCTCCTTGTCAGCGCGGGCCAGTTTTTTTACTGCGGCTTCGGTTTTGAGGGCCTCGGAGCGCGAGCCGATTTTCTGTTGGAAGACCAGTACCAGCGGTGCTTTGCCACGCAGAAATTTGGCCCCTTTACCAAGTTGATGGGCAGCGAAGCGACGCGCTACATCGGTGCTGATGCCGGTATAAAGCTGGCCGCCCTTGCAGCGAATCAAATAGAGAAACCATTCGCTTTCCCTGCTGCCCTGATCAATGGGCTGACCTGAATCATGCGGTGGTGGTGTCATCACAGGACGGATAAGATCATATAGCAGCGCTCTTTGCCGGCGATGCTGATGGCAATGTCGTCATCACATACCTTGCCGATTAATGCCTTGCCCAGCGGTGATCGGGCCGTAATGACCGTGATCACCGTATCCAGGTAGTCAATTTTCAGTCCACCCGCATCTGCGGCAAGCCAGAGCAGTTGCCGCTCACCATGCTCATCCTCCAGCTCTACCAGTGACGATAAGCCAATGGTGGATGCGGCGGACTCGGGCAGTGAGAGTTGTGTGAAATGGTTGAGTGCACGCTCGACTTCAAGCAGGCGTAAGCCTTGCCCCTGAGCAAGGTAGGACGCTTCCAGTCCCATGGTTTCATATTTGCTGGAGCCCAGACAGTCGGCATGGCTGGCCGTATCCCGCGCAACTTTCACAGCCCGCTCACTCATGGCCAGATCACTACGCAACTGCGCAATAATCAGATTCAGGATTTGCTGTTTATCCATAGGCATGGTGTCAGGACAGTAGCCCTGTGAGGCTGCTTATTTTGTCCTGGAGGCTTTTTCATCATGGCCGGACACGCCAAAACGTCGGGCCAGCTCGCGCAGTACATCATCTGCACACAGGTTCTTCTGAGCCAGCATCACCATGGTATGAAACCAGAGATCCGCTGTTTCATAGATGATCTGTTCACGATCATCATTTTTTGCGGCGATAATGGTTTCCACAGCCTCTTCGCCGATCTTCTCCAGCATTTTGTCCGGTCGGGCATAGAGCGATGCGACATAGGATGCATCCGCTGATTCGCTCTTGCGGGCTTCCAGTATGGCGGTCAGCTCACCGAGAATATCATTGGCGTTCATGGTGTTGCTCATGTCATGGGCTCCTCTATGGTGATCCATGTCTGATCCTGAAGCTGTTTGTAAAAACAGGATTCGCGATTGGTATGGCAGGCAGGGCCACTCTGTTCGATCTTCAGCAGTATCGTATCACCATCGCAATCCAGATAGATAGCCTGCACCTTCTGCACATGGCCGGATGATTCACCTTTTTTCCACTGCCGCTGCCGTGAACGGGAGTAGTAGTGGGCAAAGCCTGTTGCCAGTGTCTGCTCGACTGCCTCTCTGTTCATCCAGGCCATCATCAACACGCGGCCGCTGGTCGCATCCTGTGCGATGGCCGGCACCAGACCCGCATCGTTAAATGTAATCGATTGCAGCAGACTCATGCAGTCAGTGTTGCCAGCGCGCGACCGGCAGCGGCAATGGTCTCATCGATATCAGCGTCAGAGTGGGCTGCGGACATGAATGCAGCCTCGTACTGCGATGGGGCAAGGTAGATACCTTCATCGAGCATAGCATTGAAATAACGGCCGAAGAATGGCAGGTCGCAGTGTTCGCTGACATCGCTGCAGCTGGTTACCGCATCCAGATCCGTGAAGAAGATGGTGAACATCGCACCCACCTGATTGGCGACTGCCGGTACTCCGGCGGCTTTACAACCGGCGAGCAGTCCCTCTACCAGGCGTGTAGTCTTGCGCTCCAGCTCTTCATAGAAGCCCGGTGCACGCAGGCGCGACAGCGTCTCCAGACCGGCGCGCATGGCCAGCGGGTTGCCCGAGAGCGTGCCTGCCTGATAGACAGGGCCATCGGGGGATATCTTGCGCATGATCTCTTCGCGACCGCCATAAGCGCCGACCGGCAGACCACCACCAATAATTTTACCCAGACAGGTCAGATCGGGCATGATGCCGAAACGCTGTTGTGCGCCACCGGCCGCGACGCGGAAGCCGCACATCACCTCATCAAAGATCAGCAGCGCGCCTTCAGCGTCGCAGAGATCGCGCAGTTGCTGCAGGAAACCATTTTCATGCAGTAACATCACGCCGGTATTGCCGGGCACCGGCTCGACAATAATGCAGGCAATTTCACCGCTGTTTTGTGCGAACAGGCTCTTTACGGCATCAATATCATTGAATGGTGCGGTCAGCGTCAGCTTGGCGTAGTCGGCAGGCACACCGGCCGAGTCCGGCTCACCGAACGTGGCGGCACCGGAGCCCGCCTTGACCAGAAAGCCATCGGCATGGCCATGATAGCCGCCGTCAAATTTGATGAATTTATCACGGCCGGTGAAGCCGCGTGCCAGACGCAGCGCGCTCATGGTTGCTTCCGAGCCGGAGTTGACAAAACGGACCACCTCGATGGAGGGGACCATATCTATCACCAGCTGGGCAAGCTCAATTTCCAGCTCGCACGGTGCGCCGAAGGACATGCCGAGCTCGGCCGTCTCCTGCACGCCCTTAACGACGGCCGGGTGGGCGTGGCCGAGGATCATTGGCCCCCAGGAGCCGACGTAATCTATATAACGGTTGTTATCCACATCCCAGACGTTGGAGCCGCTCGCTCTGGCAAAAAAACGTGGCGTACCTCCGACTGACTTGAATGCACGTACAGGAGAGTTGACGCCGCCCGGCAGTATTTTTCGTGCTTGCTCAAAATCACTCTGGGAGCGGGAGATATCTGACATGGTAGGTAGATCCTTGTTTTCAAAAGTAGCGCGACGTTAGGAAGCGGCCGCTGTGCTGTCAATGGCGTGACTGGCGTTAACAGCTACAGTTTTTCGATTTTCGCGCCATGCAAACCGAGCTTGCGGCTGACAATATCCAGCTGTTGTTGTGCCTGTTGCCGGGAAGAGAAACCGGTCAGGCGAATGCGGTGGAAGACCCTGCCCTGATCGACAATCCGGGCTACCTCTGCCTGTACGCCTTGCTCATGCATGCGGGCCACCTGTTGTCTGGCGGATTTATCGGAGCTGGCCGAGGTCAGTATGATCATCCATTCACCGGTCTGAGCGGATGTGGTTGATGGCTTGATGCCGCCGGAGGTGGCCGGCACCGTTACCGGTGTGATCGGCGTGATAACAGCAGCAGCCGGGGTCATGGTGATCTCGTCATCCAGCGCCCCATATTCGATAATCTGCTGCGCATGAGCCGGCGTGCTTACGACGTGTTGCTTTTTAACAACATGGGGTCTGGTTGGCAGCTGCTTTGACTGCACAACGACCTGCTGCCTGACTACGGGTTGACTGCTTGCTACGGCATTGGCTTTCGGTTTTGCGACAGCAGCTTTTGCATCGGCCAGGCGTTTGGCTTCAGCAGCAGCTTTTGCATCGGCCAGGCGTTTGGCTTCAGCAGCAGCTTTTGCATCGGCCAGGCGTTTGGCTTCAGCAGCAGCTTTTGCATCAGCGATGCGTTTGGCTTCAGTGGCAGCTTTTGCATCGGCCATGCGTTTGGCTTCAGTAGCAGCTTTTGCATCGGCCATGCGTTTGGCTTCAGCAGCAGCTTTTGCATCAGCCAGGCGTTTGCTTTCAGCAGCGGCTTTTGCATCAGCCAGTTGTCTGGCTTCAACAGCAGCTTCTGCTCTGGAGGGCTGAGTTGTTGTCCCGGGTGTGATTGCTGCCCGATCTGTATGATCAGCAACGCCCTGTGCTGCAGCCAGATTTCTCTTTTCAAGCGCCAGTTGTGCCTTGGCCTGCTCCAGTTGCTGCGCCGTATCTGTCTCTTCGGCAACCGGCTTTTTCGCGCTGGCCGGAGTTGATCCGGAGACCTGCTTCCGCTCTTTTGCAACACGTGCATCGGCGAGGATTTTCTCCGCCAAGGCCGTGCGAATGGCAGCTTTTTCTTTCTCGGCAACTGCTTTGTCTGTCTGCTCTCCGGCTGTTGTCTGTTTACCGCTGTGTTGGGCGATCTGCTGATCTGAAGCAGTAGTGTACCAGTAGGCACCACCACTCAGGCCAATTGCCAGTATTATGAATATAGTGGCCAGCGCGCGCCTGTTGCCGGTTTTTTCGGGTTGTTGCCAAAGCGGATGGTCCAGCGTTCTTTTCTCAGCATCGGGATCGGGCGGGATGTCGTCAAACAATGATTCATCAATCGCTTCTGTTTCAGCCGGCAGGTCTGCGCTGTTTGCCATCTCGCTGAACTGGGCAAAATAACCATCCACATCGTCGGATTCAGTTGCATCAATGCCGTCGTGGAGCTGCTGTTTTTCCGCGCCTTCTGCTGCCTGATTGTCGGTTAAAGGGGGCGTGGCGGCTGTATCTTTGCTGCTGTTGTGATCAGCGGCGTGATCGGTCAACTCCGCAGCGTTTGCCTGGTCAGGCTCAGGTTTGACAGGTGGTTTTGCACTTTCCGCTTCCAGATCCTTGTCCATATCATGCAGACTAACATTCGCCTCCGGCTCTGCGTGATTCAGCAATGCCTCATAGTCGTGCTGCAGATCGGCAAACGGATCCAGCTCATCATGTGGCTGATCTCCCGGGTCATTTGCGAACAGATCTGTTTCCCGTTTTTCCCTGTGTTTGCCGTTGTCATCCCATTCACCCATGAAACGCGTATCTCCCCATCCGCTGACTAATCTGGAACAATGCTTGAACAGGCTGCATCTGTCCGGCCCATTCTGTGCCAATGATAATCTTTAGTATCCGATAAATTAGGTTACTCTGTTTTTTTTGCAAGTGTGCAGTGATTATGTGTCCGTGGCGGGGGATGATAAATCGATTGATGGCATCGTCGCGATTGCATCGGTACACTGCCGCGCCAATGACCCAATCAACCAATCATCAACACTATATTCGCAATTTTTCCATTATTGCCCATATCGATCATGGCAAGTCGACGCTCGCTGACCGTTTGATCGAGGAGACCGGTGCGCTCACAGAGCGCCAGATGAAGAAGCAGGTACTCGATTCGATGGATCTGGAGCAGGAGCGCGGTATAACCATCAAGGCGCAGACAGCTACGCTGAATTACCCTGCCAAAGATGGCCATATCTATCAGCTGAATATGATCGATACACCCGGTCATGTGGATTTCACTTATGAAGTGTCCAGATCCCTGCAGGCCTGTGAAGGTGCGCTGCTGATCGTTGATGCCGCGCAAGGCGTTGAAGCGCAGACTCTGGCCAATGTCTATCTCGCAATGGATAACAATCTCGAAATCATCCCTGTGATCAACAAGATCGATCTGCCCAGTGCCGATATTGAAGAGGCCAAACGACAGATCGAAGATGTGATCGGTCTGGATGCCTCGTACGCTCTGCCGGTTTCAGCCAAGACAGGGCAGGGTATTATCGATGTGCTGGAAGCCATCGTAAAATATATTCCGCCGCCAAAGAATCTTGATGACAAGCCGTTGCGGGCGCTGGTGGTAGATTCCTGGTTTGACTCTTATGTGGGTGCGGTCGCACTGATTCGTGTCTTTGAGGGAACCGTGAAAAAAGGTGATCGCTTCCGGCTGATGTCTATGCCGACTGCGGCCTCGTATGAGGTGCAGGATCTCGGATATTTTGTGCCGACACCATTTTCCACGTCGCATCTCTCATCCGGAGCGGTTGGTTTTCTGATTGGCGGCATCAAAAAACTGGCTGATCTGAAGGTCGGTGATACGGTGACGACGCTCAAAAATGGTGCGACCGAGCCTTTACCCGGTTACCGTGAACCCAAGGCCATGGTTTTTTCCGGCCTCTATCCTGTGGATTCAGCTGATTATAACGATCTGCGTGATTCGCTGGAGAAGCTGCACATGAACGATCCCGCGTTCACCTTTGAGCCGGAGACCTCTTCGGCACTCGGTTTGGGTTTTCGTTGCGGCTTTCTGGGTATGCTGCACATGGAGATTGTTCAGGAGCGGTTGGAGCGGGAATATGATCTCGACCTGATTACCACCGCTCCGAGCGTGGTTTACCGTATTCACAAAACCGACGGTACTACTATTGAAATTTCCAATCCGAGTGAGTTTCCTGAGCCACAGGATATTGATCGTATTGAGGAGCCGACTGTACTGGCCAATATCTTTATGCCGGAAGAGTTTGTCGGTACGATCATCAAGCTGTGCCAGGATCGACGTGGTATGCAGCAGGATATGAAATTTATCGGACAGGGGCGTGTGATGCTTACATACAGTCTGCCGCTGGCCGAGATGGCGATCGATTTTTACGACAAATTGAAGTCGGTCTCGCGTGGTTATGCCTCCATGGATTACGAGTTGTCAGAATTTACCGTCAGCGATGTGGTGAAGCTGGATGTGCTGGTTCACGCGGAACCTGTGGATGCACTCTCCCTGATTGTACACCGTTCTATTGCCGAGTCGCGCGGACGTGATCTGGTGAAAAAGCTGCGCGAGCTGATTCCGCGCCATCAGTTTGATGTGCCCCTGCAGGCGGCAATCGGTAGCCGTATCCTGGCGCGAGAGACGGTCAAAGGCGTGCGCAAGAACGTGACAGCCAAATGTTACGGTGGTGATATCTCCCGTAAGCGCAAGCTGCTGGAGAAGCAGAAGGCGGGTAAGAAGCGGATGAAATCAATCGGTAGTGTAAATGTACCTCAGGAAGCGTTCCTGGCTGTGCTGAAACTGGGCGATGGGAGCTGAATGATGAAGAGTAATAAACCGGTTTGGCGGGAATGGCTGGAAAGCCTGATTGTGATTGCATTGCTGGCCATTGTGATCCGCAGCTTTATTGTGGCACCGTTCAAAATACCTTCATCAAGCATGGTGCCGACACTGGAAGTGGGCGATTACCTGTTTGTCTGGCGCTATGTCTACGGATTCCGCATCCCGCTTACTGATATCCAGTTGCTGTCCAAACAGGCTCACCGTGGTGATGTGGCTGTTTTTGTATATCCCGATGACAAGAGTAAGGATTACATCAAGCGTATCGTAGGTATCCCCGGCGACAAAATAACCTATCGTGAAAACAAGTTGTATATCAATGATATAGAGATGCCGCTTGTTGAGAAGGGTGAGCGTACTTACTTTCTCGGTGACGGCAGCGCTGATGTTTCAGGCCTGTATGAAGAGAACCTTGATGGTGTGAAGCATGCCTTACTACGCAAGCACTTTTCCATCCGGGATGGTGAATGGACTGTGCCGGAAGATGCCTATTTTGCCCTCGGCGATAATCGCAATAACTCACGTGACTCCCGTTTCTGGGGCTTTGTGCCGCAATCCTACATGGTAGGACGGGCAGCGATTATCTGGTGGTCATGGGATAATGTGAAAGGTGTTCCGCGCTGGGAACGCCTGGGTCATGTGATTGACTAGCATGCACATGACGCATGTCTACGCTTCCCGCCAGCAGGGGTACTCGCTGATCAAGGTGCTGGTTTGGCTGGTCATTCTGGGAGCGGTTGCATGGCACGGCATGAAGTTTCTCAATGTCTATTATGTGAGCTGGAAAGTACAGGGGATGTTTGATGGCATTGTCGAGAACATGGTTGATGCCGATGTGGCGGATGTGCGTGCCCGTCTGCCGCGTCTGCTGTCGCTGAACTACATTGCCGATGGTGATCTGCCTGCCGAGTTCTATGTGAATCTGGATATTGTCAGTGGCGATCGCGGTATTGAAGTCTCATCCAGCTATAGCGAAACCATCTGGATGCTGGGGCCTGTTGAGGCGGTAGATGAGCATGGTGAATATGATCCGGACGCTCTGACCGGTATGGATGTCTGGCGCGACCGGGCGCAGGTGGTGTTGCACTTCACACCACATGCAGGACTCTGATGGCAGAGGATGCAAACACTACGTTGACGCAACTGCAGCAGGTGATCGCATATCAATTTCGTGATCCGGCACTGCTTAAACGCGCACTGACTCATTGTTCAGCCCTGCGCGGTGCAATCACCGGGCATCTGGAACGACTGGAGTTTCTCGGCGATGCCGTACTCGGGCTGGTGATTGCCGAATACCTGCATCACAGTTTTCCCGACAAGCCCGAAGGCCTGCTTTCACGCATGCGTGCAAGTCTGGTGTGCAGGGACAGCCTGCTGGTGATTGCTGCTGACTGGCATCTCTCTGCCTGTCTGGTTGTCGGTGAGGGGGAGCGCAGCGCCCGCGGTGTTAAATCGCCATCGATTACGGCCAATGCTGTCGAGGCTGTTATTGGTGCCGTGTTTGAAGATTCCGGCTGGGACGCTGCCAGGCGTATCGTGCTGGCGGCATGGCAACCGATGCTGGCCGATATCGGGCGGGTGGATACACGTGATGGCAAATCCCGCCTGCAGGAGTTTACACAGGGCAAAGGTTGGGGGCTGCCTGTATACAAGCTGACAGATCGTGGCGCAGGCGCGAATCCTCGTTTTGAGGCCGCATGCAGTGTGCAGGACAGAATTGTTGGTCACGGCCAAGGTGAGCGCAAGAAAACAGCTGAAATTGCAGCAGCAGAACAGGCATGGAGTAAATTGAAAGATGAGTGATGAAACATTTCGTTGTGGCACGGTAGCCCTGCTGGGGCGCCCGAATGTCGGCAAGTCTACACTGATGAACCATATTATCCGGGCAAAAGTAGCGATTGTTACGCCGAAGCCGCAAACCACACGCCACCGTATTCTCGGCGTTTACAATGATGATGCGAGCCAGATTATTTTTGTTGATACGCCGGGTATCCACAAGGGCGATAAACAGCTCAACCGCAATATGGTGCGTATTGCCTATGCCGCAGCAGAGGAAGCGGATGTGCTGGCCATTATGCAGGATGTGACCTGCCCGCTGGATCGGGTAACGCGTGAGTTGATTGAACGTTTTGCCGATGGCCGCCTGACGCAGCCGCGTATCCACGTGTTGAATAAGGTGGATGCCATCAAAAAAGATGACCTGTTACCGCGTCTGGCCATGATGCAGCGACTGGATCCGGGGGCGGTGGCCTATATTCCGGTGTCGGCCCGTCGCGGTATGCAGATTGAGTCACTGCTGAAACAGTTGACCGGTTTATTGCCGCAGCAGCCTGCGCTGCATGATCCGGAGTGGTTTACCGACCAGACCCAGCGTCAGCTGGCAGCGGAATATGTGCGTGAGCAGGTATTTCTGGCCATGCAGCAGGAGATTCCGTTTCAGACGGCTGTCGATATCGAACGCTTTGAGGAGCAGGGCGAAGGCATCGAAATTGATGCTGTGATTCTGGTTGGCAGTGAACGTCATAAGCCGATGCTGATCGGCAAGGGTGGCAGCCGTATGAAAGATATCGGCGTGCGGGCCAGAAAGGGGCTGGAGAACATTCTGGACTGTCGTGTACATCTGAATCTATGGGTCCGAGTGGATGAGGACTGGTTTAATCATCCGGGTAAATTGCTGGATCTGGGCCTGGGTACGGATCAGTAACGCACTGGTTGTATACGATAAAGCCCGTGTTGATTGTGCATGGCTGAGTATACCGATGATGGCCTGTTGCTGCGCCGGATCCCGTTCAGCGAAACATCGCTGATATGCCATATCCTTACTGCCGGACACGGGCGCATTACCGTGATGGCGCGCGGCGCCAGGCGTCCGAAGAGCATTTTTCGCGCCACACTCGCACCGTTATATCGTCTGCAGCTCACCTGGAGACCGGGCCGCAGCGGTGGTATGGGCACACTGATTGATGTGATACGCCACGAGCAGCTGGTGCATGAAACACATATGCTGGATGCACTGGAGGTGATCGCGGTTACCAATACCCTGTTTCAGGATGGTGATCCGCACGGCTATGCAGAGCTGCATGAGGCTATCTCGCTGCTTGATGCCCGGCAGGCCGATGAGGGGCAGTGTGCCGCCTTGTGGTTATTGCTCGAGCGTGCCGGCTGGCTGGGTGATCTGTTTCACTGCTGGCACTGCGGCCGGCAGGTGGTCGAAACAGATGCGATGTACTGGCAGAGTGCACATCTGCTCTGCGGCGATTGCGGTAACGGCGTGGAAGTATCTGCCGGCTTGAGAAAGGGCATGGCAGGGGTGATCCGGCAAGTGAATGTGCATATGTCGGTTCAGGACAGGCTGCGCTGGCGCATGATGATCACGGGCGTGTTGCGTGAACACGGCGTTAAATTGCCGGACAGTTTCCGACAGCAGGGATAAGTACAAATATATACCATGAATGACAGGAGTAAGCGGATGTATCTGGGTGTAAACATTGATCATATCGCAACGATTCGGCAGGCGCGCGGAACGGCCTACCCAGATCCGCTGGCTGCGGTGCCGATCTGTCTGGCTGCCGGAGCGAGCAGTATTACCGCGCACCTGCGCGAGGACAGGCGTCATATTCAGGACCACGATATTGAACGCCTTGCCGCTACCCCCGGCCTGCATTTGAACATGGAGATGGGGGTGACAGACGAGATGGTGGCGATCTGTGAGCGATTGAAGCCGGTCGCCTGCTGTCTGGTTCCGGAAAAGCGTGAAGAGCTGACCACGGAAGGCGGTCTGGATGTGGTTGCGCACAAGGCCCGCCTGGCTGCTGCCGTGGCGCGCCTGTCTGCTGCCGGTGTGCGGGTATCGATGTTTATCGATCCGATCCCTGCACAGATCAGGGCTAGTCGTGATATCGGGGCTGCCGTTGTTGAGCTGCATACCGGTCATTATGCCAACCTGACGGGGGAGGCCCAGGCCAGAGAATTGCTGGCACTCACCGCCGGTGCCAAGCTTGCCGCAGATGCCGGCCTGATCGTGCATGCAGGTCATGGCCTGACGCTTGCGAATACACCGGCTATCTGCGCACTACCAGAGGTCGAAGAGCTGAATATAGGTCATGCCATTATTGCCGATGCGATATTCAAAGGTCTGCATCAGGCGGTGGCTGATTTCAAGGCTGTCATGGTCCGGTGAAGGGGCGCTGTTGATGGCTATTTCCGGTATTGGCGTGGATCGTGTACTCATTGTTCGTATCGATGATGCGATTGAGCGTTTCGGCCAGCGTTTTTTGCAGCGCATCTATACCGATGCAGAGATCGCCCAGGCCAGAGCCAAGGGCAATCCTGGCCGGCGCTTTGCCATGCTGTTTGCGGCCAAGGAGGCTGTCTCCAAGGCGCTTGGAAGCGGTTTTCATCAGGGTGTTGCACCCAGGCATATAGAAACGATTCACCAGCCATCCGGAAAGCCTGCTATCAACCTGCATGGTGGTGCTGCCGCAGTAGCTGAAAGGCAGGGCATTACTGCCGTGCACGTATCGCTGACTGATGACGACGGTGTTGCCATGGCCTTCGCCATTGCAGAACGTGACTAGCTCAAGGTAAAAGTCGCACAAAGAGAAAAGGTGTTGCATACATAAGCCGTTAAGTGTGACGGACAGTGCCAGTTAGTAGTGTTGCGTTTAAACGGCGAGTTTTCCCGCACCAAGCATGATTGTGGCTTCATCAGCGGGCAGCGGCCTGCCAAGCAGATAGCCCTGAATCAGATCACACCCTTCACGGCGCAGGAACTCCAGCTGTGCAGTTGTTTCCACCCCTTCAGCAAGCACCCTCAGACCGAGGGCATGCGCCATGGCAATGATCGTACGTACAATGACAGCATCCTCAGCATCATCCGGCAGATCTCGGATAAAAGCGATGTCGATCTTGAGTAGATCTGCAGGCAATCGTTTCAAATAGGCCAGTGATGAATAATAGCCCGTGCCGAAATCATCAATGGCAATGGAGGCACCCCCGTTCACCAGCTCGCGCATAATGGCGATACCTGTCTCAGGCTGATTCATCACCGCAGTTTCGGTAACTTCAATTTCGATCCACTCCGGCTGCGCACCGCTATCTCTGATCAGTGACAGAATATCACTGGCGAGATCCTGTTGCATCAGTTGAGCTGCAGAAATATTAATACTGATCCTGTTGGGTCGAATGCCGGCTTGCTCCCAGATCAGAGCCTGTCGCGAGGCTTCTGCAATAGCCCAGACGGTGATGGGTTTGATCAGTCCCGTCTCCTCAGCCAGTGGAATAAATTCTGCCGGAGAGATCATGCCCATTTCCGGATGATGCCAGCGCATCAGGCTTTCCACGCCGGTGATCGTGGTCTCTGTTCCGTGTGCGGGCAGGGCATGCTGACTCTGGTAGTGCAGGCTCAACTGACCCTTTTCTGCAGCAACCGCAAGCTCACCCTCCAGATACATCCGGCGCATGGCAACCGATTCCATCGCCGAGGAGAAGCAGTGAATATCCATATGGTTCTGTTTGGCGTAATACATCGCGCTGTCGGCATGTTTGAGCAGGGTGGTGCCATCTTCACCATCTGTCGGAAAGGAGGCAAGGCCGATGCTGGCGCCGATGATGACCGTCGACTGATCCTCGAGATAGATCGGTTGCTTCAGTGCGGCAATCAGTTTGCCTGCCACATGCAGGGCCTTGTCCGGTTCTGTCTCGGGCAGCAGCACAGCGAACTCATCGCCACCCATACGGGCCGCCGTATCGGAGAGGCGCAGTGTTTGCATCAGACGTTCGGCCACAACCTTGAGTACCTGATCACCGCAGGCATGACCGCGGGTATCATTGATGACTTTAAAGCGATCAAGGTCAAGAAAGAACAGCGATATCGGTCGCTTGCTGCGGCGGGCCATGCTGCAGGCCTGTTCGACCCGATCTGTATAGAGTCGTCTGTTGGGCAGGCCTGTCAACTCATCCGAGTAGGATAGCAGTTTCAATTGCTCCTGAGCCTGCTTGCGCGCGCTGATATCCTGAATCAGCAACTGAACAGACGGCCGGCTCTCGTATTCAATGGGGACCCCGCGTATTTCTCCCCAGAAAACGCCGCCATCCAGACGTTGAAAGCGCTCTTCCGCCGACTGTACATAGCCGGCCTGTTGCAGCGTCTGAAAGTGGGCAGATACAGAATCCCTCTCCTCTTCAACAATGAAGTCCAGTACGGCCCGATCAAGGAGATCATCCGCGCTGCTTGCCCCCAGCATGGTCACTGCTGCCGGGTTGACGTAGCGCACCTTGCCGTTTGTGTAGATGACGATACCCATGGGGGTATTTTCAACCAGTTGACGGTGTTTGTTTTCACTCTCTTCCAGAGCCTGGCGTACATGTTCACGCAATAACAGTTCGCTAATAATCTCTTTGGCCTGTTCGCAGAAGCGCAGGAACTCCTCTGGAATCGGGCCTGCATCCCGCAGTTGCAGGTGCAACAGGCCAAGCGACCTGTCGTGGTGGGTGATATGCATACATAGTCTGGACGGGTATGTATCTGCTGTTTGAGCCTCACACTGATTGCGACCCATCTCCGGGTTGTTGCACGACCCCGGAATATTGCCGCATATGCAGTGGTCCTGCGGCAGGGTAATGAATCGCCTTTTCTCGATAACACTCCAGCCGTAACTGGCAGTCAGCCATTGCTGGTTGCCGCGTGCAATAAAGATGGCGCCTGCACGGCTGGTTACCTGCCAGGGATCCATTAACAGATCTTCCAGCATCTGTTTGAGCCGGGTGTGCAGCGGCGCACTCGCCTGACTGGTAGCGCGCAGCTTTAACAGTGTGTTTTGTACCCATTCGCGGCATTTCTGCTCGGTCATATCCCGCAGCACGATAGACATGCGCTGCTCGCCGTTGGCGATGAAAGAGTGCACGGTGGCCTGGCAAGGGAACCGGGAGCCATCCCGTCGTTGCCCGTGCAGCTGCCTTGCCCTATCGGAGATGTTACTGCCGGTGTCTGTGATCTCCTGGGTAAAGAGGTCGCCGTGTTCTTCCCGCAGATGCTCCGGTACAAGATCGTGAATGGTTATAGTGGACCAATCCGGGTTGTCATAACCGAACATGGCGTCAGCGGCAGGGTTGGCGCGCAGGATTGCTCCGTTGGTATCGCAGACAAGGATGCCGTCATGTGCATGGTCGATGACGGCCGCCAGTTTCTCGCGCTCACCGGACAACTCACTTGTGCGTGTTTCAACCTCAGACTGGAGTTGTTCATCGGCACGGAAGATCTTGAACAGCAGCACGGCCAGCAGGGCAGTCGACAGGAGCCCAAGCAGCAGCAGCCAGGCGCCAAAGTTGCTGGAGAGTTGCCCGAGTAGTAGCTCAGGTACCGGCTGTGTGTAGACAATAAACCGAGTGTCGGACAGAGAGAATGTACCCTGCCATGATTGCCGGTCAACAGTCGTTGATTGCCCTTCACCCAGACGGGATTGATGGGTAAACAGATGCTGCTGCAGGTGGTCACGCTTCATGTCGACGCGTACACCCAGTCCCGCTGTCGGTGTTGCGTTTATAGCGTGATCGAAAAGCGCCTGCAGATCCCAGTCGCAGATGACATAGGAGCGATGGTTATCTTTGCTGCTGATGATGGTGGTGCGCAGAACAGTGTAATCGGCAGTTTTTTCTACCTGCCAGAGGGTGGAGCTGTCGGCAGTGATCTGCTCCAGTTGTGCCAAATCCGGCAACGGGGCGGTCGGTGCACTGTTACGCTGATGCATGACCAGCGGCTCTCCCAGATCCGGTTGCGGAAACAGGGCGATGGCTTGCAGCTCGCCTTTATGAATGTCCAGCAGGGCCCGTAAAAAACCGGCGGCTTCCTCCTCTTCAATATAGGAGTGGGCCAGTATTTCGCCCTGCATAAAGGCCACAATCGTTTGCGATGCATCCAGATGTTGTTGCATCATGGCGCGGATGGTATCCAGTTTTACCTGACTGCGCAGGGTGATTTCGTTGTTGACGAGCTGCTCATTGAGACTTTGATGATGGTGATACAGGCCGCTGCTGGTTGCCAGCCCGATAAGTGTTACCAGCAACCAGCTGTAGCGCAGCAGGATATGTACAATACTGCCGGGATTCATGTTAATCGGTGGCCAGCATCTGCTGAATGCAATCGATCATCTGGTCGGGTACAAAGGGTTTGGGCAGGATGTGGTGGATACCGAGTTTCTTGGCGCGTTGTTCTGATTCACCATAGAGAAATCCGCTCATCAACAGGATCGGCGGGAATATATAACCCTGTTGCTGCATGGACTCGATCAGATCGAGAATGTTACCGTCACTCAGGCTCATATCAGTGACAACCACATCCCAGTGTGCATCGGTCAGGGCTTTGCGTGCCTGTTCAATGGAGTCGGCCTCTTCAACGGCATCAGCCAATTCGAACTCGCGCAGCAGATCTGCGACGATTTCACGTATCGTAGTTTGATCCTCAATAACAAGAATGCGTTTCATAGCTGCAAACTCATAATAAATAGCAGGATAGGCAAGCATTTCATTAACTATACAAGCATATCCCCGCATATTTGTTAGCTTATCATGCAGTCAATGCTATGGAATCTGGACGGGCAGCGGAATTCCGCTAAGCTAGTCGCATGATTCGAATTGCCATGATACTTACTGCCTGTCTGTTGATGCCTTTGACGGTGTCGGCAGTTGAGTGGGCCGATGTGCCTGCCGGCCCGTTCCTGATGGGCAGCACACCCGCTCAGGTTGAACAGGGTTATCGCATCAGTGCGGCCGGTTACGGTCATGACCGGGTGCGCCAGTCACACTGGTTTGATGACGAGGCGCCACAACGGCAGGTGAATCTGCCTGCTTACCGGATCATGACAACACCGGTTACACAGGCTGAATATGCGGTTTTTATTCAGCAGAGCGGTCATCCTGCTCCGTTTGTCGATGCTGACACATGGGCCTCCTATGGACTTATCGAGCCCTATGCGGATGTGATGCCGCTGCTTTGGCATGACGGGAAAATGCCCGAGGGTATGGCAAATCACCCGGTGGTGCTGGTCTCCTATGCCGATGCCCGGGCCTATGCCGCATGGTTGTCAAAGCGCAGCGGTCGTTCACTGCGCCTGCCGAGCGAAGCAGAGTGGGAAAAAGCCATGCGCGGAGTGGACGGCAGACTTTACCCATGGGGCAATGCCTATGATGCTGCCAGGCTCAATGATGCCGCCAGAAAATTGCATGCAAGCATGCCTGTCGGCGCTTTGCCGGATGGCGCCAGCCCGTACGGCGTGCTCGATGGGGCGGGGCAGGTATTTGAATGGACCACCACACCATGGAGCGGCGACGATGGCAAGATGACCGTTAAAGGTGGTAGCTGGGATGATTATGGCGGCGTCTGCAGGGTGGCGGCCCATCACGAGCGGCCGCGCATGCAAAAGCATTTCCTCATTGGCTTCCGTCTGATGGAAGATCTGACATCGACCGGGCTCGGATCACGCTGATGCTATTGACCCGTCTTGCCTGGGGGTTGAGCCTGATCATCTACTGCCTGTTGATCTACGCCTTGTCGGATCGGTCGCACCTGCCCGTAGGACTGCTCTTCAACGGCCAGGATAAGTTGATTCATGCAGCAGCTTACGCCGGTATGGCCTGTCTGTTCTGGCAGATCTGGAAGGGGTGGTTGTCATGGCAATTGTTGTTGCTGCTGACGCTGCTGTTCTGCTCGCTTTACGGCCTCACGGATGAGTGGCATCAGTCGTATGTGCCGGGGCGTGACGCCAGCGTCTACGATTGGCTTGCCGATACAGCCGGAGCACTGCTGCTGGCAGGCATTTTATATAAAAAAAGAACCTTGAAGGTAGTAAATTGAGCGAGGGTTACCCGGTTGAAGGGAGGGTTTAGATGAGCGTACGTATATTGAGTGCCGCCCAGATGCGCTGGGCGGATATGGTGACGATAGAAGCCGGGGCAAGCGGCTTTGAACTGATGGACCGGGCAGGGCGGGCTGTGGCGGATGCAGTCATTGACCGCATGCCCGATTTTGGACGCGTGGTCATCGTTGTCGGCCCCGGCAATAACGGCGGTGACGGTTTTGCTGCCGCCCGCTGCCTGCGCACACGGCGAATTCCTGTGACGCTTGTGATGCTGGTGCCGTTTGAAGCACTGCATGGCGATACGCTTGCACATGCGCAGCTGGCAAAAGATGCCGGTGCCAAATTAAGAGATGCCGCATCCGATGCATGTTTTGACGAACTCAATCGCTGGTTGTTAAGGGCGGTGATGGTTGTTGATGCGATCTTCGGTACGGGTCTGGCCCGGCCGCTCGACGGACGTATGGTAAAAGCGGTCGCCCAGATCAACAGTGCTGATCGGCCAGTGCTCAGTATAGATATCGCCAGTGGCCTTGATGCTGACAGCGGCGAGGTGAAGGGAGCTGCAGTCAAAGCTGATTTCACCATCCCCATCGCCGCTTATAAGTGGGGATACTGGATGGGTGAGGGGCCGGATTATTCGGGTTTGCTGTTGCCGGCGGCAGCTATTGGCATCGAGGATGAAACCCTGTGCAGGGCATGGGGTGCTATTGCCGATTCATCAGCATGCGATGAAGCGGCAGATCTGCGCAGCGCCTGCTTTATCCATGCCGATATGATGGCTCAGGCATGGCCGAAGCGTCAGCGCTCGTCACATAAGGGGCTCTTTGGCCGGGTATGGATATTTGGTGGTTCGGCTGGCTTTACCGGTGCGCCGCGCCTGGCATCTCTCGGAGCGCTGGCTGCCGGTGCCGGCCTGGTTAGTGTGGTTTGTCCGGATGATGTGTATCCAGTGGTGGCTGCAAACTCTCTGGAAGCGATGGTGCACGCTCAGTCGTCGGGCGCATGGATGCGCGACGGGGATGGGCTGATTGATCAGGCTGATGCCATTGTTGCAGGTCCCGGATGGGGCTGTGCCCAGGCAACGCTGCTGGCTCAGTTGCTGAGCATGGAGCGTCCATTGTTGCTGGATGCCGATGCATTGAACATGATTGCATCTGATACAGAGTTGCAATCGCGCCTGCGTAAACGCGACAGCCTGACTGTACTAACGCCGCATCCCGGTGAGGCCGCGCGTCTGCTTGCATGTAGTGTGAGTGTGATTCAGGCAGATCGTAAAAAAGCCGTGCTGATGCTTGCCAAACGCTACGCATGCTGGGTTGTTCTCAAGGGTAATGAAACGCTGATTGCCTCTCCGTCTGGTGATGTAATGCTCAATCCATCCGGTTCAGCGCAGCTGGCAGTGGCAGGTTCCGGTGATGTGCTGGCCGGTATGCTCGGTCGTCAATTGGCCGTCTGTTACAAGCAGAAGGCGGATGTAGGCGTGATGCTCGGGGCGGCTGTCGGGTTACATGGTCAGGCCGGTGAAGCCGGTGGCTGGTATCTGGCCGGAGAGTTGGCCGGTGTTGTCGCAGGTCTGCGTCAGGCCATTGAAAGAAAGCATGGCGACGCTGCCTAGGCGGGGGTAGCCTGTCTGGTCTCAAGGGCTAGTAAGATCCGGGAGGGATGTGCAGTGAATGATACGGGCAGGTCAAATCAGCGACCATTATCGCCTCGATTATCGGTATACCGCTGGCAGGCGACAATGATTGCCAGCCTTGCACACCGTGCCAGCGGCGTGGTGCTGGTACTGTTTGTGCCGCTCTACTTATGGTTGCTGCACGGCATGACCGGTAGTCCGGATAATTTTATTCAGGTGCAGGCCTGGTTGCATTCAGGGCTGGGCAAGCTGTTGCTGTGGCTGGCCGGCGTGGCACTATTTTTTCATTTCTGTAACGGCCTGCGTTTTCTGTCGATTGATGCGGGCTGGTTCGAGAGCCGCCAATTGATGCGTCTCTCCGCCCGTATCATTCTTGCCATGACCTTGTTGGCGGCGCTGCTGCTCGGTTTGCTGTTGTGAGGCTGGTCAAGGAACCCGGCTCTGCGCGCAGCGGCTTTAAAGACTGGTATCTGCAACGCCTTTCCGCTGTGGTGCTGGCCGTGTTGCTGCCCATGCCTTTTGTTGTGCTTATCCTTGTCTATGCCGGCGTAGTCGATCAGTTCGGCCTGCTCGATATTGTCGATAATTTTGTCTCCAGGCTACTGCATACCATTCTGATTACCGCACTGATCATACACGCCTACATGGGGTTGAAGGTCATGATCGAGGATTATGTGGCGGCGATCGGCTGGCGCGTCACGCTGATCGGCAGCATGCTGGTGGTCATGTCCGGTTTCGGTATCTGGTGGATGGCGATTATTTGGGCATGGGGCGGCTAAGTGGATCAGAGCATCTGGATGGGAGCATAGCAATGGGATATTTATCCACGGATAAGGTAAAGCACCATTTTCACGATGTGGTGATTATCGGCTCCGGTGGGGCAGGTATGCGTTGTGCACTGCAACTGGCCGATGCCGGGCATCGGGTGGCCATCATTACCAAAGTGCTGCCCACGCGCTCGCATACCGTGGCCGCGCAGGGTGGCATCAATGCCTCACTTGGCAATGTACTCTCCGATCACTGGCAGTGGCATATGTATGACACGATCAAGGGCTCTGACTACCTTGGCGATCAGGATGCGATTGAATATATGTGCAGGGCGGCGCCATTGCTGGTGCGTGAGCTGGAACATCAGGGTGTACCCTTTTCGCGCCTTGAGGATGGTACGGTTTACCAGCGTCCCTTTGGTGGACAGTCGCGGGAATTCGGCGAAGGCGGGCAGGCATCGCGTACATGTGCTGCCGCCGACCGGACGGGGCATGCGATTCTGCATACGCTCTATCAACAGAACCTCCGGGCAGGTACCCATTTTTATCAGGAATTCTTTGCCCTTGATCTGATCACCGATGAGAACGGTTGTCAGGGTGTGATGGCATGGGATATTGCCAAAGGGGAATATCACCTGTTTCAGGCCAAGGCGGTGGTATTGGCGACAGGTGGTGCAGGTCGCGTCTTCAAAATGACGACCAATGCCCATATCTGTACTGGCGATGGCGGCGCATTGGCTGTGCGTGCCGGCTTGCCGGTTGAAGATATGGAGTTCTTCCAGTTTCATCCCACCGGTATTGCCGATGTCGGGCCGCTGATTACGGAAGCTGTGCGCGGTGAGGGTGGCTATCTGCTCAATGGCGACAATGAGCGTTTTATGCTGCGTTACGCGCCGACAGCCGGTGATCTGGCCAGCCGGGATGTGGTGTCACGCGCCATAGCGCTGGAGATTCGCGAAGGTCGCGGTTGCGGTCCCAACAAGGACCATGTTCTGCTTAAACTGGATCATCTGGGAACAGAGCTGATTCTCGCCAAACTGCCCAATATTCATGAACTGGCGCTGCGCTTTGCCGGCGTGGACTGTACAAAGGAGCCGATTCCTGTGCAGCCGACCATGCATTATACCATGGGCGGCATCCCGACCAATCGTTTTGGTGAAGTTGTCAGTAAAGGTGCGGACGGCGTGGAGGCCAGTTATCCGGGGCTGTACGCCATTGGTGAGGCGGCCTGCGTGTCGGTACATGGTGCCAATCGTCTGGGCGGAAACTCCCTGCTGGAGATTGTTGTCTTCGGTCGCGCCTGCGGCAATCAGGTGCTCAAGCGGCTCAGGCATCACCGTTATCACCCGCCGCTGGCCCCGGATTGCTGGCAGGCGGGCATGGAGCGTGTCGAAGGCTGGTTGCGTACTGCCGGTAAACAGGATGGGTTGAAGATCGCCGAAGTGCGCCTGCGCATGCAGACCATTATGCAGGATCATTTCAGCGTCTACCGCACCGAGGCGGTTATGGCCGAAGGGGTGGAGCGTATCGAGGCGCTGGCAGCCGAGCTGGAGCATGCCGCTCTATCGGATGGCAGCCGCATATTTAACACGGAGCTGGTTGAGGCGCTGGAGCTGGATCATTTGATGGCGCTGGCGCGGGTTACTGCAGCCGGTGCACTGGCACGCACCGAATCACGCGGCGCGCATGCCCGCGATGACTATCCGGAGCGGGATGATGCCGACTGGCTCAGGCATACACTGGCCGGTATCCGGGACAATAAGGTGGAGCTGGATTACAAGCCGGTACGTATGCAACCGATGACGGTGCCATCATTTCCGCCCAGGAAGAGGGTGTACTGATGGCTGAGATGATTCAACTCTCCGTTTTCCGCTATGACCCGGAAAAGGGCGGCAAACCATTTATGCAGGCCTATGAAGTGCCGGTATCCGGTCCCGGTATGAAGCTGCTGGATGCGCTTAATTATATCAAATGGCAACTGGATGGGACACTGACCTATCGCCGCTCCTGCGGTGAGGGTGTGTGTGGCTCCGACGGCCTGAATATCAATGGTATCAATGGTCTTGCCTGCATTACACCGATTGCCGGTCTGAAACAGCCCATCCATGTACGACCGTTGCCGAGTATGGAGGTGATACGCGATCTGGTGGTGGATATGGATCACTTCTTTGATCAGTACCGCCAGATACAGCCGTGGCTGCAAGCCGTTACGCCGATGCCGGAACATGAGCGACTACAGTCGCCGGCGCAGCGCGCTGAGCTGGATGGTCAGTATGAGTGTATCCTGTGTGGCTGTTGTACAACCGCCTGCCCGTCATGGTGGTGGAACGGCGACCGCTTTCTGGGGCCGGCTACCCTGTTGCAGGCAAACCGCTGGATTGTCGACTCACGTGATGAAGCGATGGGTGATCGTCTGGATCAACTGGAGGATGCATTCCGCCTCTACCGCTGTCACCAGATCATGAACTGCATGGAAGCCTGTCCGAAAGAGCTGAATCCGACAGCTGCTATCGATAATATAAAACGCAAGATACTCGCCAGAAAGTCCTGAAAAGATAATTGTTTGCCACGAAGGACACAGAGGAGACGACCGAGAAACCGTTACTTTCTTACTATCCCGTTCTCCTCTTCGTGCTCTCTCTGTCCTTCGTAGTGACGGAAGCAGGTGGGCTCGGGTTTGTCATCGGCAGAAAGGGGTCATAGGTTTGGGACATGCAGGAATCTGAACTGGCAATTCGCCGACTACGTTATCGTTTGAACAGGCAGGGTATGCTGGAGCTGGACGCATGGTTGGCGGGCCTGCTCGATGCCGATATGGATCGTGCCGGCGTGGTGGATGCCATTGAGTCGCTGCTGGCCTGTGAGCCGCCGGATCTGCAGGCGATGATGCATGGCGAGTCACCGCTACCGGAGGTGTTGAGGCCATGGCTTACATGCGATTGATTGCCGTCACATTGCTGCTGCTTCTTGTCGCATGTGTGCAGGTCGGTGAGTCTGTGACGACGCCACAAAAGGCTAATCTTTCTGGTCAGGAAGAGCATCCTAACTATCTGCAATCAAAGCTTGTTTTCGAGCCGGATCATGTGACTATGGCCCCTGTTCTGGAGGGCGATAAGGCGGTGGCATTTCTGCGCGTCCGCAATGCCGGTGAGCAGATGGAGAATATTGTTTCTGTCACCACTTCATGCGGATGCTCGGTTGCCGAGCCTGCACAGAATCTGCTGATGCCGGGTGGCTTTACGCAGGTGAAAATTACCGTCGATACCTTCGCCAAGCAGGATGATGTGCGCAAGTGGGTGGAGTTGACGGATGGCCAGGGGCGCCGCAGTCGGGCATGGCTAAGTCTGGATGTGAAAGCGAACCCGCATATGGCGACAACCAGTCGCACTATTTTCGACGGTCAATGCGGCTCATGTCACTTTGCGCCGGCCGCCGGCAAGCAGACGGGGCCGGCGATTTATCGTGCTGTTTGTGTCATGTGTCATGGTGAAAAGGGGCAGGGTGCCTATGCGCCAAAACTTACCGGGCACAAGAACTCAAGCCTGTTGGCCGGGTTGATTTCAGCCGGCACAGGCAGCCAGCATATGCCCGGTTTTGCCCGTGAGCAGGGCGGACCGCTGACTCCTGATCAGGTTGCTGCACTGAGCCAATGGTTATCCACACTGGACGAATGAGTCATTTGACGTTATAAATCCGAACCAAATAAAAAGGGGTATCACACATGAAGAAAGATCTTGTCATTGCACCATCGATTCTGTCGGCGGACTTTGCGATTCTGGGCGAAGAAATTCGAGCGATTGATGAAGGAGGATGTGACTGGATTCACTTTGACGTGATGGATGGCTCATTTGTGCCGCCAATCACTATTGGTGACAATGTATGCAAGGCGATTCGCGGCCATACAGACAAAATCATTGATGTGCATCTGATGGTTAATCATCCGGATACTCAGGTTGAGTTTTTTGCCAATGCCGGTGCCGATATCATTACCGTGCATCAGGAGGCTTGTACCCATCTGGAGCGTACATTGCAGTTGATTCGTTCGCTGGGCAAGAAAGCCGGCGTGAGTTTGAATCCTGCTACACCGGTATCTACCATCAAACATGTACTGCACTGCGTTGATCTGGTGCTGCTGATGAGTGTGAATCCGGGTTACGGCGGACAGTCCTATATCCATGCTGTGACACCGAAGATTCGTGAAGCGCGCAAGATGCTGGACGATGCCGGTTGTGATGCCTGGCTGGAAGTCGATGGCGGTGTGAATGTCAAAACAGTTGCAGAGGTGGTTGGGGCAGGCGCCGATGCCATCGTAGCCGGTTCTGCAGTTTATAACACGCCGGATTATGCTGCGGCAATAGCAGAATTGCGGACACTGGGCACAAACGCCTAGTTTTAATAGGGGTACATGGCGTTTGACTAGCAGCGTTGCTGCTGCTAGTTGTCGCCACTTGTAGGTTAAAAATCAGGGAGGAGAAGTCATGACAGATCAAGCTGATCAGTCTCGTCGCAATTTTCTCTATGTCGCGGCAGGCGGCATGGGGGCAGTAGCGGCAGGTGCGACAGTGGTTCCGTTTATCGGAAGTATGTTCCCGGCAGCGGATACGCTGGCGGCAGCCAAAACCGAGTTCGATGTTGCGACGGTAGAAGCCGGCCAGCTGGTAGTAATCCAGTGGCAGGGTAAGCCGGTATTTATCGTCAATCGTACCGAGGAATATCTTAAGCAGGTCGACGGGCACGATGAAATGCTCAAGGACAAGAACTCAACACACATTGAGGCAGTTCGGGCCGATTGGATTACGCCTGAGAATCTCAAATATCGCTCTATCAAACCGGAATATCTTATTGTTGTAGCCAGCTGTACGCATCTGGGTTGTATTCCGCTGTTCAAGCCGACTGCTGGTCGTAAAGAGTGGGGCGAATCCGTACCGGAGAACTGGCCGGGTGGCTGGCATTGCCCATGCCATGGTTCGCTGTATGATATTTCAGCGCGAGTGATCAACGGCTCACCAGCTCCAGATAATCTGCATCTGATGCCATATACATATAAAACCGAAACCCAAGTGGTTATCGGTTAATTCCCGGGGAGGAAACAGTGTTAGAGAAAATGATGAAAACACGTCTATTCGCCTGGGTAGACGAACGTACTGGCGCCGAAGCTATAATCAAGTCACAGCTGACTGAATATCCGGTTCCTAAAAACCTGAATTATATGTGGAACTTCGGTTCGCTGGCACTGTTAGTGCTGGTTCTGCAGATACTTACCGGTATCTTTTTGGCCATGTATTACAAGCCTTCTGCGGCACTGACCATGGGCGGCTATACCGTCGCTTTTGATTCGGTTGAGCGCATTATGCGAGATGTGAACTTCGGTTGGCTGATCCGCTATATGCATGCAGTGGGCGCATCCGCCTTCTTCGTTGTGGTCTACATGCATATCGGTCGCGGCCTTTACTACGGTTCCTACAAGGGACCACGTGAGCTGCTGTGGATTATCGGCGTTGTCATTCTGCTGATTATGCAGGGTGCGGCGTTCTTCGGTTATCTGCTGCCGTGGGGCCAGATGTCTTTCTGGGGCGCAACCGTAATTACCAACCTGTTCGGCGCCTTGCCGGTACTGGGTGAGTATCTGCAGCAGCTGCTGCGTGGTGGCTTTGCCGTCGGTGATCCGACGCTGAACCGCTTCTTCTCACTGCATTACCTGTTCCCGCTGCTGTTGGTGGCAATTGTTGGTGGCCATGTACATGCACTGCATGTCGTTCACTCCAACAATCCTGAAGGTATTGATGTGCATGGTGATGATCAGAAGATCAACTTCCATCCATATTACACCGTCAAGGATGCATTCGGCGTTGGTATCTTCCTGACCATTTACTGCTATGTGATCTTCTTCAACCCGCAGATGGGTGGTTATTTTATCGAAGTCGATAACTACGTGCCGGCAAATAACCTGCAGACGCCGCCGCATATTGCCCCTGTATGGTACCTGACGCCATGGTACACCATCCTGCGTTCGTTCGAGAGCAAGTTGCTGGGTGTGTTGATGATGGGTGGATCGCTGGCGATTCTGTTCCTGCTGCCGTTCCTGGATCGCAGCAAGGTCCGTTCGGCCCGTTATCGTCCGGTCTTCAAACAGATGGTATTGTTGTTCTTCGTTTGTGTCATTGTGTTGGGCTACTGCGGTCATTCCGCACCTACACCTACACTGAAGCTGGTTGGTCAGATTGCTACGGCCTACTACTTCCTGTTCTTCTTCGCACTCTTGATCTTGCCGAAATTCGAAAAGACCAAGCCAGTGCCTGACCACATTTAAGGGAGAAGACGAATGAAGCTGAAACAAATACTAATGGCGACTACTGCCGCCGTCTCTCTGCTCGCATCCGGTGCGGTTATGGCTAACGAAGGTCATGGTCCCGCACTCAAGCACGCTGAGATTAATGTCACTGATCAGACGCAGATTCAACGCGGCCTGACCGTGTTTACCGACGTCTGCATGGGCTGTCACTCTGCCAAGTATATTACATACAAGGGCCTGATTGATTATCCCGAGATCGGCATCACCCGCGAACAGGCGGATGAATTGCGCGGTTCTCATCCGCTGGCTGCAGGTATGATCTCCGATCTCAATCCTGAAGATGCGAAGGTATCCTATGGTAAGGTTCCACCTGATCTGTCGATCATTACCAATGCACGTCGTGGTGGTGCAAACTATGTTTACTCACTGCTGACCGGTTTTGAGCATGATCCTTCCGGTAAGGTTACCGATGGTAATTTTAATGAATACTTCCCGGGTAACCGTATCGCTATGCCGGATCCATTGTCATGGCTTGGTCATGATGCATCGGAAACAGAAGAGCTGGAACAGCAGGCAGAGGATGTCGCTGCATTTCTGGCCTTCATTGCCGATCCGCATCAGAACGAGCGCCGTGTCATCGGTTGCTGGGTGGTTGGTTTCCTGCTGCTGCTGACACTGGTGCTGTGGCGCCTGAAGGTAGAAGTCTGGAAAGATGTAAAACACTGAGTTAGATCAACAGTGAAATAAAAAAAGGCCCGTCGGTGAAAACCGGCGGGCCTTTTTTTTAATTCATCGCGGGTTAGCGGGAAATGCCCCCATGCATGCTTGAGTTTGTAGCTTCAAGTCTTGGATCATCCCCAGCAGGCTGGCAATTCAGCAAGTTCAAAATCGAAGGTCACCAGCAGCAGTGAATGGTCAGAAAAGAATAGGTGAATGTATATGCTAACAAAACAGATCATGATTACCTTGTCCGGCGCAATGGATCATTCCCTCTAAAACGCGACGAACCTTATTTTGTGCTTGAGTGAGTAGTGCTTTGTCATGTGGGGCAGGGAACTAAGCCATATGGAGATCCGGATACTGTATGTGGAGCTATTCCTGCGCAGTTGCGCGCTATCTTCCGGTGAATGCTTTTGCCGGATCTGATGCTGCTGCTACTGACCCAATGTTGACCGTTATGACGGGGGTTCGTACACTCAGCGGCTCTTTTGGGCGATGCTGATATTCATGGCACCCTGTCCTTAATAAGCTGGCCACTTTCCGGGAGCATTGTCTTAAACTATGCGCGAATTTGAAAAAATTAAACGTCTTCCCCCATACGTGTTTGCTGTTGTCAACAAACTCAAGATGGAACTGCGTCATGAAGGTCATGATATTATCGACCTGGGCATGGGTAATCCTGATCAGCCGACGCCGCAACACATTGTCGATAAACTGTGCGAGGCAGCTCAGGATGGCCGCAACCACCGTTACTCCGTGTCGCGTGGCATACCCGGCCTGAGAAAAGCTGTTTGCGCATGGTACAAACGTAAGTTTGATGTAGATCTGGATCCGGAAACGGAAGCCATTGCAACGATCGGTTCAAAGGAGGGGTTGGCGCATCTTGCTGTGGCCATCACCTCACCGGGTGATCTGATTCTCACACCCAATCCGGCCTATCCGATTCATCCCTATGGCTTCATTCTGGCCGGCGCCGATATCCGCCATGTGCCGATGGGACCGGGCAGGGATTATTTTGAAGACCTGCAGAAGGCAGTGAAAGATTCATGGCCCAGACCGAAGATTGTCGTCGTGAATTTTCCGTCAAATCCGACAGCTCAGGTTGTGGATCTCGATTTTTATGTGAAACTGGTAGATTTCGCACGTGAAAATGACCTGATTGTGATTTCCGATATCGCCTATGCGGAGATCACCTTTGATGGCTACCAGTGTCCATCCATCCTGCAGGTGCCAGGCGCCAAGGATGTGGCTGTTGAATTTTACTCACTGTCCAAAACGTATAACATGCCGGGCTGGCGTATGGGCTTTATGGTCGGCAACAGTGAAATAGTCGGTGCGCTTGCCAAGATCAAGTCTTATCTCGATTACGGTACATTCCAGCCACTGCAAATTGCTGCATGCGCTGCGATGAATGGCCCACAGGAATGCGTGGAAGAGATCCGCCAGATGTATCAGGCACGCCGTGATGTGTTGATTGATGGCATGCACAAGATGGGCTGGATGGCGGAAAAACCGAAAGCTACGATGTTTGTCTGGGCAGAAATTCCGGATGAGTTTAAACATATGGGCTCGCTTGAATTTACCAAACGTATGTTGTCGGAAGCAGGTGTGGCGGTGTCACCGGGCATCGGCTTCGGTGACTATGGCGACCACTATGTGCGCATCGCGCTGATAGAGAATGAGCACCGCACGCGCCAGGCGCTGCGCGGTATGCGGCAGTTCCTGCATGCCGGCGCCGGCGGCTGATTGGATTGGTCACAACAACACGAAGTCGAGCTGCTTATTTCGTGCTGATAAATGGAGTTTTTAATGACTGAATTGAGAGTAGGACTACTGGGACTGGGCACAATCGGTACCGGTGTGGCGCGCATTCTGATCGAGCAGCAGGCGTTGATCAGCAGGCGTCTTGGTAAACAGGTCAGACTGGTCGCTGCAGCCGATCGGGAGCTGGATCGTGATCGTGGACTGGATTTTTCCGGTGTGCGTTTAAGCAATGATGCCAATGATATCGTGTCGGCTGATGATGTGGATCTGGTGGTGGAGCTTATCGGCGGTTATGAACCGGCATGCAGCTTTGTCATCAAGGCGCTGGAGAGTGGCAAGCATGTGGTTACGGCCAACAAGGCACTGATTGCCAAGCATGGTGAACAGCTGTTTCCGCTTGCTGCAGCCAATGGCTTGCAGATCGGATTTGAAGCGGCTGTCGGTGGTGGTATTCCGTGCATGAAAGCACTGCGCGAGGGGCTAGCCGCCAACGCTATTGAGTCGGTATACGGTATCCTCAATGGCACCTGTAACTTCATCCTGACCAAGATGGAGAACGAGGGTGTCGATTACGCCGATGTGCTCAAAGAGGCGCAGGCACTCGGTTATGCCGAGGCCGATCCGGCCTTTGATGTGGAAGGTATCGATACTGCCCAGAAACTCTCTATTCTGGCGGCCATGGCCTTCGGTTCGAAAATCAGGTTTGAAGAGGTATTTACCGAAGGGATCACCGGTATTAAGGCCGGTGATATTCAGGCGGCCCATGAGATGGGGTATCGTATCAAGTTGCTCGGTATCGCCAAGCCGCATGGTGTAGACGGTGTTGTCGACGCTGTAGAGATGCGCGTGCATCCGACACTGGTACCGCTGACATCACAGATGGCACAGGTCTCCGACTCATATAATGCCGTGCAGATTTCAGGTAACTATGTCGAGCATACCATGTATTATGGCCGCGGTGCTGGTGAGCGGCCAACTGCATCGGCTGTGGTTGCCGATATCATGGACATTGCCAGCGGTTTCCCGGATGGCATCGCGCATCTGGCGCCACCGATGGGCTTTGTTGAATCCTCGCGACAGGATCTGCCGACCATGCCGATGGCTGATACAGAGTGCGAATATTTTATTCGTCTGATGGTCAATGATCAGCCGGGTGTGATTGCATCTGTGACCTCGATACTGGCTGACCATCGCATCAGTCTGGAAGCGTTGACACAAAAAGAGCGGCACAAGAGCCATAATGTGCCTATCATCATGCTCACGCATGAAACAACAGAGGGAAACCTGCAGGCGGCGATCAGCCGCATTATCGGCCTGGACGCCGTAGAAGAAGATGTGCTGATTCTGCGTAAAGAATCAGCCGTAGCATAAGGAATGCACCATGCCTAGATACGAAGGAATTATTAACCGTTATCGCGCTTTTCTGCCCATTGGCAAAGATGATGCGGTAATCACGCTGTATGAAGGCAACACGCCGCTGCATGAGTCGCACAATCTGCGCAATGCCATCAATCCTGAACTGAATATCTTTCTCAAGTTCGAAGGGCTGAACCCGACAGGTTCATTCAAGGATCGTGGCATGACCATGGCGGTGACGCAGGCGTATAATAGCGGGTCACGCAAGATTATCTGCGCCTCTACCGGCAATACATCGGCCTCCGCGGCAGCCTATGCCGCCAACTCCGGCATGGAAGCCTATGTGCTGATTCCGGATGGCAAGATTGCACTCGGCAAGATGAGCCAGGGTATGCGTTATGGTGCCAGGGTGATTCAGATCCGCGGCAACTTTGATGATGCACTGGAACTGGTGCGTGAAATCTCGGCCGATGGCTCTATTTCACTGGTCAACTCGGTCAACCCTTACCGTATTCAGGGTCAGAAAACAGCCTCGTTCGAAATTGTCGATGAGCTCGGTTTTGCACCGGATTACCATGCGCTGCCTGTCGGTAATGCCGGTAATATCACCGCTTACTGGATGGGCTATAAAGAGTATCAGGAAAAGCGCATAGCCAAAACAGTACCGAAAATGCTCGGTTTCCAGGCTGCGGGTTCCGCACCGATTGTACTGGGCTATCCGATCGATAATCCTGAAACGATTGCTACTGCTATTCGCATTGGCAAGCCGGCATCATGGAAGCAGGCTGAAGAGGCGCGTGATGAATCCGGTGGCTGTATTGATGCCGTGACCGATGAAGAGATTCTCGAGGCGTACAATATGCTGGCATGTCTGGAAGGCGTATTTTGTGAACCGGCTTCTGCCGCTTCTGTCGCCGGCATCATCAAACTGAACAAAGCCGGCTACTTCCAGCCGGGTGCGACCATTGTCTGCACCCTGACCGGCAACGGCCTGAAAGATCCGGATACGGCGATGCAGGGCATCCCGACACCGGTGACTATTGATGCCAATGAGTCGGCGGTACGCAAAGCGCTCGAGTCGTAATCGCGCGTGAGTGTTGATATCCTGATCGTTACGGATGCATTGCTTAAACATCAGGATGGCGTTCAATGCCATCCTGATGTGCTGTTATGGCAGAAGCAGTTTTCCGGCAGAAGGCGTCAGTGGTACGCCTGTGCAGGCAAGAATCCGCTTGCCTGGTACGCGGCACTGGGGCAGGTCACACCTGCAGCATTGCTGGCTGCAGAGGCCGGTGCATCACTGCCAGCAGGCACCAGACAGGTCTGGGTAGCATCACCCTATCATGCACAGCTGATGCGCGATTCTGTGCGCGTTCTACCGGAAGGGCAATTGGCATGGACCGCGGATGATGCCGTGCGCCTCTGCGCCATCATTAACCCACTACTTGGCGAAGAGCAGATGCAGCTGATGCATGTGGGGGCAGCCCTGTTATTGGCATGCAGGGAACCACTGGCTGCATATCCAGACAGTTTCGCCGCCATTGCAGGCCACCTGTTACCGGATCGTCATCATGACGGCGAGGATGGCGGCAGGCTCGATCGTCTGTTGTCCGAATTGCAAATGCTGTTGTTTCAGCACCCATCTGAAGAGCGCCACGAACGTCAGGAACCGGATATCAACGGTCTCTGGCTGTGGGGTGCCAGCGACTGGCCGCAGGCCATTGAGCCGCAGCATCTGCATGTGGCTACACGTAATCCGTTTCTGCAGTCGATTGTTGAAGGCAAGGATGCCGCCCTGATGATCAGCGATGCCGCACAGCTGGATCTGCTGCTGCAATCCGGTAGCGATCTGCCGGCAACGCTAGTGCTGGCAGGAGAGGGGTATGCGCTGGTATTGAAAAAGTCATGGTTGCCGGGCTTCGGAAGACCAGACTGGCAGCCGAAGTCTGTCAGCGATGAGACCGCTCTGTTAACAACACTGCAGTCGTTGCTATGACTGTTTCCCTGCCCGAGGGGCGCACTGCCAAAGGGCGCACGCTAGGCTGGCGTCACGGCCCGTTAACGGCGGCTGATCCGCTTGCGGCATGGCAGGGCTTGCTGGCTGCGCGCGGGCTGGCGGAGTCTGACCCATTCTTTTCGCCCCGCCTTGCTGATCTGCCCGATCCGTTCGCTATGCAGGATATGGAGAAGGCGGCAACACGTATTGCTCGCGCGCTCACTGATGGTGAAGCCATACACATCTTTGGTGATTTTGATGCAGACGGTGTTAATGGTACGGCTATACTGGTTGAGGCGTTGCGTGCTGCCGGTGCCGAGGTCTCCTTTTCTATCCCGCACAGGGCGGATGACGGTCACGGTATCGGTGTGGAGTCTGTACGCAAGGTCGTCGCCGAATCCGCCTGTCGGATGGGACTCAGCGTGGATACCGGCACGACCTGTTTTGACGCCTGTGAAGAGGCAACGCGTCTCGGTTTTGACCTGATAATCTCCGATCATCATCTGCCTGAAGCAACGCTGCCGGCCGCATTCGCACTGCTCAATCCGGCAAGGGCTGACTGTGGCTTTGCCGAAAGACGGCTGTGCGGGACCGGTGTGGCATTTTTTCTGCTGATGGCTGTGTGGAAGAAGCTGGACGATCAGGGGGAACGCCCCGCATATGATTTGCGCATACTGTTGGACCGGGTGGCAGTGGCGACGGTTGCCGATGTCATGGATCTGATTGGTGTGAACCGCGTGCTGGTGGCGCACGGTCTGCAACGCCTGAACACGGCCCCGTCAGTCGGTATGGCGGCACTGATGCAGGTAGCGCGGGTAAACAAGGCTGTGACCGCTGAAACGATCGGTTTTCATCTGGCACCGCGTATCAATGCCGCCGGCCGCATGCAGCATGGTGAAGCAGCCATGCGGTTGCTCTCCACCGCAGATGCACTGGAGGCGTCGGCTCTGGCTGAAGAGCTGGATGTGAGCAATAAAGAGCGACGCAAGGTGGAGGCGGAGGTGTTCAAGCAGGCTGAAGAAAAGCTTGCAGATACATCTGTACTGGCTGTCTTCGATGAACGCTGGCATGCAGGTGTAGTGGGGCTGGCGGCCGGTCGCCTGGCACGCAAACATGGCAAGCCTGCAGCTGTAGGTTTTATCACGCCGGATGGTGATATCCGCCTCTCGCTGCGCGGCATGAAGGGCTACCACATTGGTGAACTGCTGAATGCGTGCTCGCACCACCTCGACGGCTTTGGCGGCCATGCCGGTGCCGGAGGTGGCTCGATCAAAAGCGGCCAGTGGGAAGGGTTTGTCACAGCATTTGCGCAAGCGGTACGGGATCAGTCGCAGCATGCAGCAGATCATTCAATTCAGGCCATTGACGGCGTACTCGAGGCCGGAGCCATGCATGTTGGTCTGGCTGAGAGACTGAGTCGCTTTGAGCCGTTCGGGCGCGCCAATCCGCCCTGTTTGTGGTTGTTAAAGGATATGCAGATTGCCGAGCGTCGGAACCTGAAGGGAAATGTTGTGCGTTTGAAGCTTACCGATGGTCAGCGCTGGCTTGATGGTATCATCTTTGGAGCAGGTCCATTGAACGGGAGTATTGAGCAGGGCATGACCGTGTCGCTGATCGGTCAGTTGCAAAAGGATGACTACCGTGGTGGTCATGCAATTCAATTTATCATCGAAGATGTGCTGTCGCATTAAGTCATGATGTATTCATTGTCTGCAGCTAAAGCCCTTAATACCTCTGGTGTGAATAACGGAGCCTGCGCTGCTATCGTGTGGCTGTGAATAAATCAGACCATAAAATCGATGTGGATGTACAGACCGAGTATGCCGCAGAGCATTCCGATGCCCGGCAAAATCGCTATGTGTTCATCTACCATGTCTGTATAAAAAATAATGGATCGCAAGCGGCTCAGCTGATCTCGCGTCACTGGCATATCACTGATGCCGACGGGAAAATTGAAGAGGTGCGCGGTGATGGGGTGATCGGTGAGCAGCCGTTGATCGAGCCGGGGGAAGAGCACTGTTACAGCAGTTTCTGTGTGTTGGAAACCGCTGTCGGCTGCATGCAGGGCAGCTACCAGATGCTATGCGCAGATGGTGACTCATTTGATGCACAGGTTTTACCCTTTACGCTGGCGGTTCCGCGCAGCCTGAATTGAGCGATATAAGCAGACCACTTCTCTACAGCTTTCGTCGTTGTCCCTATGCCATACGTGCGCGCATGGCACTGCACTATGCCGGAATCCGTTGCAGCATCAGGGAGGTCTTGCTCCGTGATAAGCCGGAGCAGATGCTGAGCCTTTCTGCCAGGGCTACAGTGCCTGTACTGCTACTGCCGGATGGCACGGTTATCGACGAGAGTCTGCAGATTATGCATTGGGCGCTGGCACAGCATGACCCTGATGGCTGGTTGCAAAGCAGAGATGCAGCGCCTCTGATTGCACGCAACGACGGCTATTTTAAATATCATCTGGATCGCTATAAATATCCCGAGCGTTTCGGCCCGCAGAGCGATGCAATTGTCCACCGGCAGCAGGCAGTGCTATGCCTTGCAGAGCTTGATCAATGTCTGGGTGCACAGCCGTATCTGTGTGGTAAACAGGCAAGTCTGGCCGATGTCGCGCTGTTTCCCTTTGTGCGCCAGTTTGCCGCTGTGGATCCGCGCTGGTTTGCAGCGACACCGTTCGGGCATCTGCATGCATGGCTACAGCTATGGCTGGAGAGCGATCTTTTCGGGGCGGTGATGATGCGTTATCCACAGTGGCAAGCGGGTGATCGGGAACAGATGCTGTTTTAGCGGCAATCGCTTCTCTGTGCGCAATAGTTTGCAATCCGGCCCGTATGCGGGAGATTGAGCAGTATGGGCAGGGCTGCATCTATCCTCACGATCAAATCGAGCGGGTTTCACTGTAGTTGCTTGCAAACATGCCCGATCAGGCCGGGGGGGCGATGATGAAATCAATGTCACGACAACTGTTGATGCATGGCAATTGATGGCTTGTTTGATAGTGGTCAGGGATGCCATGATGAAGCGCCGCTATGGCTGAGCTGAAGGCATGAGTCGCGCAAGGTTTGGCCTGCGCGGTAAAACAGCACTCTCCCTGTCGGGTCTGCTGTTTATGGTGCTGCTTGTCAGCAGTTATACCAGTTATTGGCAGGCCAAAAGCATTGCCATGCAGAATGAACAGGACAAACTGATTGCACTGAAAGAACGCATAGAACAAGGGTTGCAATCCGATAGAAATAATTTGATGGCGTTGCGCGATGTGCCACCGATTACAGCTATTATTCGAGCCCGCATGCATCAGGGTATTGATCCGGAAAATGGTGATACGCTGCAGCTGTGGCGTCAGCGACTGGCTGTAATTTTTAGGGCATTCCTGTTGAATCACCCGCAATTCTTTCAAATCAGATATATTGACGTAGAGGGCAATGAGCTGGTCAGGGGTGAACGAGGTGTAAGCGGAGTTGTCCGGATTACGGCCGAGGATGCGCTGCAGGACAAATCAGGTACAGACTATGTGAGGCAAACGCTCAAGCTGAAAGAAGGTCAGATCTATCTGTCCGACGTCACCCTGTACCGTGAGCAAGGCAAGATTCAACTGCCGCATACACCGGTACTCAGAATGGCAACACCTGCTTTTGATAGCGATGGTCATACCATCGGTCTGATTGTCATCAATATCTTTTCAGATCAGCTGTTCAGTATGATTCAATCGGAAGCCAATGGCACGCGACGTCATATTGCCAATGACAGGGGCTACTTCATCAAACACAGTGACGCTGCCAAAACATTTGCATGGGAGTTGGGTAAACATGACCGGCTTTCAGATGTTGAGCCGGAGATGGCTGCAATCGCATCCAGACAGGATCAATTTATCAGATTTGATACTAATCATGGAGAACTTGACGGGTTTCAGCGCATCTACTTCTCACCGGGGCAACATAACCGTTACTGGCTGCTGATCCTGCATGTGCCGAGAGACGTGGTCTTTTCAGCTAACGCATCGATGTTCAAAGGCATGGTGTTGATCAGCTTTATCATTTGCACGCTGCTGTTTTTTCTGATTCTCTCGTTTGTGTCGCGAAAAATCGTCAGGCCAGTTGTCAGGCTGGCTGAGGCCACGCGGGCGCTACAGGCCGGCGATTTGACGATGCGGGTTGATGCGGTATCGGCAGAGGATGAGCTGCGTACGCTCTACGAAGCGATAAACGATTTTGCCGAGAAGCAGCAGTATGCCACCGAGAAGCTGGAGCGGGAGGTAGCGCTGCAGACTGATAAACTGGCTGCTGTGATCGATAACATTGTCGATGGCATTATCACTATCACGGCAGACGGCAGCATTGAATCATTCAATGCATCGGCAAGGGCGCTTTTTGGCTATGCCGATGATGAAGTGCTTGGCAGGAATGTGAAGATGCTGATGCCGGAGCCGTATCACAGTGAGCATGATGGTTACCTCCACCATTATATGACAACAGGCGAGAAAAAAGTGATCGACACAGGACGCGAGGTAACGGGTCTGCGCAAGGATGGATCCACCTTTCCGATGGATCTGGCAATAAGTGAGGTGATGATCGACAGTGTCCGCCGCTTTGTCGGTATCACCCGCGACATCTCGGAGCGTAAACAAGCCGAAGAGAAGATCCGTGATATGGCCCATTTTGATCACCTGACCCGTTTACCTAACCGGGCCCTGTTCCATGATCGGCTGACTCAGTCGCTGACGCTGGCCCATCGTAACGGCTCGCAGCTGGCGCTGATGTTTATCGATCTGGATGGATTCAAGGAGATTAATGATTCGCTGGGACACGAGGCGGGGGATCTGCTGTTGCAGACGGTTGCCGCGCGTTTACTTGGCAGTGTGCGCGAAGTTGATACGGTAGCGCGGCTGGGCGGTGATGAATTCGCCGTAATCCTGCCCGCTCTGCAAGCGGCCGGTAACGCGGCAGAAAAAGCGGCGTTGATCATTGCTAACGTTTCCGCCCCATACCCTGAAATCGACAGCAAATGCACGATCGGTTGCAGTATCGGTATCTCCCTGTTTCCGGGTGATGCTGATACATGCAAAGCGCTGCTCAGCAAGGCGGATATTGCGATGTATGCTGTGAAAAACAGCGGTAAAAACCATTTCTGCTTTTACCAGGATGTCGACGGGTGATGTTGCCGGTTGTGGAGATATTGCTGTCAAAATTTGAGCTTATTCGATAACCATAATATGATCTGACAGGCTTGCGCAATCAATCAGCAGTGTAGCTATCTGTGCATGTTGCGGGCAATGACAGCAGCACCGAGTAGGCCGGCGTTGTCGCCAAGGCTGGTTTGACAGACGTTGACACTGCTTCGCATAGGTGGAATCAGTCGCGCATTTAATGTATTTATCAGGGCAGGGTAGAGGATAGGCCATGCGCCGGTCAGGCCGCCGCTGATGCAGACGGTATGCAGATCCAACAACTTGATCGCTTCAGCAATGGCTGCACCCAGATAATGACCGGCCTGTTCGATAACGTTTTTTGCCTGTTCATCACCGCTACAGGCGCGTTGATAGATCTCATCGCTACGGCATGCTTCACCGGTGGCTTTGGTATAACTGTTACAGACAGCTGTAGCCGAAGCATATGTCTCCAGGCAACCGTTCAATCCGCAGCCACAGAGGCGCTCGTCTGCGACGCGCAGGTGCCCGAACTCCATAGCCATGCCGTGCTCGCCTGTCCATGCATGCTCATTCAGGATCAGGCCACCGCCAACGCCGGTTCCGAGCGTAATATGCAACAGGTTTTCTACACCCCGGCCGATGCCAAAACGATGCTCGCCGATTGCAGCGCATAATGCGTCATTCTGTGCCGCTACAGGGATACCCATCGCCCGGTGCAGGGTATCAGCCAGCGCCAACTCTCTGATGTTGGGCAGGTTGGGAGAGGCTGCGAGTATGCCACTGTCTCCGCGAAAAAAACCGGGGAAGCCCAGGCCTACAGCCTTTGTATCGTGATGCAGCATGGGGCGCAGCACAGTTTCAATCGTGCTGACGATATCTGCAGCACTAAGGTCCGGGTCGCTAAGGTGCGCTTCGACACGCTGCTCGTGCAGAATGGATCCTGCTGCATCAATAATTGCAGCGCGAATATTGGTGCCGCCGATATCGGCAGCCAGCACATTAGGCATGCTGCTCAGCGCTCCAGCAGATGCTTGTAGAGCTGTGTATAGGCTGCGGCAGATGCTTCCCAGGATGAATCCCGTTTCAGAGCACGTGTGCGGATATCCGACCAGTGATGGGGATGGCGATAGCAGGCGATGGCAGATTCCAGCGCCTCATCAAAGGCTTCAGGCGTAGCATCGGTAAAGTGAAAACCGGTGGCATGCTCGGGGCAGGCGGCATGATCAATGACTGTATCTTTCAGTCCACCTGTGGCACGTACAACCGGTACAGTACCGTAACGCATAGCCATCAACTGGCCCAAACCGCATGGCTCGAAGCGCGAAGGCATCAGGAATATGTCACCACCGGCATAGATTTGGCGGGCCAGTGTTTCGTTGAATCCGCGCCAGAAATAGACGCTGGATGGATGGGTGTCGGCCAGTGCATGCAGGCTGTGTTCGGTAACCGTATCGCCTGAGCCCAGCACCACAATCTGATAGCCGCGATCCACCCATTTCGTCACATTGGCCATCATCAGGTCGATGCCTTTCTGGTCGGCCAAGCGTGAAATCAATACCAGTAAGGGGGTGTCTGCCGAGACAGTCAGACCGCACTGTTGTTGCAAGGATTCCTTGCACTGCTTCTTGCCGGCGATATGTCCGGCTGCGAATGTGGCGGCAAGAGCATTGTCTGTTGACGGGTCCCACTGATCAATATCGAGGCCGTTGACGATGCCGCTGAGTTTGTAAGCGTGATTGCGCAGGAACCCCTCAATGTGGCAACCGTATTCTGCGGTCAGGATCTCTTCGGCATAGGTGGGGCTGACCGTGGTCAGGGCATCAGCATCGGCAATGGCAGCTTTCATACAGTTGATCTGGCTATGGAATTCGTAGCCTTCGGGGTGATAATGATGCGATGGCAGACCAAGGCGATGAATCCAGGTGGCGGGGAAGTAGCCCTGATAGGCAAGATTATGAATGGTGTATACGGTCTTTGCATGGGCAATGCTGGGATAATGCTGGTACTGTGTTTTTAACAGAACCGGGATCATGCCTGTCTGCCAATCGTGGCAATGCAGGATATCTACCGGTCGATCGAGTCTGGCGGCTGCCTCCAGCGCAACACGACTGAAAAGCAGATAGCGCAGCAGATTATCATCATAGGCGCCGCCGGCCGGGCCGTAGATGCCATCTCTGTCGAACAGGTCATCCTGCTCCACCAGAATAAAACGCAAGTCATCGTATATAGCCTGATGCAGCGGGCAGCTGCGCTGCGTGCCATCGGCCCAGATATCAATGGTCTGATTCAGTGGCGCGGTCTCTATACCAGCCTGATGCAAGTGGCGGCGATAGAAAGGCAGGATCACAGTCAGATCATGACCCAGATGTTTGAGTGCATGCGGTAAAGAGCCAGCTACATCAGCCAGACCACCGGTTTTAGCCAATGGTGACGCTTCAGAAGCGATGAATACAATATTAAGTCCAGACATGTGTTCCCCCCAAATCGGTGCACGATACTAGCACATTCCGCGTCAGATAAACCACGTGATAGATGCCGCAGGTAACCAAGCGGCAGGAGTGCTGCGCAGACCCGAATCAGATTTGCGCCCGCAGCGGTATTTATTGGCATTACGCCGACCGAATCGATACAATATGCATTGTTGTTCGGAATACCACCGGGGGGGAGAACGTGTCTGATTTGACTGGGCTGGAGTCATGGAAAAAACTGACGGTGCATGCTGAGGAGATGAAACAGGTTCACATGCGTGACCTGTTTGCAGCCGATCCGCATCGCTTTGAAAGATTTTCTGCGCATTTTAATGATATGCTGGTGGACTACTCGAAAAATATCATTACTGAAGATACGATGCGTATGTTAATGAACCTGGCTCAGGAGTGTGATGTGCCCGGTTGGACCCAGCGCATGTTTAATGGCGAGAAGATCAACAACACCGAGAATCGTGCGGTACTGCACACCGCACTGCGCAATCGCTCCAACAAGCCGGTAATGCTGGATGGCCATGATGTGATGCCCGATGTGAACCGGGTATTGAGACAAATGCGCGAGTTTACTGAAGCGGTCCGTTCGGGAGAATGGCTGGGTAGCACCGGCAAACCGATCACCGATATCGTCAACATCGGTATAGGCGGTTCCGATCTCGGGCCGGTGATGGTGACCGAAGCGCTGACGCCGTTCGGTCGCGATATGCTGCACATGCATTTTGTCTCCAATATTGATGGTACGCATATGGTTGAAACGCTTCGCCATCTACACAGGGAAACGACGCTGTTTGTCATTGTCTCCAAGACCTTTACCACCCAGGAGACAATCACCAATGCCCGCACGGCGCGTGACTGGTTCCTGACCCGTGGTGGCAGTAAAACCGCCGTGGCCAAACATTTTGTCGCTGTATCCACCAATGCCAAAGCTGTTTCCGCATTCGGTATTGATCTTGCCAATATGTTCGAGTTCTGGGACTGGGTAGGGGGACGCTACTCACTGTGGAGTGCGGTCGGCCTCTCTATTGCACTCTATATCGGCATGGATAATTTTGAAAAACTGCTTGCCGGGGCGCATGAGATGGATGAACATTTTCGTACAGCCCCGCTGGAGGAGAATGTGCCGGTTATTCTGGCGGTGCTGGGGATATGGTATAACAATTTCTTTGATGCCGATTCCCATGCCCTGTTGCCGTATGATCAATATATGCACCGCTTTCCGGCCTATTTTCAACAGGGTGATATGGAGAGCAGCGGCAAACGGGTAAAGCATGACGGCAGCCCGGTTAATTATTCCACCGGTCCGATTATCTGGGGCGAGCCGGGAACCAATGGGCAGCACGCATTTTATCAACTGATCCATCAGGGTACAAAACTGATACCATGTGATTTTCTGGCACCGGTTGAGACCAAAAATCCGGTGGGGCGGCATCATCCGATGTTGATGTCGAATTTCTTTGCCCAGGCCGAGGCGCTGATGCTGGGTAAAAATGAACAGGAAGTTCGCGACGAGTTGATCGAAGAGGGGTTGAGCGGTGAGGCTTTGGAATCGCTGCTGCCGCACAAGGTGTTTCCGGGCAACAGGCCGACCAACTCGATTCTGTTCCAGAAGCTGACACCGCGCGCGCTGGGCAGCCTGATTGCCATGTATGAACATAAAACATTTGTGCAGAGTACCATCTGGGATGTGAACGCCTTCGATCAGTGGGGTGTGGAACTGGGTAAGCAACTGGCTCGCAATATTTTACCGGAGCTGGATGATTATGATGATTCAAAAGGACATGATTCATCGACCAACGGTCTGATCAACTACTATAAGGAACATCGCAAGGAGTAGGCATTTTGATATTTTGACGTCTTAATGTCTTGGTACTAAAATGCACCGGCAATCGGTGGTACCATACCATATTGCGAGAGGTGAGTGATGTCCGATCCAAAAACAAAACAGTGTACGGTCTATTTTGATGAATATATCCACAGGGCTTTGAAACTGAAGTCAGCAGGTACCAACCGCTCCATCTCGGATGTGGTGAACGAAGCCGTGAAATCCCTGCTGGCAGAGGACCACCAGAATCTGATGGCGTTTGAGGCACAGGATTATGAGCCGATTGTCAGCTACGAAGACCTGCTCAATGATTTAAAGTCCGAAGGTAAAATCTGAGCGGCACGTTTTTTACCTGCCTGCGATTACAAATCGCGATGAATACCCCGTTAAAATACATTCATCTGTGATCCAGATCACAAGCGATTCACTTTGATTCCAATCATAGTTCGCACACTGATGATTATGGAGGAGTATTCATGAAAACCAAGTTGTTACTGGCAGGCTTTGCGGCCGCACTAATCGTTTGCCAACCGGTATTTGCCGCCGGTTTTGGCCAGCACGATGAAAAAGAGGCGCTCTATCCGGTCACTCCGCTGATCGTTAATAAAGGTGTGGATAGCATCTACCCTTCGGTTGCCGGTGATTTTATGGTCTACAGTACCATGGTACTCGACCATGGCAGTGTGGTACGTGTATCCAAGCATTCTCCGCAGTCTGCCGTGCGGGAAGTTAAACCGATGGTTCTGGACGAGACCATCCGTTTCGGTGTGGCCGTTCAGGATGGTTCTGTTGGCTATGTAAGTAATCGCGTGGGGCCGATCTCCGCATGGATGTGGCGTGGTCATGGCGAGAGTCATCTTTCTATTGTCTCGGGCGCAGTTTATCGCGGCGGCGTGCTGCCCTATCACCTCAATGCCAGCCCGGACGGACAGGTCTGGTGTTTTGATACACCATTCGAGAAGGTACGCCAGAATGAAATGCTCAACGAGTTCGGCAAACATCCTCATTTCGAACTGATCGGTCAGCTCTGGCGCACCTACGATTCAGATAATTTCAGGCCTAAGTCCGGCTATAAGGCGACCAAGGCCGGTAATACGAATAAATTTGATCCGCCATCGCTCTATGTATTAGATCGTCAAAGCGATGATTTAACGATGATTCCCAATGCCTTTGACGGCGCTGTTTCTCCGGATGGACGCAAGGTGGTTTTTGTTCGCGAAACGAACGGTAATTATGATCTGTGGATGCAGGAGATCAATGGTGGTGAGCTTGTGCAGCTGACCGACTCCGATTTCGGTGACTTTGAACCGGCGTGGAGTCCCGATGGCAGCCGTCTGCTGTTTGTCTCCAACCGCGACACGGAAGGGTCGGTGACGCATACCTCGATATATATGATGGATTTGAATAAAAACAGTGTCACTCGACTGACCAATGCTGCACGTGCCACCGATGGGGGACCGGCATGGATGGATAACGATACCGTGCTGTTTCATTCTGACAGGGACCCGAAAAATCCACAGTCCGGCACCGGTTCAGACTGGAATATCTGGCAGTTAAAGCTGAAGTAGAAACGATATGTCTCTGATACGGTCTCTTGCAGCCCTGCTTCTTCTTTTGCTGGTGGTCCCGCCGCTCGTACATGCGGATGATGATCTGTGGGATTGGCTGGATGACGCTGGCAAGTCTATTAGCGGCGAGGAGAAGAATAAGCATAGTGATCATGAGCAAGAGGCCAGCCTGCTGACGCTGGAGCCGGGCGAGAGCGAGATGTATGCCAAGGTTTCACCGGACAGCAAATACCTGCTGACGGTGTCGGGTAAACATGGCAAACAGCTTGTCTCTTTGCGCTCGCTTGAAAATGGTGACCCGGTCGGCGTGGTCAGCGATTATGATCAGCAACTGCTTGATTCAATGGCCTGGCACGGTAAAGATCAGGTGACTTTTCTCTCCTATCGGACGGATAACCTGGGACTGTGGCAGAAGCCGGTTACAGGCGGCATGATCAGAAGGTTATATCGCAGGCTGGATGGCGAGTTGAAAACGCCGTTGATACTCGATGATGGCAGCATTATAGCCGTGCGCCTTAACCGGGAGAGTAGCCTGCAGACCACAAAAAGGCATGAACTTACGCAAGCCCTGTTCAACAACTGGCAGACGAGAGGATACGATTCCAGCATCGTCCTTATCAGTGAACAGGGGGCGGAAAGGGCGCTGGCGCCGGGGGCAAATCCGTCATTGTCACCCGATGGCACGCGACTTGTATTCTCTATGCAGGATAACCACCAGTGGCATCTGTTCATGATGAATAGCGATGGGTCAGATCTGGTGCAGTTGACCGAAGGCAAGCATATTGATGTGCAGCCGACGTGGAGTCCGGATGGCCGGTGGATCGCTTTCACCTCCAATCGCGGGTCAACCGTTGAAGGTCATATCAGCAAGGAAAATTGGGATATATGGATGATCGGCCGTGATGGCCGTGATTTGATGCGACTGACCGTGGATAAGGCCAGAGACGGCGCGCCCACGATTGCCAATAATGGCCGGATATATTTTCATTCCGACCGCAAGGTAGACCGGGAAGAGAGCAAGGTTCATCAGGTTCGTAGCGGGACAGCCGGTTTTCATATCTGGGTCATTGAACTGCCGGCCAAGGTCAGTTAAACCGTTGTAACAGTTTCTCCTCGATGTGCATAAAACATCTTATGAATATCTCTATCTGGGCCATAAAAAGACGCATACGGAAATTTACGGCGACGGATTGATGACGATCTTTCCAGAAGACAACACCAAACCAGATACCGGAAAATATCAATCGTCTGACAAAACAGATGCGGATCTATAACGATTCTACAGGCGCGGGACCCGGAGTAGGACGGTGTATGGAGTCTGAAGGATAAATAGTAAGACCCGGACGTTTGCATCATCCGCTTTCTTGCTTTCTAACAGGCCTGGCGAAACAGGTGTTGTACCCGTTAGTGCTAGTCGCAGAGATTTTTATCCAGCGAAGCATGCAATTGCTGGCGCTGTGCTTCACTCAGGCGAGCATGCCCGTAGTCGGTCTGTTGCATTAATGCCGTTGATTTCCGGATCAGTATCATATTCTCATTGCAGTTATTGCAACTGCTGCACATCGACAGGTGGAACCTGAAACGCAGGCGCTCCCATACCGACAACGGCCGATCCAGACTGTCGGAGGCAAGCTTGCTGATTTCTCTGCATGCATGTTTCATCAATGTTTCTCCTGCTCAAACCAGTGATGTTGCAGGCAATGTCGCAAAGCCATGCGCGCCCTGTACAGCAGCACATGCAGGTTGGTCGATGTAATGTCGCAAGACTTACATACCGACTCAGTGTCCTCACCGCTGATCTCTCGCATGCGGAACACAGCTTGCTGACTTGCCGGCAGTTTACGCATGCACTGCTCCAGTACGTCATGAAACTGGCTGCTACTGCACAACGCTTCGGGACTTTCATGCCAGGCATGTGGCGCCTCATGCCAGCGTCCATCGGTATCAAAATAGGGGGTTGTCGGGTCGGCTTCAACAGCCGTCATGAGGTTTCTCTCCCGGATCTCCTTGCGGATATGATCGATGATCTTGTGCTTGAGGATGCCAACCAGCCAGGTGCGTACGGAAGATTGTCCGGAAAAGCCTGTATGCCCTTTCCAGCCGGCTAGCAGGGTTTCCTGTAACATATCCGATGCCTGCTCCTCGTTATGCAAGCGGGAGATAGCGTAACGGTAGAGATAGTCACCGTGTTCATTCAGCCACGTATGCGGATTGTTATCGTCTGCCATTGCCTGACTCTACCGCTCGCCGATACCGATGCAAGCGCATCCACCGGTTTGACGTGAATTGCGCCCCGGCTGTTATGCTGGCAACAACTCAAACGTGTTCAAACAGCTCTTCACCACGATATTGCAGTGCTTCGGCGATGTGGTCACTGTTGATATGCGGAGCTTCCGCCAGATCGGCGATCGTGCGCGCCACCTTCAGTATACGGTGGTAGCTGCGTGCTGACAGGGCAAAACGGCTCATCGCCTGATCCAGCAGTTTCGCCGCCGCAGTGTCAGGTCGGGCATGGCGTTCTATCTGGGCTGTGCTCATATGTGCATTAACACCACCTTCGCCAAGCCGCCGGTATTGCATATGGCGGGCTGCCAGCACACGCCTGCTGATTGTCGCTGAATCTTCTCCTGTTTGCATGCGAGCCAGCTCTTCGCGCTCAACAGGAGGAATATGGATTCTCAGGTCAAAACGGTCCAGCAACGGACCGGAGATTCGACTGATGTAATGTCTGATCTGTGATGGTGTGCAACGACAGGGTTTTACCGGATGGCCGAGGTAGCCACATGGGCATGGATTCATGGCAGCGATCAGCTGAAAGCGGGCAGGGAAGACAACCGAGTCAGCCGCACGTGCAACACATACCTGCCCGTCCTCAAGCGGCTGGCGCAGCGTTTCCAGCACAATGCGTTTGTGTTCCGGCAATTCATCGAGAAACAGGATGCCGTAATGGGCTTTGGAGATCTCACCCGGTCGCGGATTGCCGCCACCACCGATAATAGCAACATCAGAAGCAGAATGATGCGGTTGTCTGAGCGGCGGTTGCAGGCTTAGCGGCGGGCGGCTTGTATCGCCGGCAATGCTGTAGATGCGGGTGACCTCCATGGCCTGCTCGCGGGTCAAGGGTGGCATAATGCCTGGCAAACGCTGTGCCAGCATGCTTTTGCCTACGCCGGGACTACCGCTCATCAGCAGATGATGGGCACCGCTGGCGGCAATCTCCAATACGCGCCGTGCCTGCCGTTGTCCGCGCACATCGGCCATATCAGCGACAGGGGTGGATGGGCGGCTGATATTTTCCCCACTGGCTATGGGTAGCTGGCTAACACCGGTGATATGACGGGCAACAGCCAACAGATTCGGGGCGGGGAATACGCGTATGCCGGTGATGGCTGCAGCCTCCTGTTCATTGCCGGCAGGTACGATGACATCATGAAAACCATGGGTGCGGGCGAACATTACCAGCGGCAACACACCAGAAACAGTGTTCAGACGGCCGTCCAGAGCCAGCTCGCCAATTAAAAAAGGTGTATCTACTCCCTGTTCCTGTGTCGACAGGGAAAGTTTACTACGTGCTGTTAACTGACCGGATGCAATCAACAGTCCGACAGCAATCGGCAGGTCGAAATGCGAGCCATCCTTGCGCCGGTCGGCAGGAGAGAGGTTGACGGTGATGCGTCTGAGCGGGAATTCAAAACCGGAATTAACCACTGCTGCACGTACCCGATCACGCGCCTCACGCACGGCGGCTTCTCCGAGACCGACCAGAGCCCAGCAGGGCAGACCTTTACTCAGGTCCACCTCTACATCCACAGGCTCGGCATCGACACCTCGCAGGGACGCGCTACATAATCGGGCCAACATGATGACAGCCTACTTTTGTCGAATCGGGAAATCACGCGTTGTTTGCAGAAGGAGATGCGTGATCGCTATGTCGTAAACGAAAAACCTCTGGGCAAAGGCATGCACCGCAGATGCTCTGGGGTAGGCGCTGCGGTGAGTCGCTTTTGCATGTAGCATAAATTATACATGCCAAACAGTTACGCCCTGCTACCTCAGGTCATTGATATATGCGAGACTGCTGCAAGCGTGGATTGTTATCTCATCCGTGGATGTCTGAACATGTTAACTGCCCGGGTGGCACGGCTGTGTTATCAACAAGGAGGTGCATCAGGTGAGCGAAAAGAGTCTCTTGACCATGGAGCAGTTGAAAGCGCGGGCAATCAGATTTTTTGATCGCTACGGCAGTGACCTGAGTCAGATCAGGCAATTGCTGGAGATCAGACTCTCGCACCTGGCGCTTGCTTATACGATTGAGCATAACCTGCCGCCTGAGGCTATCGTCGTAACTACGCGGGTAAAATCGGTGCAAAGCTTTCTGGCGCTTCACGAAGTTGTGTGGGTAAAATCTAAGAATCAGCTATATTTGGTTAATGAGAGACAAGCATTTATACCAACAGATACTTGGCATTGATG
>PFXI01000070.1 GCA_002791575.1 Zetaproteobacteria bacterium CG_4_9_14_3_um_filter_54_145 | reverse complement strand
AAACAGAGCCGAAATAACGGCGATTGCATAAGACTAAACCATTTTGTGAACAATATTAATCGGTCGCCTGAAAGGTTTATGAATTATTCAGGCTAGTGGCAAGGAAAGCCTATACGGGCCCCGCAGGGCAGACTGGTTTCGGGCGTTTTTCTTGGTTCGTTCTTTGTACGCACAAAGCATGAACAATCATGTTTTAAAACTTTACGGTATGTAAACATAGGTAACACTGCCTGCCGCCCTGCCAGCCATCGCAGTTTATTGTTCAACGTTCTTTCTTGCATGTCCAAGAAAGAACCAAAGAAAGGCACCCCGAAACCAGCCTGTCCTGACGGGTTCCCCATCCGACAAGTCCAAAAGCGGTCGCGGCTCTGCCGCTTTTCCCGCTGTTGAACTGGCCGGATTGGCAGGCTGCTAGCGGGGGATCAAGAACAGGCACAAGATTCACGCTAACCGTTTCACAAAGCATACTTATCGAAAATTGGCGAAGCACAAAAAAAAGGGGTGCGAAAGCACCCCTTTTTGATCATCGAAGCATGCGATCAGATGTGGATTGCGCGGCCCTCGGAGTCGAGTACCGATTCGTGAATCATTTCAGACAGCGTCGGATGCGGGAACATATGATGCGCCAGCTCCGATTCCGTCGTTTCCAGCGTGCGCGAGAGCTGCAGGGTAACAATCAGCTCGGTCGCTTCAGCGCCGACAATATGGGCGCCTACCAGCTCACCCGTCTCGGCATGGAAGATGGTTTTTACCATACCTTCGGTTTCGGCCAGACCCATGGCCTTGCCGTTGGTGCCATAGCCCATGCGGCCGATCTTGACCGGGATACCCTCATCCTTGCACTGTTTTTCGGTTTTGCCGCAAGAGCCGACCTGCGGCTGGCAGTAGGTGCAGCCCGGTACATTGCCGTAATCCACCCTGTGCGGATGCTTGCCGGCAATGGCTTCCACGCAGACCGTGCCTTCATGGCTGGCCACATGTGCAAGTGCCGGTGCGCCGACCACATCACCGATGGCATAGATGCCGGCATGATCGGTGCGGTACCAGTCATCCACTGCAATCGTGTTGCGTTCGATCTGCATCTGTGTGTGTTCAGCGCCGATGCCATCGGTATTGCCAAGTACGCCTACAGCGACCAGGCAGATGTCGCCTTCAATTGTCTGCTGTTTGCCTTTGGCCTCATATGCAACCACAGCCTTGCCATCGACATTGGCGGCTTTGGAAACCATGGCGCCGGTAATGATCTTGATGCCCTGTTTCTTGAAACTGCGTTCAACCACTTTGGCGATCTCATGATCTTCCAGCGGCAGGATCTGATCGGCAGCCTCAACCACCGTCACTTCCGAGCCCATGGCATTGTAGAAGTAGGCGAATTCCATACCGATGGCGCCGGAGCCGATGACTACCAGCTTCTGAGGTGTCTTTTCCGGTACCAGTGCCTGTTTGTAGGTGATCACCACCTCATTGTCGACATCCATGCCCGGAAAGGCGCGTGCACGTGCGCCTGTAGCCACAATCACATGCTTGGCGGTCACCTGGGTGATTTTGCCGTCCGCATCTTCAACCATCAATTTGTTGCCGGCTTCGAATTTTGCGTAACCGTTGATGTGATCGATCTTGTTCTTCTTTAACAGGAAGCCGATGCCGTTGTTCAGTTTTTCGGAAATCTTGCGTGAGCGGCTGACCGCCTTGCTGATATCGGGTGCGGTGGCGGAGATGCCCAGCCCCAGCTCACCACCGTGGTGATTAACGACATTGATCAGCTCGGCCGTACGCAACAGCGCCTTGGTCGGGATACAGCCCCAGTTCAGGCAGATGCCGCCCAGATGGGTGGATTCGATACAGGCGGTTTTCAGGCCGAGCTGGGCGGCGCGAATGGCAGCCACATAGCCGCCGGGGCCGGCGCCGATAACCACAACATCATATTCGCCATCAGCATTGAACAGGCCGGCAGGCTTGAGCTTCAACTCCAGCTCCTCCTCGGCATCATGCGCCGCATGGCCGATGATTGCAGAAGATTGCGCATCGGGTGCCGATTCAGCGCCCAGCTCAGCCGCCTCTTCTGCCGGATCATCTTCAGAGAATTCGGCGACAGTGCCTTCGGGCATATAGTCATCGGCAATGACCTCGCCGTCTTCGGCAATAATGGCAATCGGTGAGCCAACCGGTACTATGGAGCCTTCGCTGGCCAGAATACGGTGCAATACACCCTCATCGACCACTTCCATCTCCATCGTGGCTTTGTCGGTTTCAATTTCGGCCATCACTTCGCCGGAAACCAGCTCATCGCCTTCCTTTTTCAACCAGCGGGCAATTTTACCTTCGATCATGGTTGGTGAGAGCTGGGTCATAAATACATCAATCGGCATGGGTGTTTCCTCTATTCCCTAATCAATAAAGATTTACCACGAACTGCACGAAGAAAAACAGATTGCTATCACTTCGTGTCCTTCGTGTTGAATATTAAATCAGTACGCCCGCAGGGCACTCAATATGTTTTTTCAGGGCAGCCATAAATTCAGCGCCGACAGCACCATCAACAACACGGTGATCGCAGGAGAGCGTCAGTGTCATCATCTTCTTCACAACCACGGCACCGTTGTCGGCCACGGCCCGTTCCTGCGTTGCACCAACGGCCAGGATTGCGCCTTCAGGCGGATTGACGATGGCGGAAAACTGGGAGATGCCGTACATGCCGAGATTGGAGATCGAGAACGTGCCACCGGCATACTCTTCCGGTTTCAATTCACCGGCACGTGCACGCACAGCCAGCTCCTTCACTTCTGTCGAGATATCCACGATGCCCTTCTGCTCGGCAAAGCGGATCACCGGTGTGATCAGGCCGCCATTGATGGCCACGGCAACAGAGATATGCGCATGTTTGTGCATCAGCGTATGGGTATCAGTCCAGGCGGCATTGGCCGCCGGTACATCGACCAGTGCCTTGGCGACAGCCTTGATGACGAAGTCGTTGACGCTGAGCTTGAACTTGCCGTCGGCGGCGCTGTTGAGCTGGGCACGCAGATCCATCAGCCGGTCCATGGCGACATCCACACTCAGGTAAAAGTGCGGCACATGCTGTTTGGATTCGGAGAGGCGGCGGGCAATGGCCTTGCGCATCATCGAGTTTTCAACGCGCTCGTACTCATCGGCATGATAAGGCAGGGGACCAGCAGGCAGTGGCCTGACCGGTGGCGGTGTGGTGGCAGCAGTCGCACCACCGATATTGATGCCGCGACGCATCGCCAGTTCAATGTCGGATTTAACAATACGGCCGTTCGGACCGGTGCCGGTAATGGCAGCGAGGTTAATGCCCTTCTGTTTTGCCATTCTGCGTGCCAGAGGGCTCGCGGCAATGCGGCCGCCAGGGGCGGGTGCCGCCGGTGCTTCCTCTGGTGCGGGCGCTACGGCTGCCGGTGCAGCCGCGGGGGCTGCGGCTTCGCTGGCCGGTTCTGCTGTAGCAGCGGCTTCGTCTGGTGAACCGGCGGCCGGCTGGTAATCGGCCGCAACCTCTTCACCATCCTCGGCAATCACGGCAATAGCTTCGCCGACCGTGATGATTGAGCCTTCCGGGGCAATGATGCGGTGCAGTATACCCTCATCCACCACTTCCATTTCCATGGTTGCCTTGTCGGTCTCAATTTCGGCCATGACATCACCGGAAACCAGCTCATCGCCCTCTTTCTTCAGCCAGCGGGCGATTTTGCCTTCGGTCATCGTCGGCGACAGTTGGGTCATAAATACATCAATCGGCATGCTTTACCTCTGCAAGCTTGGGCACGAAGTACACAAAGGCATGCAAGTGAAAATGCCGTGTCCTTCGTACCCTTGGTAGTGGATCAATACTTATCAGGCTTTGCCGCACGCCACGCGCGCAGCTTCTACAATATCGGCAACACTGGGCAGCGTCATCGCTTCCAGATTCGCGGCATAGGCCATCGGTACTTCCTTGCCGGTGACACGAATGACCGGGCCATCCAGATCATCAAAGCCCTTTTCCATAATGCGTGCGGAAATTTCGGCGCCGATGCCGGCAAAACGCCAGCCCTCTTCGACGGTGACCACGCGATTGGTCTTGGCAACCGAGCGCAGAATCGTGGTCTCATCCAGTGGGCGGATGGTGCGCGGATCAATGATTTCGGCATCGATCCCCTGCTTGGCCAGCTCAACAGCAGCAGCCAGCGCGAAGCCGGTCATGCGCGAGTGGGCAACAATAGTGACATCCTTGCCTGCGCGTTTGATATCCGCCTTGCCCAGCGGGATGATATATTCACCCTCCGGAACCGTGCCGACATCACCATAATTGATCTCGTTTTCAATAAAGACCACAGGATCATTGTCGCGAATAGAGGCCTTGAGCAAGCCCTTGGCGTCGGCAGGGCACGATGGCATCACCACCTTCAGCCCCGGTACATTGGCCAGCCAGTTTTCCAGACTCTGTGAGTGCTGGGCACCCACGCGGGCAGCAGAGCCGCCGGCGCCACGGAATACCATCGGCACCTTATACTGGCCACCGGACATATACTGCATCTTGGCAGCAGCATTGACGATCTGGTCGAGCGCCAGGATGGCGAAGTTCCAGGTCATGAATTCGATGATCGGACGCAGGCCGGTCATGGCGGCACCGACACCGAGGCCGGCAAAGCCGAGCTCGGTAATCGGGGTGTCGATCACCCGCTTGGAGCCGAATTTTTCGAGCATGCCCTGACTGACCTTGTAAGCGCCGTTATATTCAGCCACTTCCTCGCCCATCAGGAACACGCGATCATCGCGTGCCATCTCTTCACACATGGCCTGATTCAGTGCTTCACGGTAGGTTATTTTCATCGTTAACTCACCTTGCCCGAATAGGGATAGCCGCCCTCAATCGGGTCGCTGTATACATCTGTCCACATCTCAGCCGCATCCGGTTCCGGTTGCGCTTCAGCAGCCTTGGCAACGGCCACGACGGCCTTCTTGATGTCGCGATCTTTCTGTTTGAAATCATCTTCCGTAGCCAGTCCCGCTTCAACCATCTGCCCCTGCAGGCGGGCAATCGGATCACGGCCGGTACGCCACTCATCCACTTCCGCGCGGGTGCGATAGGTAGCCGGATCGGACATCGAATGGCCGCGATAACGGTAGGTCATCGCCTCTACCAGAATAGGGCCTTCACCGGAGCGAGCGTGGGCAATGGCTTCACGCATCTGTTTTTCAAACTCCAGTACATCCATACCGTCGATCTTCATGCCGGGGATCTTGAAGGAGATACCGCGCTTGAACAGCTGGGTTTCAGCCGAAGCACGCTCCAGCGATGTGCCCATGGCATACTGGTTGTTCTCCACAACGAATACGATCGGCAACTTCCACAGCGCTGCCATATTGAAGGATTCGTATACTGCGCCCTGATTGATGCCGCCATCACCCATGATGCAGATGGTGACGCGTCCGTCATCGCGGTACCAGCTGGAGAAGCCGAAGCCGAGGCCGATTGGCACCTGTTCGCCGACGATGCCGTTACCACCGGCAAAGTTTTTGCTGATGTCGAACATATGCATCGAGCCGCCCTTGCCTTTGACGATGCCACCGGCACGCCCGAGCAATTCAGCCATGACAGCTGTCGGATCGGTGCCGCGAGCCAGAATATGGCCGTGGTCACGATAGCTGGTCATCATATAGTCGGTGGCCTCGGCAGCATGCTGCAAGCCGACGCATACCGCTTCCTGTCCGTTACAGAGATGGCAAAAGCCACCGATTTTCTTCAGCCCGTACATCTGGCCGGCTTTTTCTTCGAAGCGGCGTATATATAACATGGAATCATGCAGCTGATGCAGGGTGCTCTCATCGTAGAACACACCTTCACGCATGATGCCCGCGCCCTGGTTCTGCTGTGCAGACATGGCACCCCCAGTAAAGTTTAGTGAAGGCGAATAATGCCCCACCCTATGCAGAGCAGCAACCGGCAGCCGGATTGTGGTCTTTGTATTGAGGCACAGCCAAGCATCCGGGGTGTTGAGCGGGTGCCCAAAGCCTCACAAAACATTGGGAATTATCATGATCGATGTCATTATCGGCGCATGGATGACAGATACAGGGTGGTCTATTCCACCGAACAGGGGCAGACGGCCAAGGCCATGGACAAGCCCGCAGGCAGGAAAAACCGGGCAAAACCGGGCAATCAGCCGACGGTTATCAAAAAACCGGGCAAGCAGGGCGTGCGCATTCGTCGTGAAAGCAAGGGGCGGGGTGGTAAATCGGTCTGTGTGATTGATGGTCTGTCGCTGGATCCGGGCGGGCTAAAACTGTTGCTGAAAAAGCTGAAGGCATCACTCGGTTGCGGTGGCGCGGTCAAGGGCGATGAGCTGGAAATTCAGGGTGACCACCGTGAAAAGCTGCTGCTACTGCTGGAGAAAGAGGGGCATAAAGCCAAGCTTGCCGGCGGCTAGCGGGCTCTGCGCGGCGGCTGATGGCTAGTAGCTAGCCTCTGTTGCGGGCACAAAAAAAGCGGAGTGCCTGCTCCGCTTCTTGCCAATCTTTTCAAGGATGCTTTTTTCTGCTGCTGTGCGGCTAACGCTAGCGCCATTTCATGTCAGCTCTGTGACACGCCTCACAAGCGGCAAAAAAAAGCTTTTGACTTAACCTTCGGCGTAGAGGGCCTCGAGAATAGGGCGCGCACCAGCATCGAGCACTTCATCGGCCAGCGCAATGCCCATGGCAGCGCCATCGCAGCGTAAACCGATAATTTCACGCCTGATTACAATCTTTCCGTCAACGGACCCAACCAGCCCTTTCAGGGTCAGTTGATCACCATCGAGCGTTGCAAATGCTGCAATCGGCACCTGACAGCCGCCTTCCAGGCGAGCCAGGAAAGCGCGTTCGGCACGTGTGCGATCCACCGTGTCTGTATCATTGAGCCGGTCAACCAGCGCATTGATGGCGTCATCACCATTACGTGTCTGGATACCCAGCGTACCCTGTGCCACTGCCGGCATAAGCACCTCTGTATCGATAAATTCATGCATCTGATCTTGCATGCCCATGCGGCGGATGCCGGCAGCAGCGAGGATGATAGCATCTACTTCAGTGCCCATTTTGGAAAGGCGTGTCTGGATGTTGCCGCGCACCGAGATGAAACGGAATGACGGGTAGAGCGCCTGCAGCTGGGCGACGCGGCGCAGGCTGGAGGTACCGATGGTGGCGCCTTCAGGCAGCGTATCGAGGCCTCCGCCGGTAATGGTGGCAATGGCATCGCGCGGATCGGCCCGCTCGGGATAGGCGCGAATGCTGGTACCTGCGGGCAGCTGGGTAGGTACATCTTTCATCGAGTGGACGGCGACATCGGCGCGTCCGTCGAGCAGCGCTTCATCGATCTCTTTGGTGAACAGCCCCTTGCCGCCTACCTGTGCCAGCGGCACATCGAGGATCTTGTCGCCACGGGTAACAATCTTTACCAGCTCGGTCGTAATGTCCGGACTCATCTTCTCCAGTTCGGCGGCAATATATTCTGCCTGCCACAGGGCAAGCGGGGAACGACGGGTGGCGATGCGGATGTGTGGCACTGGAATCCTCCTGATTGAGAATCCGAAACGTACCTGCTTGCCCTCCCGAAGTAAAAACCTGCAGATATTTTTTCAATCAAAATTGAATTCAGCCACTCAAGGGCTTAGTCTGCTGGCAATATAACACGCGGTTTCTGTCATTAAGTTTTCTTGACCAGAAATCTTAAGGAGGCGTGGCGAATTCATGCAGCTCACGGGTATCGGACTTTACACCTTTCAGGAAGCCACACGGCTGACCGGCATCAAGTCTGGTGAGCTACGGCGCTGGCTGCATGGATACAAAGCAGGCTCGAAAAGCATGCCCCCACTTTGGGAAACCGAATTGGCAGGCTCTGATCTGGAGGGACTCAGTTTTCATGATTTACTGGAGATCCGCTTCGTTAAGGAGTTCCGAAAGTATGGCGTTCCTCTCCAAGGCATTCGCATTGCCTCCCACAATGCTCGAGAGATGTTTAACAGTGCCTATCCGTTTACCAGCCATCGTTTTCAAACAGATGGAAAAACTATTTTCTGGGATGCTGTGCGTGAAACCGGCGAACAGGCCATGCTTGATTTGCGCAAGAAACAGTTTGTGTTTGAGAAGGTTATCCGCCCATCGCTTTATGAGGGGATTGAATTCGTTGCTGGTGACAGGGCATCGCGCTGGTTTCCAATGAAAAGAAGCAAAAAGGTCGTACTTGATCCGACTATCGCCTTCGGCAAGCCGATCATCACGGATATCGGGATACGCACGGATATTCTATACGATGCATGGAAGGCGGAAGAAAAAGACAAGCGCCGTGTTGCATCCCAGTTTGAAGTTCCGGTGAAGGCTGTCGAAGCAGCCATTCGCTTCGAACAACGACTAGCAGCTTGAAATTCTTTCTGGACAATAATCTTTCCCCCGCACTTGCGCGGGCGCTACATGAACTGACCTATCTCGCCTCGAACAAAACACATTCCGTTATAGCTTTGCGTGACATGTTTCCTGCCAATACCCAAGATACTGAGTGGATACAGACTTTAGCCGATGAAGGCGGCTGGGTTGTTATCAGCCAGGACAAATTCAAAAAATCCATGGAGCCAGAGGTGCTTCGGCGAGCTGGATTGATCGTATTTCTGCTCGGGAAAAGTTGGAAAGATCAAAACTTCTGGTCTAAGGCTCATCAACTGGTGCGATGGTGGCCGGCAATTATTGAACAAACTGAAAGGTTGGAAGGGGCCGCCGCTTTTGAGGTTCCTTTGCGATTTAGTGGCAAAGGTAAGTTTATGCAGCTCAAGCTGTAAATATGATTGTAGCCTGAAAGAAATTGGCGGAGCAAGTACATCAGACTTACTGGATGGTTGAATCGCACGCTTAGTAACGAAGCATCCTCTTGTCCTATCGGATTTAACCAGCCTGCGCCGACCATAGGTTAAAACCTATGAGCGGGAGAGGAAATGCAGGGTGGTGTCTCCGTAGCGGCGGGACTGCTCACAGGTCCATCCGGCCGGCCACTGGGGATCGACGCGGGAGGACTCTTCAATAACCAGTTTGTCACAGCCGATCTGTTGCCTGTCCAACCACTGCGGCAGCAGTTCACAGAATCCCTGTTTATAGGGCGGGTCGGCAAAGATCAGCTCAAAATGCTGGCCGGTGAGCGGCGTCAGTGCGCGCTCCACGCCGTTGGTATAGATCTTCCACTGATCACTCAGTCGCCATTCTGCACATATCTGTTCCATGTTGCGGGTGGCACGTCGCTGTTGCTCGATGGAGATCAGTGATGCGGCTCCGCGCGATAGCGCTTCCAGACCGATGACGCCGGAGCCGGCGAACAGGTCGAGTACACACATGCCGTCCACATCAGCCAGAATATTGAACAGCGCCTGACGCACCTTGGCCGGTGTCGGCCGCAAATCCGGCAGATCGGGCACGTTCATCTTGCGCCCGCGCAATACTCCTGCGGTGATGATCATTTGCCGGTACTGCTCCCCAGATTGGCGCCGACACGTACACGGTTCCACTGGGCAGGTTGCAGGTAGAGCGCAGCCTGTGCCTTGACCTGAGCAAGTGTCACTGCATCAATATGGGCGGTCCAGGTAGCCAGATAATCCAGCGGCAGATGATACAGGCCGATCATTGAAATCAGACCCACGCGCTCGCGGTTGGAGTCCATACGCTGGGCGAAGCTGCCACTGAGGTTGTCTTTGCTGGCCTGCAGCTGCTTTTTGGTGATTTTGCCATCAGCCATCTGCTGCATGACATCGCGCACCACGCTTTCTGCTTCGGCTGCCTGATCGGCTTTGGTTTGCAGGGTAATGACAAACGGGCCTGGCACGGCCAGTGGTATAAAGTAGGAGTAGACGCCGTATACGAGGCCGCGCTTTTCACGCACCTCTTCCATCAGGCGCGAGCCGAAGCCGCCACCACCGATAATATGATTGAGCACAAAGGCAGGAAAGAAGTCGGCATCGCTACGGGCTGGCCCCTGACGCAGCAGCTGCACCAGTGTCTGGCTGGTTGGCAGCTGCATATCGGCTGTTTTGCCCTGCACGACAGCAGCAGGTGTAATATCCATCAGGTCATGGGCGGGCGCACCCTGCCAGCCGGAGAGGCGGGCATTGAGCAGCGGCAGCAGTTCATCCATGGTGATGTCGCCACTGACCGCCAGCACCGCGCCCTTTGGCTTGATCTGTTTGGCGTACAGGTTTTGAAGGTCGGTGATGCCGATCGCGGCCAGTGAGGTGACCGTGCCGCTGGAGCGGTGGCCATAAGGGTGATCGCCGTACAGCAGCACAGCTGCGGCCGTTGCGGCCTGTGCCCCCGGGTCCTCCAGCTCCTTGCGCGCTCCGGCTATGGAGTCCTGTTGCAGAATGGTGAATCGCTTCTTGTTCCAGCCGGGTGTAAGCAGTGCTTCGGCAAAGGCATCAAGTCCCGGCTGCAGTGCATCTTTGAGCACGGTCAGCGACATACTCATGTCATCCCTGCTCGCACCTGCCCCCAGATGGATGGCATCAGCATCAAGCAGATCGGCCCATGCGCGGTGATCGTGGCGTGCGCTATGGTCGCCCAGCATGGCTGCCAGCAGTGTGGCGGTACCCGCTTTGCCTGTGGCGTCAAAGCGACTGCCGGCGGCAACCGACAGCTGCATGGCGACCATCGGTACATTATGCGCTTCCATCAACAGCACGCGCAGGCCGTTGGCCATCGTTGCCTCCTGAATGGGCGGTACGGCGCGGGCAGTGTGGGCGCAGATCAGCAACAGAGGGAGCAGCAGTGTCAGCATCAGATGACGTTTCATGATTTCACCTCCGGGGTCAGGATGCCTGTGGTTGAGCGATCCTGTTTAAGCCAGCGGCTTACCGCTGCCTGGACATCGGCCGCGGTGACGTTGCCGATGGCCTGCAGCCACTGGTCGCGGTGGTCGGCACCGATGCCGGATACCTCCATGCGGCCGATCTCTTTGGCGCGCAGATAGAGTGAATCCTGCGCGAACACTTCGGCGGCAATCATATTGCGCTTGGCTGCGGCCAGCGGAGCGGCGGCAACCGGATGGGTTTTCATGTCCGCCAGCAGGGCCCATAAGGATTTCTCGAAGGCGGCAGTTGTCTGTTTCGGGCCGAGCATGCCGTAGACATACCACAGATCCAGCCCCATGCTGAACGGGTCATAGCCTGCACTGGCGGCAAATGCGCGGCGCTGCTCATCGACCAGCTCCCGCTGCAGACGGGCACTGCGGCCGCCGGCCAGAATATGGGTGGCGACAGCCAGGGCTGCCATCTCCCTGTCATTCTTGCCGGGTTGCCAGACAGGCACCGGGATGGTGATGGCCAGCATCGGCAGCTGCGCCGGCAGTTTAACCTGAATGCGTTTGGGGCCGAAGGGCTCGGGCTCCACCGGGTTAAAGCGGGCTTCGATATCACGTGCGCGCATGCGGCCGAATGTACGGGCTACGGTTTTTTCTACCCGGGCAAAATCCACATCGCCGACAACCACAACTGTGGCATTGCCAGGCACATAATGTTTTTTGTAAAAGGCGCGTACATCTTCGATGGTCAGGGCTTTCAGATCCTGCATCCAGCCGATTACCGGATTGCGGTAAGGGTGCAGGCGTAATGAAGCGGCCGACAGCTCCTCGAACATATGGCTGTTCGGATCATCCTCTGTGCGCATGCGCCGCTCTTCCATAATCACGCGGATCTCTTTCTGAAAATCCTCATCGCGCAGTGCCAGATTGGCAAAACGCTCGGCTTCAAGCCCCAGTACTTCATCCACACGGTCGGCGGGAATCGTTTCAAAATAGGCGGTATAGTCGGTGGTGGTGAAGGCGTTGTCATTACCGCCCATGGCTGAAATCCGTCTGGAGTACTCGCCCGGCGCCAGCTTTTTCGAGCCCTTGAACATCATATGTTCGAATACATGCGCCAGACCGGTTTTGCCGGGCACCTCATCGCGACCGCCCACTTTCAACCATATCTGCACCATCGCCACCGGTGCTGAATGGTCTTCCTCGACGATCAGTTTGACGCCGTTCTTGAATGTCGCCTCTTGCAGCGGTGCGGCTGAGCTTATGGCTGGTACGCTGAAAAGTAACATCAGCATGATGAGGATCTTCAATGGCATGCGTAACTCCGGTGAAACAGGATTCGGCCGGGATCATGATTCAAAGGGCTGAGTCTGGCAAACCTTCGCCGTATCCGGTTTTACAGCTGGCATGGATGCATTGGCCGATCACTCTGCATAGAGTGCAGCGATGCATGTCATTCGCCATCAGCAGCAGGCTTATCCGGAATCCCTGATCGAGCAGGAGAGAGTGGTTGCCGATATCCTCGCAGGAAACATGCCGCCGAGCCTGATCCTGACCGAGCACCCGCCGGTCTATACAATCGGCACATCGGGCAGTGATGCGGATGTGTTGATGCGGCATGTGGACGGGGAAGCTATTGCTGTTTATCCGACCGGTCGTGGCGGGGAGGTGACCTATCACGGCCCCGGTCAGCTGGTCTGCTATGTCATTGCCGATCTGCGCAAACAGCCGGATCTGCATCGCCATGTCTGGCGACTGGAGGAGATGGTGATCTGCTCGCTGGCGGATTTCGGCGTTGAATCGAGCCGCGATGCGCGCGGTATCGGCGTCTGGGTGAACGGCCTGAAGATTGCAGCTGCCGGTGTGCGTTGCCGCAAGTGGATCACCTTTCATGGTATCGCGCTGAATAACAGCCCGAATCTGAAACACTTTTCAGGTATTGTGCCCTGTGGCATGCTCGATCATCCGGTCACTTCCATGCTGCAACTGGGTCTGGATATACCACGCGCTGCGCTGGAGCGTACTATTATCGCCCACTGCAATAGCCTGTTTGATCCGCTGCAGGACTCCGATTAGGCGCTCTGTCATCTGTATGTCACAGCGTTGACATCAATATGTCTCATTGCTGTGGAGTGTGCGTCCCGGCAAGAACACTTTCACCAAGGGGCAGGGCATGACTACACGGGATAGTATTACTGATCGACTGGAACTGCTGAAATGGATCAGTGAGCGCAATACCCACATTCCGATATCCGACCTGGAATTCCTGATGGGGATAGCTCCCTTCGGCGGGGATACGGATGCAACCGCCATGACCCATGCACCATGTCTGGAAATGGCCTGAGTCATTCAGCGCAACAGGCTCCATGTCACTCTATCATACCGCTCTCTGTAGCGGATAACCCACCTCTGATAGAGCCCCCGCATCATCAGCATTGAAAGGAGCCCGGCTTCTTTGCCTTGTCCGGTTTCCCGCCTATACTGACCGGGTTGTCGCCTGTAAGGTCAACGAAAGGGGCTGGAAAGATGATCGGGAATCACTGCAGCTATCAGCAACTGGTATCGGATAGTGATCCGTTATTCGATGCCTTCTATGCCATCTATGTTGATGCAATCACACTGCGCGAGCGCAAGCCCCGCTCCGAGATTGCCGCCATTGCAGGCCGCGATGATTACAGCATCTTGTTGTTGAAAAGCGCGCATGCTGTCATCGGTTTCAGTATCGTCTATTCACCGTTCAACGAGCAGTTCTGTCTGCTGGAGTATATGGCTGTTCATGCAGGCTACCGAAATATGGGACTGGGCAGAGAACTGTTCCTGCATACCTTTGAACATATTACGCAGCGTTGCGGGCCGGTTTACGGCCTGTTGGAGGTGGATTCCGATAAGGAGCCATCGGCCGACCAGCCGATGCGCAAGCGCAGGCAGCAGTTTTACCGCCGGCTGGGCTGTCTCTGCATCAGGGATCTCTCTTATCTGCTGCCGCTGCCCGGAGAGGGGGAGCCCCCGCAGATGGATCTGATGGTGTTTCAGCCATCGCTGTTGCCACCGATAAACAGGCGGCAACTGGAGCACTGGTTGAGGGTGATATACAACAATGTGTATGATTGCCCCGCTGATGATCCGCGTATCGCGCAAATGATGGCGTCTGTTGAAGATTCAGTATCACTTGTATGAACAGACCCGTCAAATCATAAGGATGTACAATAATGGATATCATCTCTAACCCTGCTGATCCGGCCATGTGGAGCATTATCGGCACCATCGCTCAGGGCATTGCAACGATCATGGCGATTGCAGCACTGATCTACTCCATGACCAGTTTCAGGCAAACCCTGCAGGCGGCACACTATACCGAGCTGGACTCAATGTACTTTGAGCTGTTGAAGCTGGCGCTGGAGAAGCCACATCTGAATAGCGGCGGCATCACCCGTAGCGGCGACCAGCTGATGGAATACGATATATACGCCTTTATGGTGTGGAATTTTATAGAAGCGATTCATGATCGCTGTGGAAACAGCAAGCAACTGTGCGAGACGTGGTATCCGGTGATTGATGCGGAGTGCAGGAAACACCGGGCATGGCTAGAGCTGGAGGATAACAAACATAAATTCAAGGCCGCTTTTCATGACTTTATCAGAGCCGGCAGCTTTGCAGAGAATGCAGCGGCGGGAGTGGCTCCGGCTAACTAAAGGCGAAACGCCGGCTAAAAAACCATGCCGGTTAACCAGAAGTGGGTTGCAATAGAGGCGATATAGCCCAGTGCAATCGCCCATGTCCATTTCAGGTGGCTGAAGAAGGTATAGGTGCCCCGTGCCTGCCCCATCAGGGCAACGCCGGCAGCAGAGCCGACAGAGAGCAGCGAGCCGCCAACGCCGGCCGTCAATGTTACCAGCAACCACTGATTTACATCCATCGACGGTGACATGCTCAATACGGCAAACATGACCGGTATATTATCAACGATGGCGGACATCAGACCAACCAGAATATTTGCCCAGCTTGCGCCCAGTTGATCATACATCAGGTGCGATGTGAGATTCAGGTAGCCCAGTGCACCCAGACCACCCACGCAGAGAATCACGCCGTAAAAAAACATCAGCGTATCCCACTCTGAGCGCTGCAGTTGATGAAAGATGTCGAATGGCGGATCGCCGGGAGAGCCATCCAGCTGGGTGTTGCCGACAAAGGACTCTTCGTACTGGAAGGCCACCCGCTTTAACCAGTAACCATAGAGCTTGAGCATGCCAAGGCCGGTCATCATGCCGAGCATCGATGGCAGATGCAGCAGGCTGTGGAACAGAACCGCCATGGCGATGGTGGCAAGAAACATGGCAATGATGATGTAACCGCCCTGTTTGACATGTACCTCCTCGGTAACGCTTTGCGGGATAGCGTTGGGCAGGAACCAGACCATAATTGCCGCCGGCACCAGCCAGTTCACGATGGCCGGCAGAAACAGTGCGAAGAACTGCTGAAATTCAACCATGCCTTTCTGCCAGACCATCAGTGTCGTGATATCACCAAAGGGGCTGAATGCGCCACCGGCATTGGCGGCAACGACGATATTGATGCATCCGAGTGTGACAAATTTTGCGTTATCCCGGGCTACAGCCATGACTACAGCGGCCATCACCAGCGCGGTGGTCAGGTTATCGGCGATAGGAGAGATAAAGAATGCCAGCAGCCCGGTCAGCCAGAAGATCGCTTTCAGCGATAGCCCCTTCGACACCAGGTAGGCCCTCAGGGTTGCAAATATATTGCGCTCTTCCATCGTGTTAACGTAGGTCATCGCGGCAAGCAGGAACAGCAGCAGCTCGGCATATTCAAGAATATTATGCTGAACCAGTGTGTGTGCACTGGTGGTGTCGCCGTCTGCATTAAAGGCGAGGGCAACCAGAATCCAGATGATGCCTGCCGCGACCATCACAGGCTTGGATTTGCGCATATGCAGCGTCTCTTCGCCGATCACCAGCGCATAGGCGAAAACAAACACGATGAGGGCCGCTATGCCGAACCAGGTCATGGTCATATCCAGCGGGGCGGCCGCGCCTGATGATGCAAATGCCACAGATGGCAGTAGCAGAGTAAGTGGTAGCAGAAGAGATAATCGATGCATGGCCAGCAGCTTAGGGAAAAACAGTGGAGAGTTGAATCCTTTTATTATTCTGCTTGCCCGTACTCCGCAAAAGAGGGCTGTCGATACAGGCTGTCAGTGGCGTGGAATATGCCCTGATCGGTGTTGCCGATTGACGGTTGCCGCGCGCAGTTCCAGCTTTCGACGATGCAATATTTTTATGTGGTTCCGGTGTGATCCGGGCGGCTCTCCTGACCGACATTCCGGCGCTGGTAGCGCTTGAGAATCGCTGCTTTGCCACCGACCGCCTCTCCGAGCGCAGTTTTCGCCATCTGCTGACTCGCGGCAAGGCCTCGCTGTTTGTGTTTGATGAGGATGAACAGCTGCGGGGCTATGTGCTGGTGCTGTTTCACCAGAACACCTCGATGGCCCGTCTGTACTCACTGGCCGTCGCCCCCGAAGGTCGGGGTAAGGGCATTGCCCGCGAGCTGCTGGCGATCAGCGAGCTGGATGCGCTGGAGCATGGCGTTGTATCCATGCGACTGGAAGTGCATATCAACAACAGCACTGCCATCGCGCTCTATCACAAACTGGGCTATCATGATTTTGACGTTTATCCCGACTATTATGAGGATCATGCGGCGGCTTTGCGCATGGAAAAACCGCTGGCCCCCAACCTTGCCCCTGATTTGAGTTCGGTGCCCTACTATGGCCAGACTCTCGATTTTACCTGTGGTCCGGCCAGTTTGATGATGGCCATGAAATCGCTGGATCCCGAACTGGCACTGAGTCGCCGGCTGGAGCTGAGGATATGGCGCGAGGCGACCAGTATTTTCATGACCTCCGGCCACGGCGGGTGTAGCCCTTTCGGACTGGCGCTGTCGGCATTTCATCGCGGCTTTACGCCCGAGATATTTACCTCTTGCGACGCGGTGATGTTTATCGATTCGGTACGCAACGAGGAGAAGCGTGAGGTGATCCGCATTGTGCAGGAGGATTTCCTGCAGGAGATCCACGCGCTGGGGTTGCCGCTGCATGAGCGCCACCTGCCACTGGTCGAGATGGAGCAGCAGTTTTGCAACGGTGCGATTCCGGTGGTGCTGATCAGTGCCTACCGGCTGACCGGTGACAAATCACCGCACTGGGTTGTGGTCAGCGGCATCGACAAGCGTTTTGTCTACATCCACGAACCGTTTGTCGATACGGATGATGGCCAGTCCGAAACCACCTGTTTCGGTATTCCGGTCGCGCGCAATGAGTTCGAACGTATGCGTTTCTATGGTTCGCGTCGCCAGTATGCGACACTGCTGCTAACGAAAGGAGAACAATGATGTCGGTACGCCATACTGTGATTGTCGATCGTCTGAAAGACTGGAAATGGCAGATCGAAGGGCTGGAGCTTATCCCTGCCAATGATTATCTGACCAGGCAGGCGACTCCGCAGCAGCGGCCGATGCGCATCATCAACCTCTGCCGCCACTACACCTATTTGAGCGGCGGCTACTACTGCTCGCTGCTGGCCGAGGCGCGCAATGATACCCCGATGCCGACGGTTGCCGATATCGTCGATCTCTCACGCCAGAGCCTCTACGCCTTTGCCCTGCCCGATCTGGAGCGTCAGCTACAGCAGACGATCAAGCGCCTGGCTGTGCCGCCCGAAGGCCCCTTTGAGCTGTTCATTTTCTTCGGCCACTGCGATGACGCCCGTTTTCACCGCCTGGCCTCGGAGCTGTTTGATCTGTTTCGCTATCCATTGCTTAAGTTAAGCATCCAGCCGGGTGGCGGCTGGAAGATCCGCTCGATCCGACCGATGGGACTGCATCAGGTGACAGCCGCCCTCGGCGACTTTTTTGAAAGCAGTCTGCGCAACTATGCGCGCGTGCCGCGGCGCAAGCGCAGCGGCAGCCGTAAACCGGCGCTCTACGATATGGCCATCCTGCACAATCCGAATGAACAACTGCCGCCGTCGAATACGGCCGCACTGGAGCGTTTTATCAAGGCAGGCAAGCAGTTGCGCGTTGATGTCGAGCTGATCCAGAAAAAAGATTACAGCCGGCTGAGTGAGTTCGATGCACTGCTGCTGCGCGAAACCACGGCTATCGACAATCACACCTTCCGTTTTGCCCGCAAGGCCGAGGCCGAAGGGATGCCGGTGATCGACGACCCGAAATCGATTATCCGTTGTACCAACAAGGTCTATATGTGGGAGCGTTTGTCGGCGCAGAACCTGCCGACGCCGAAAACCATTGCCCTTAACCGCCTCCGTTTTGATGAGCAGGTGATCCGGCGTCTGGAAGATGAGCTGGGCTATCCGATGATTCTGAAAATTCCCGATGGCTCTTTCTCGCGCGGTATGTTCAAGGCCGATACCCGCAGCAAGGTCATGGAGGCGGCAAAAACCCTGTTTGAGCGCTCACGTATTATTCTGGCGCAGGAGTTTATGTATACCTCTTACGACTGGCGCATCGGCATCCTCAACGGTCAACCGCTCTATGCCTGTCAGTATAAACAGGTGCGTGGCCACTGGCAGATCGTCAACCACAAGGCAGACGGCTCATCCGTGCCGGGCGGTTTTGCCACCATGCCTGTCGAGGATGCCCCCGTTGAGGTGGTGAAAACGGCACTGGCCGCGGCCGCCCTTATCGGTAACGGTCTGTATGGCGTTGACCTGAAACAGAATGACAACGGCATCTTTGTTATCGAGATCAATGACAACCCCAATATCGACCACGGTGTCGAGGACAAGGTGCTCAAGGGTGAGTTGTACAGTACCATTATCCACGAGTTTATCCGCCGCATTGAGGCCACGCGCAACGGCTAACCCGTCTTTGCGGCAAGTCCGGCAAGAGCCTGATCGATGCACTGGCGGGAGCGGACGAGCACCATCTGCTGCCAGTCTGTTGTCGCCGGGTAGAAATGTTTGCGCATGCCGGCCTTGATGGCCTGCGTCTGCGCTTCATGCCAATCAACAACACCCTGTGCATGCAGCCAGTGATCGGCCCGTAGCGCCTGCATCATCACGTCGAAGGGATAGGTGCCGAATTCCAGCGCGATAAATACCAGTGGCTCGCCAACCATCTGCATCCAGCCGTAGTCGGAGAGCCCGTGCTTGGCCACCGAGATCGAGGTGCCGAGCGCCGGCTCCGTCACCGAATCGCCGTACCAGTGGCGCGCCAGCCGTACACCGCTGCTGCCCGGCGGGTGATCGCAGATCGGCTCGCCATAGCCGAACGGGCCGATGCCGGTGTGAAAATCGATCAGCGCTACCCGTTTGCGTTCAGCCAGCCGGAAATCGGTAACGATCTGCTCACTGATCAGGCGCGACCAGCAGGGCCGGGTACCACCGAAGAAGAGCCCGTGCGGATCATCGTACTGGCCGCCGGATAGCGCTCTTTCATAAGCCTTGCGACCATGCGTTGCCAGATAGTCGGCCAGACGCCGGTCGCATGTTTCCAGCGTAGCGCTGTCCAGCGCGGCAGGTACGATGGCATCGGCCAGTGCCCCGTAACCGGCGTTGACCGGCAGCAGATGTGAGAAGTCGATATAGTTGCGATTAAGGTCGACCCCGTCCTCGTTGACCCGACGCAGCCATGCGAAGCCGTGCGGGTTGATCGCATGTACGATCAGCACAGCGACGCCGTGTGGTAGTGCCTGCATGCGGCGGAGAAAATCGATCTGTGCTGCCGAGCCACTGAAGCCTTCGACACCGTGGGTGGCAGAGAGCAGCACCAGCACGGTCTGGGCATCGGCATCTCCCAGCCATGCCAGATCCGTCGCCAGCGCCTCGCCCTTTGGCCCTGTCAGCGGATGATCATGGGTGGAGATGCGTGCGCCGGCCTGTGTAGCAGCGGTTAAAAATGCAGCACGTGCCTGCCGGTAATCGACAGCGAAGGCACTCAAATCGGATGGCGTAACAGAACTCATGGTATTCACCCCGAAAGATGCTGAATCAACACGGTCACGCAGTAAAGCAGTCGCTCCGGCATACTTGTCAGCTGGTCGAAAAGATCCTGCTATGACCCGATACTAGCTTCTGAAATAGACGATGATCAGATGAAAGCCGAAACGGCTTTTTACCGGTCCGTGCAGTGTCAGCAGGGCCTTTTTGAAAATGATATCCTCAACCGGTTTGACCAGTTGGCCGGGGAAAATCTCGCCGAGATCGCCGCTCTTCTTTTTCGACGGGCAGAGTGAATACTGTTTGGCCAGCCTGGCGAACTGCTCACCGCTTTCCAGCCGCTGTTTCAACTGCTCGGCCTCAGCCCTGGTCTTTACCAGAATATGTTTTGCCATAGCACTGCGCATCGAAACTCCCTGATCTGCGTACCCGAAGCGGGCCGACAATATGATTTACCCCAGCAGATGCTGGCCCCACAACTCGTAGATGGTGAGCAGGATTTCTATCACAATCAGGATGACAATATACCACTCGACACGGTGTGAGCGTCTGTTCTGCAGCAGATCCAGCAGTGTTTCGGCCGTTTTGGATACCAGATCCAGCTTGCGTTCGAGTGCCCTGTGTCGCTCGATCAGTTCATACTCTTCGGCCATGCGCAGGTAGAGGCGGTCATATTGGGGTTCTTCCCACAGCAGCTCGGGTTTTTCACAGATCTCCACGCGGCCGACCATGCGTCCCTGAATCATCAGCACATCGCCGATATGGGCCAGCAGCTCGCGTCCCTTGTGCATGAACCGGCCGCCATGTTGAAGGTCATGGGCCAGCGGCTCGATACGATCGAAGCTTTGCGCCACCTCAGCTTCGTAGTGTGACAGAATCTCGCTCTTGGCCAGTACGCTGGCCACGACCTGCAGGCGTGGCAGATTGAATTCATCCAGCGGCATGTGGCCGCTGTTTTCCGGTTTCGACTGGGCGATGGTAAGGCAGAGGTTTATCTCTTCCACCTCATAGTTATCAAAGGGATCGATGATAAAACCTTGCATATCCTTGAGGAAGGCGACCTCCTCCGAGGTGCTCAGGCCGAACAGCACGACCACACCATAGCGAAACAGCACTGCCGCACCCTGACTGCCGGCGCTGATGATCAGCGGGCTGGTTGCCAGACGGCGGGCCTTCTCAAAGGCTTTGATATCCAGCCGCTGCCCGATATAGAACCCGCGTCCGATGATGTTCTGTTGCTCGGCAAATGGCATAATGTCCTCCTGCGCAAACTGGCTATAAGTTGTGCTGGTATAGTCTATGCATTTTGTATGATCGCGCCAGATGGTTGTGGGCGATTATCGCCGGCACGGCGTTCTGTTTGCGCCATACGATGTAATTTACCGCACACCATTGGGCGTCAATATAGTGTAGTCTCGGCAAGCGCTACCCGGAGGATGTATGAAATCACCGAACCGACTGCTGTTGATCATGGCGGTTATCACCCCGTTGTTTTTCACTGCCTGCGCCAGCCTGCGCAGTCTCACCACCCTGTCGCAGGTAGAGTTTACACTGGACCATATCTCATCGGTAAAGGTGGCCGGTATCGATCTGATGCGTATCGATTCGCCGGAGCAGCTCAATATGTACCAGATCGCCCGCGCCAGCCTCGCGCTATCGCGTGAAGACCTGCCGCTGGAGCTGACCCTGCATTTGCGTTCGGAAAATCCGCAGGCCAATCAAATCGCCGCCACGCTCACCCGCCTGGACTGGACGCTGATCCTTGATGGTCGTGAAACCATCAGCGGCACACTGCACGATTCGGTACGCCTGCCGGCAGGTGATGCAACCGATATCCCGCTGCGACTTCGCCTCAATATGTTCGAGTTCTTCAACGAGAAGAGTGCCATGGATATGCTGGATATGGCGCTGGCTTTTGCTGCTGAAGATGGCCGCGTGCCGCAGGGACTGACCCTGAAGGTGCGTCCGACCATCGACACGATATTCGGCCCGATGACCTACGGCAAACCGATCCTGATTGAGCCGAAGCCGCATGTGGAGAGCGAGAGCCGGGCGTTCTGAGGCGCTCTCCGTGCAACCCTGTCAAGCGTGACGATTCACTCTTCCTATAGCTGTCACCGCCTTCCATGGCATGCACACAGGAGATACAGCCGGCGCTCTCTGTAATGATCTGACAGCGCTGCAGTTGCGCGCTTGGATTCTTACCCTGTGGCGTTTGAAGGTCTGCCGGGTCAATCTCAGGCTGTTTTCAGCCATTCCGACTATGCCCGGACGCCGCACGAACGGGCCCGGAGCCCCGCTGCCGCGATCAGATCATAGTGAAAATAAAATTTGCGGAACCGGATTTGGCGTGTCTATACTCAGACAAGAAGAGGAAGGGGCGTCAAGAAAACGCATTCATCGGACACAGGAGCTTCCACCCGGAATCTGCAATCGATCAGAGAGGTTGATATGCAGAAAGTCATAAGAATAACATCTGTCCTGACGCAACTGGCGCACTCCTGGCCGGCAGCTTCTGCCATTGGAGCAAGAAAAAAAGCCAACAGAGTTGCTACAGGCATCAAAGAGGGCGGACGGATCAGGGCTCTGTCTCCATGCGGGCGGAGCTTCGCCCTTTTTGCCATTCCATTGCTGGCCTTGCTGTTACAGGGCTGTGACCCCACCATTTACAAGAAACCACTGACCGATTTCAGGGATGCCAACCAGAGCATGCGGGATGCCTATTTTCTGCAGCTGGCAGTCAACGATAAGGCACGGGTGGAAAACAGCCTGATTCAGGCGAAGGGCAGCTTCTGGATGAAGGCAAACCCGACACTGAAGCAGATTGAAAGTTACTCAGCAGAGGTGGCTAAAGCCCGACAGAAAAAAGCGGTCGAGGATGAGCAGACGATCGCGCTTCGTCATCTGGCATTCAAAACCATTGGTACCTATGCCTCAATACTGCTGAGCCTAGCCTCCAATGACAGTACAGATGCCATTTCTGCTGAAGTTAACGGGCTGGTAGGGGATGCGTCCAAGATCATCGAACATGCCAAAACCATCCAGAAAATACATCACTTGAGTGAAGAGGCAGCAGCGTGGCTGGGGCCGATGTCGAATATGGTTACAGCACTGGTTCAGGTTGGTGAGATTGTTTCCGGGTTTGTGCGCAACAGGGCTATCCGTCAAACCATTATGATCGCCGATCAACCGATTCACGAGCTGATTGTGATTTTGCGGAGTGAGGCGGTTCTGGCCCGGCAAAAAGCCATCGAGAGCTATGCTGGCAGTGAGCAGGAACTGAGAAATAAAATCGAATCTTTTGAAGAAAATAATAAGCGAAAAGACCGGCTGCTGACTGTGCCGGTAAGCTCTTTTCACGAGGCGGCCGCCTGTTTGCAGCAGGTTGACGCTACGCGGCAGGAGTTGGAAGAGGCTGAGAGCATCGGATCGGTCTTTGATGCAGCGCTGAAATCACAGGCCTCTCTGGTGAGAAAAGCCGCTATGCCCTCCTACGAGGATTGGGTGAAACAGATTGAGGATTTCAGGGACCGTGCGAATGCAGTCAAAATATCCCTGCAGGCGATAAGTGCAGGATAGTCTGGAGGAAACCATGAATGTTAACAATACAATGAGTGAGCTACAGGGTGAGATCACAGCATTGAAGAGTGAGGCAAGTCGTCTCAGGACAGAGGCCGGCCTTAAGGGTTTAAATGACCAGGAGGATCATTTTCGCGACCTCTGGGATGAGCTGGATGATTTGGAATATAAGCTGTTTCAGCAGCAGTTTATTGCAAATAATGAGAAGCTTCAGAAGCTCGTTGATGAGGTGGCCCGTGCAACAGCAAACGGAGAGGCGGTCAATCAGAGCTTGGGCAAGATTAAGAAGGCTATCTCCGGCTTGCGAACCAAGCTGCAGGGGGCAGGAAAATATCTGGATGATGCCAAAGCCCTGTCGGATAAGCTCGACGAGCTTGCCCGTTTGGTTTCCGGATCATGAATGCCGGCTATCTGAAGGAGAAATGCTGTGGATTTTGGCGGAATGCCACACCGGAAACCCGGCTGGTCATCGGCGTGCTGCTGCCATACTCTCTGTGCTGTCTGGCGCTGGCGTTTAAATATGATCTCTTTGATGAGGTGACTGCTGCCGGGGTTGACTACCTGAGCTATGGCGAGAAGTTTAACTGGTGGGGCTACCCGCTGTTTTTTGTGGCGACGCTTCCGCTACTGCACTGGTCTGGTTACAGCTTCCTGCATGCCTGGAAAAGCCTGAACGATACCGGTGTGCTGAAAAAGAAGGGGCTCAGGCTATCACCTGCGGAGGCAGGGGAGTTGGTGGATTACATCAGGCGCTGGCGCCTGGTTTTCTGCTTGCCTTTGGCGCTGTTGCTGCCACTACTCCTGATGTCTCAGGATATGAAACAGATTAATGCGGTATATCAGCAGCCCCAACAGGATGGAGAAGCAGTGGCTGGTTACAACGAGCAGATGGAGTATGCCTGTGACAACGCCGATTTTTTTGTCAAATGGCTGTTTGATGCGTGGGCGAAAAAGCACAGCGACACGTCGGTCTGCCTGAAGCCTGCGGCATCCGACACAGCCGGGAATACTTCAGATACACGCATCGCGCAGGCCGCGACGACCATGCAGTTTGTTAATCCACCCACCAGTCAGCTGCTGCTGAAAAACCTGCTCTATGGCGAGCAGTTTGCACTTGTCTTTATCGGTGCATGGGTACTGTTTCAGCTTATTCTCTACCCCTTGCTGTTTGCACTGTTTAACCATCTGCCCTATTCGCGCAGTCATCAGCTGACCATTGAGCTGGATTCGCAGTCACCACTCAAGGAGTTCGGCCTGGAACACTGGAATCAGGTGCTGAACAATATCTACTGGGTGCTCTCGCTGGCGCTGATTGCACCGATTGCATCCAGGCTAAGCCAGATCAATCCGGATGATCCCAGCAAGGGGCAGGAGCTGATCTCGGTATGGATACCGATTCTGCTGCTGACACCGATGATTGCGAATATTACCGCCCGTCAGGCGCACTTGCCGGCGGTCTGGCAGCGCCTGGTAACGGATAAGTCGCTGGATCCAACAAAATATCACGAACAGCGGCTCTGGCCGCTGGATCGGAACTGGTCTTCCAAGTTGGGCATTATTGTTGCGTTTGCCCTGGCCAGTGCTTTTCTGGGAGTCAAAATTATTAAAGAGATTGTGTAGTGCCGGCCCGCAGGTCTGGTCGGCTCTGGCCGCGATGAAGCAGCAGGGTAACGGAGGTGGTGATGATCTATCCATTCAGGAATTTGGTATTTGAAGGCGGGGGAGTGAAAGGCATCGCCTATGTAGGTGCACTGAAGGTACTCCAGGAGAAGGGGGTGCTTGATCAGGTCGAGCGGGTGGCCGGCACATCGGCCGGTGCCATCAATGCCATCCTGCTGAGTCTAGGCTATACGCCGGAAGAGACAGCCGAGGTGTTGTCGGAGTTGAACTTTAATAATTTTATGGATGACGACTGGGGCGTGATCCGGGATACCAAGCGGCTGACGCGCAAGTTCGGCTGGTACAAAGGTGATTTTTTCAGGGCGTGGATCGGTAAGTTGATTGTGCGAAAGCTGGGCAACCCGAATGCAACTTTTGCCGAGCTGAAGGGGCGCGGTTGCCTGGATCTCTATCTGGTGGGGACAAATCTCTCGACCCGTTTTGCGGAAGTGTTCTCCGCCGAGCATACGCCGCGTACCCGCGTGGCTGATGCTGCGCGAATTTCCATGTCGATCCCGCTGTTTTTTACCTCGGTCAGGGATGTGCGGGGTGACTGCTTTGTTGATGGTGGTGTGCTGAATAACTATCCGGTCAAGCTGTTTGACCGGCAGAAATATATCGATGCTTCACTGCTGGCCAGGCACAGTCGGGCTACGGGCTATTATAGCGAACATAACGAGGCGCTTGCTGCAGAAGGGGTGGTGGTCAGCCCCTATCTCTATAACAAGCAGACGCTGGGCTTTAGGCTGGATTCGGGCAAAGAGATCGCTGTGTTTCGCGATGGTGCAGAGCCTGAACACCACAAGGTGGATGATCTGTTTGATTATGCATGGGGTCTGATAACGACGATTATGGAGAGTCAGCAGAACCAGCACCTGCATAGCGACGACTGGCACCGTACCGTCTATGTCGACACGCTGGGGGTAAAAACGACCGACTTTGATCTGACCGACGAAAGGAAGGCAGCACTTGCCGCATCCGGCGAGGCCGGTGCCCGGCACTATTTTGGCTGGTTTGAAGATACGGCCGAAGATCCGGCGAAAAATCATCCCGATATCGATTGAAGCTGCAGTCACAGCCGCCAGTCCGGTAGAGAAGGAGGGGTCAGATGGCTTCATCAAAAATTGAAATCTGGGCGCCGGCCCGGTTTGCGACACCGGTCAGCGGGGTCAAAATCGCTGAAGAGACAATGCCCGGCAATGCGGCCGATGCGCCGTTCACCCGCCAAGCAATGGCCAGCACTACCATTGAAACACTGCGCTCCTATCAGGTTGATATGACCGAACTGGCAGACAATTTAAAGCAGGTGTTAAGTGATTTCCAGCAGGTGATGGATGGGCTGCCGCAGTCGGCAGATGGCTACTGCATTGATGAGATCGAGCTGAATATGGGGGTAAATGGCAGTGGCGGCATTGCCCTGATTGGCAGGATGGAGGTGGGAATTGAGGCGGCCATCAAGGTCAAGATCAAAAGAGAGTCTGCCAGACCCGCTGCATGAAGTGCCGAAGACGACGCGCCGGATCAGGCTGAAGCGGTGATCTCTCCCAGAAAAGCATCGCCGTAGCGGGCAAGCTTCGCTTCACCTACGCCGGAGACATCCAGCAGCTGGCCGGGTGTTTGCGGTTGGGCGACGGCCATGGCGGAGAGCGTCTTGTCAGAAAAAATGACATAGGGCGGTACGTTCTGCTCCTTGGCCAGACGTGCGCGCAGGGTGCGCAGTGCCTCGAACAGCGTCTGTTCCACATCTGTGAGGTTTGAGGCGGCGGTAAACTTTGTCTTTTTTTGCCGGCTTGCTGCGGGTTTGCTTAATTGGCGCAACTGCACACTCTCGCTGCAGTCGCGTTTGAGTAGCGGCCACGCCTTCGGTGTCAGTTTGAGTACGCCGTAACCTTCCGTATCGGCAACCAGGTAGCCGTGCGCAATCAGCTGGCGGAAGATGCCGCGCCACTCCGGGCCGCTGTGCTCGGCGCCGATGGCAAATGTGGAGAGCTTGTCGTGGCCATTTCTTGCCATGCGCTCGTTGCTTTTGCCGGTCAGGATATCAATGACATATTGTGCGCCGAAGCGCTGGTCGGTGCGGTAGACGCAGGAGAGCACCTTCTGGGCGGCAATGGTGGCATCCCATGTCTGCGGTGGATTGATGCAGTTATCGCAGTTGCCGCAGGGCTCACTCATGGCTTCATCGAAATAGGCCAGCAGCGCCTGTCGGCGGCAGCGGGTTAGCTCGCACAGGCCCAGCATCGCATCGGTCTTCTGCAGCATCACCCGCTTGAACTGCTCTTCAGCATCGCTCTTGTCGATAAACAGGCGCAGGTTGATCACATCCTGCAAGCCATAGCTCATCCATGCATCGGAGGCCATGCCGTCGCGTCCTGCGCGCCCGGTCTCCTGATAATAGGATTCGATATTTTTCGGCAGGTTCATGTGCGCGACAAAACGCACATCCGGCTTGTCGATACCCATGCCGAAGGCGATCGTGGCGACAATAATCAGCCCGTCCTCGCGCAGAAAACGCTGCTGGTTGCGGCTGCGGACATCCTGGGCAAGACCCGCATGGTAGGGCAGTGCAATGCGCCCTTTTGCATTCAGCCACTCGGCCGTGGCCTCGACATTCTTGCGGCTCAGACAGTAGACGATACCGGTATCTTCGGGGTGCTGCTGCGAGAGAAAGCGCCACAGCGCCTCGCGCCCGTTACCGGCCTCACTGATTGCATAGTGGATATTGGGGCGATCAAAGCTGTTCACAAAGACCATCGCCTGCTGTAGTGCCAGTTGCTCGATAATCTCGCCGCGCGTACGGGCATCGGCCGTGGCGGTGAGCGCAATGCGCGGCACATCCGGGTAGCGCTCATGCAGCATAGAGAGCTGCTGATACTCCTTGCGGAAGTCGTGGCCCCACTGCGATACGCAGTGCGCCTCATCAATGGCGAAGAGAGAGATCTGGCAGCGATCCAGCATCTGTAACATCTGGCCGTTGAGCAGCCGCTCGGGAGCCATATAGAGCAGATCCAGCTCACCGCTGCGTAGCTCCTCTTCAACCTCGCGCTGCTCACCCGCATGCTGGGTGGAGTTGAGGAAGGCGGCCTTCACGCCCAGCTGTTTCAGCGCGTCCACCTGATCCTGCATCAGCGCAATCAGCGGCGAGACAACAATCGCTGTACCGCTGCGTATCAGGGCGGGAATCTGGTAACAGATCGATTTGCCGCCACCGGTAGGCATCAGCGTCAGCACATCCTGCCCCTGAATCAGCGCATCGATAATATCGGCCTGATGATGACGGAAATCATCATAGCCGAAAATCGTTTTCAGGATGTGGCGGGCCTGTTTCATTGCGCTTGTATCAGCTGCGTCAGAACTGTTGTGGCGTGAACAGGTGGCCCAGCAGGGCAAAGACAATGCCGCCGATGAAGGTCAGGATGATAAATGCCGGAATCGAGGCGATGGCCCATTTGACCATGAAAAAGACCATGGAAAAAAACGGCATTTTAATATCGGTGATGGTGACGTGATTATCCATGTATATCTCCTTGTACGGTCAGGCCCGAGTGGCGCAGTAGCGCGTCGACCGATGGTTTGCGGCCGCGGAAGGCGCTGAATGCCGCCATGATATCGGCGCTGCCGCCGACCGAGAGTATGTGAGCGCGAAAGCGTGCGGCGGTAGCGGCATTGAGGATCCCCTCCTCCTCGAAAGCGGCAAAGGCATCGGCTGAGAGTACCTCGGCCCATTTGTAGGAGTAGTAACCCGCCGCGTAGCCGCCGGCAAAAATATGCGAAAAGCTGTTTTCGAAACGGTTGAAGACAGGCGGCCTGAGCACAGCCACCTCATCACGCACCTGCTCAAGCAGTTCATGGACGGATTGCGTGCCCTCCGGCTTGAATGTGCTGTGCAGCAGCATATCGAACAGCGAAAACTCCACCTGCCTGAGCATCTGCATGCCGGTCTGGAAATTTTTGGCCGCCAGCATGCGGGAGAACAGCGCGTCCGGCATCGTTTCGCCTGTCTGGTAGTGGCGGGCGAACAGATCCACCACCTCTTTTTCCCAGCAGAAGTTCTCCATAAACTGGCTGGGCAGCTCGACAGCATCCCACGGCACGCCGCGTATGCCCGATACACCCAGCTCGCTCGCCTGTGTCAGCATATGATGCAGGCCGTGACCGAACTCGTGGAACAGCGTGGTTACCTCATCATGCGTCCACAACGCCGGTTTATCACCAACCGGCGCATCGAAGTTGCATACCAGATAGGCCACAGGCAGCTGCAGCTGCCCGTCCGGTCGCTGCCAGCGGGTGATGCACTCATCCATCCATGCGCCGCCGCGTTTGTGGGCCCGCGCATAGGGGTCGAGATAGAATGCCGCAATCGGTGCATCATCGGCGTCAAACAGCTCGAAATAACGCACACTCTTGTGCCAGCGCGGGACAGCATCATTGGGGCGGATGACTATGCCGTAGAGCTTTTCAACCAGACCGAACATGCCGTCGATAACACTCTGCTCCGGGAAGTAGGGTTTCAGCTCCTCCTGCGATACGGCAAATGTCTGCAGGCGCAGGCGCTCGGAGACAAAGCCGATATCCCAGGCATTGAGCTCGCTCAGGCCAAGCTCGGCCGTGGCAAATGCCTTCAGCTCTGCCACATCCTGTCTGGCGAAGGTTTGCGATTTTGCCGCCAGCTCACGCAGAAAAGAGGTTACTTCATCGACGCTGCCGGCCATTTTTGTCGCCAGCGAGTACTCCCCGTAGTTGCTGAACCCGAGCAGTGTCGCTGCCTCTGCTTTTAGTGTCAGCATCTCATGGATCAGCGGGCTGTTATCCAGCTCGCCTTCTGCGGCGCGGGTGACATAGGCCGTGTAGAGCTGCTGACGCAGGGCACTGTTTTCAGCATATTGCATGAACGGGATATAGGAGGGTGCATCCAGTGTAACCAGCCAGCCGCTTTTGCCTGCCTGTTCCGCCCGCTGGGCCGCCGACGCCGCAATCGAATCCGGCAGGCCGGCAATATCGGCGGCATCGGTCAGATGCAGCTCGAAGGCATGTGTTGCATCCAGTACATGCTCACTGAAGGCGGTAGAGAGCTCGGAGAGTCGCATCATAATCTGCTTGAATCGCGCTCTGGCATCACCTTCCAGCTCTGCGCCGGAGAGGCGGAAGTCGCGTAGCGCGTGCTCAATCACCTGCTGGCGTTCACGCCCGAGCAGGGCGAAATCACTGCGCGCATGCACCTTGCGCATGGCGGCATAGAGCAGCTCATTCTGTGCCAGCTCCGTATGCCACTCCGACATTTGCGCCACGCCCTGCTGATAGGCAGCGCGCATTTCGTCAGAATCACATACAGCATTCAGATGGGTGACCGGCCCCCACACACGGCCGAGCATCTCATCCATGCCCTCCAGCGGCAGCATCAGGGTTTGCCAGTCCGGGTTTTCGATCGCGGTCAGCGCCGCCACCTGTTGATGTGCCTGAGCGAGCGCATACTCCAGCGCCGGCAGCACATGCTCGGCACTGATTTGATCAAACAGCGGCAGATTGTTATCGATGCCCTTGATGAGCGGGTTGTCGGAAATGGTCAGTGGCTTCATGCCGGCAACGATAGGTCATGCCGACGCTGACGCAAGCGCAAGCATTTTTTAACATGCAGGCCGTAAAGCTCCCTGCTGCGTTCATTTCTTTGCTTGCCCAAAGAAACGAACCAAAGAAATGGCACCCCACAGCTCTGCTCTTCGAGTTCCTTCATCCGCATAAATTCGAAGGGCCACGGCTGCGCCGCTCTACTCCCTCCGAATTTATTTGATTCAGCAGATCTGAAAGGGGAGTAAAGTCTAAACCAAGGCCTTTAATCCCCCGCTTGCAGGCTGTAAATAATCAGATTGGGCCCCCGCATGGGAGCAAGCGGCGCTGTCCCTCCGCGCGATAGGCATCTAATCAAAATATCGGGGCGTTTTTGATTCGGGCCATCCTGCCCCTCTGGGCCGCACCCCGCCTTCTAGGCGCCAAAATCAGCTATCCTGCTGATTTTTCTTTTCATTTCTTTGCCGTCAAAGAAAGGACAAGAGCTATAGCTCTTGATGATATCTCCTGGTCGCTGCGAAAATGGTGAATACGCATGGCTAATGTTGGCCGAAGGCGGTCAGTTAATGCGCTTGCTCGTGAATTAGGATGCTCTGTGTCAATCGGTTAGCAAAGCGGAAATTTGTTTGCAGCCGGCTGAGGTAAATCTGCTCAGTGCGTTTATGCGAAAAAGTTCCTACACTGCGCGGCGCGGAGTGGTTCGGATGGTCGCGGCAGGTTTAACCTGTCGAGGAAAGTCCGGGCTGCACAGGGCAGAGCGCCGGATAACGTCCGGTGGGGGTGACCCCGGGAAAGTGCCACAGAGAATAGACCGCCGCGGCGTGCCGCGGTAAGGGTGAAACGGTGCGGTAAGAGCGCACCGCCCGGTGCGGTAACGGACCGGGGCACGGTAAACCCCGCTCGCAGCAAGGCCAAATAGGGAAGCGCTAAACGTGGCCCGCGTTTGCTTCCGGGTAGGCTGCTCGAGCCTGTCAGCAATGGCAGGCCCAGATGAATGACCATCTCCCCGCTCCGGCGGGAGACAGAACCCGGCTTACAGAGCCACTCCGCATTTTATCTTCCTGCCCTTTGCCGTTAGCCTTGGGCTGCATCCGGGGGTATCACCTTGCATAGAGTCATACATGAACCACGTCGCTACAACCATGATGGGCAGATCCTGAGATGAGTCTGAGTTTTGCGGATGCAGCCAAAGCAAAGGAATTACGCGACTATTTCAACCGTTACGGGCGTATATACATCGTCGTCGATGCCACAGGTGACGATGTGGTGCTGCCGGATAACCTGAAGGGTGATCCCGCCCTGCGTCTGGTGCTGAGCCTGCGCATGCCGCAGCAAATTCATATCAGGGATGACCGTCTGGATTCCGACTTCTCGTTTTCCGGCCAGATTTACGCCTGCCGCATCCCCATGCATACTATCTGGGCTGCCTATCAGCCGGAAGGGGAGCTGGAGCAGGGGATCATCTGGGATGACAGTGTACCGGAAATTATCAAGAGCATGGTCCAGGCCGTGCGCAGCAACCAGCCGGATGATGATAGCGATCAGCCATCCGGTGACCAGGAGGCAGAGCCTGCCGCTGCACCATCGCCGATGACCGTCATTGAAGGTGGTGGCGGTGCCGTTACCGGTGAAGAACCTGCGCCTGCACCGGACGCTCCGGGCGAGCGCAAGGTCAGCCATCTGCGTGTGGTGAAATAATGCGCCGCCTGCTTCCCCATCTATGGTTTACAGCGCTGTTGCTGCTGCTCGCGCAACCGGCACTGGCTGCATCAGATGCGCGTATGCAGGTTCTGGTGGCGCCCGATGCAGAGCGGGGCATTACCCTTGATACCCTGCGTTCGAATATCGCCCAGGCTGCGGATATGGCGCTGCCACGTCTGTGGGCGCGTATCGTGCCGCAACAGGCGCAGAGGGATATCCCGGGCAATATAAAGGGGATACGCTTTCTGCAGCGGGCGACACCGGGCGATGACGGCGTTACGATTGTATTTCAGTCCCGGCGTGTTTTTGCCTGGCTGAAAGCCAACAATATACCCTATATCGCCGAGGCCCCGGCATGGCATCTGACGATTGATTTGCAAAATGCGGCCGGGCGCAGCATGCCTGAATCCGCGGCCAGATTGCGGCGCCATGCGGAGAATCTGGCGGAATATATCGGTTATAGTGAAGATAGTACTGCACCGGCCCTGGTGCTGGCGTGGCGCTGGCTGGATAGCCGGCAGGTCAGCCTGAGTGTGCGTGGCGGCACAAGACTGGGTGAATTCGCCCAGACGCGTATAGTTGCCTCAGGGGACCCGGCACAACAGCTACAGCCATGGCTGGATGAGCTGCTGCTCAAGGCGCGCGATGCCTATGTGGCGTCGGCGGAGCCTATCCTCCCCGTTGTTACCGGGCCGCAGGTTGCACCTGCAGATCAGCCGCTGGAAGCCGTATCAGCATCTGCGGATGGCTATCTGCTGCTGAAGGTTCAACGTCAGGCGCCACTGTCTGAACAGATTCTGTTTGAGCAGGACCTGTTGCAGGATCCGCGTATTCTCGATCTGTCGCTCAGGCAGGTGAACCGCGACGGGCAGCAGTATCGCCTGCACCTGAAAGGCTCGGATGATTTGTGGTTGCGTGACTGGTTCAGCCGCCGCGGCATGGTATTGACGCCGACCATCGAGGGCTGGGTGGCCAGTCAGGAGATGCCGGCCCGTTGATGAAGGATCGTATCCTCAATATCCCCAATATGCTGACGCTGGCGCGTATCATTATCACGCCGTTCATTGTCTATGCGATCATCGAGGGAAAACCGGCGTTTGCACTGTTATTGATGGGCATCGCGGGTGTGACCGACATGCTTGATGGTGCCATTGCCCGCATGTTCAACCAGCGCAGCACGGTTGGCGCCTTCATGGATCCGCTGGCGGACAAGCTGATGTTGATCAGCACGATTGTGGCGCTCTATTTCCTCGAGCATATACCGGTCTATCTGTTTCTGGCTGTGGTGTTCCGCGATATGGTTATTGTGCTCGGCGCGACAGCCTATGAGATGGTGACGCACAAGCTGGAGATGACGCCGTTGTTTACATCGAAAATTACCACATTCCTGCAGATTATGCTGGTCTTGTGTGTGCTGGCCGATATGGCCTGGCAGACGCCGGGGCCCATGGTGTTGCAGGTTGTTGTCTGGCTGACGTTTGCCTTTACCTGCCTCTCCGGCATTCAGTATATGGTGTTGTGGATGCGCAAGGCTGTCAGCGCGGAAAACAGCTGATGCAGTCAAAAGCACAGATGCGGCTGGCGCTGAGTCTGCCGGAGCGCTACGACTATGGTGACTGGATTCGCCATGACGGTGTCGATGCGGCATGTAATCGCATGGCGCTCTGGTGCGTGCATGGCGGCGCATTGTGGCTGCGCTCACTCGATCCTGCCGGAAAAACACATCTGTTGCGCACGCTGGCGCGTGAACACGATCATATAGCTCTGCTGGAAGTAGCGGCGGATGCCGCGGATCAGCCTGCCTGGCAGCTGGTGCAGCAGTGGATGGGTGAGCTGGAGAAGAGTTCGATGTGGATGCTGGATGTGCAGCCGGGTGTGCTTGCTGTGCCTGTGGCGCAGGCTCTGTTCCACTGTCTGGAGCGCGCACGCGATTTGCAGCGACCTCTGGCTCTGGCATGGCGTGGCGACACCGCGTCGCTACCGCCGGAGCTCTCTTCGCGTCTGCTGGCGATGGAGCAGTGCGAGCTGTCGCCGCCATCGGATGATGATGCCCTGCTCAATATTCTGCATAGCAGTGCCGGTCGCCTGCAGTGGGAGATCCGACAGCAGGTGCTGCAGGCGATGCTGATCTATCTGCCGCGCCAGCTGGATGTGCTGATCCCGGCCCTGAGAGAGCTTGAGCGCCGCTCTTTTGAGCAGCATCACCGCCCGGGCCCGGCCTGGCTCAAGCAGCAGTTGACCCGCATGGCCGGTGAGCTGCATCCTCGCCTGATCTGAAACAGAGCCCGTTCACCGCAGGGGACGCGAAGGACGCGAAGGAAAAGCAAGGCAATAAAAGAGAATGCCTGTTCATACGGTGCCGCGCTCGCGCATGAATATCCGGGCTCACCTGAATCGTGCAGTGCCAGAGCCCATATTCATCTTCGTCTTTCCTCTGCGTTCCTTTGCGTCCTTTGCGGTGAAAAGGTTTTGGCCTATCGCGCACCGGGAGCGCCGGCGCTTGCTCCTTTGCGTCCTCTGCGGTGAAAATATTTTTACTATCGCGCACCGGAAGTGTCGGCGGGCGCAGCACCGTGCAGCCATGTATCCAGTACGGCCAGTGCCTGATCGGATATGGCATGGCGCCGTTCGGCGCGTGAAAAACGACGCTTGCCATCGCGTTTCTTGCCCGGTGGCAACAGACCGAAATTGATATTCATAGGCTGGAAATCCTCAACCCGGGTTTGCGATATATGGGCGAGCAGGGCGCCGTGAGCGGTCTCTGCCGGTGGCGCCTCCGGCTCTTCACCATGTGCCATGGCGGCCAGAAAACGGCCGGCCATCAGCCCCATGCTGGCCGATTCGACATAACCCTCCACACCGGTAATCTGGCCGGCAAACAGGATGCGCGGCTCACTTTTCAGCCGCAGCGTGCCATCGAGCAGCGCCGGTGATTTGATGAAGGTGTTGCGATGCAGGGAGCCGAGGCGGAAGAACTCGGCCTGCTCCATGCCGGGAATCATGGTGAATACGCGCTTCTGCTCACCGTAGGTCATCTTGGTCTGGAAACCGACCATATTGAGCAGGCTGCCCATGCGGTTGTCGCGTCGAAGCTGCACCACGGCATAGGCTTTTTCACCGCTGACCGGATGATCAAGTCCAACCGGCTTCATGGGGCCGAAGCGGGGGGTGTTCTCGCCGCGCTCGGCCATCTCCTCGATCGGCATGCAACCTTCGAAAAAAGGGATGTCTTCAAAGCCCTTGAAGGCGACCTTGTCGGCGGCAACCAGCTCGGCGATAAAGGCCTTGTACTGCTGCTCGTCCATCGGGCAGTTGAGGTAGTCACCCGCCTCGCCCTCTGCCACATTCTTGTCGTAGCGGTTTTTCCAGTAGGCGATATCCATATTGATCGACTCGGCATCTATCACAGGCGCAATGGCATCGAAAAAGCAGAGCCGATCCTCGCCGGTCAGCAGCTGAATCTGATCGTAAAGCGCATCGGAGGTGAGCGGGCCTGAGGCGATCAGCACCAGGCCTTCTGCCGGAATCTTGGTCACCTCACCCGGAACGATCTCGATCAGCGGCTCGGCCATCAGTGCCGCCGTGACCAGCGCTGAAAACTGCTCGCGATCTACGGCCAGCGCCGTGCCGGCAGGTATGCGTGCTTCATCACCACAGCGCATGATCAGCGAGTCCATGCGGCGCATCTCCTCATGCAGCAGGCCGACGGCGTTCTCCATATGATCGGCGCGGAAGGTGTTGGAGCAGACAAGCTCAGCGCAGTTACCTGTTTTATGTGCCGGGGTCATCGTGGTCGGGCGCATCTCATGCAGCCGCACGCGGATGCCGCGCCGGGCCAGTTGCCAGGCCGCTTCCGAGCCTGCCAGGCCTGCGCCGATAATGGTGATGGTGGGGGTAGCTGTTTGGGTCATCGCGGCACGCTAATCGCGAGCGCACTTCAGACCAAGCAAATGCGTTTCCGTAGTGCGATAGTCCAAAGCATTTACCGCAGAGGGCGCAAAGGAGGCAGAGGAAAGGCAATGAAAAGAATTCCTGTATGACGCGCTCGGCGAATGAATATCCGTGTTCCCCGGAGACGTGCCGTAGCAGAGATCCGGCTCATATACTTCGTCTTTACTCTGCGTCCTTCGTGTCCTCTGTGGTGAAAGATTTGTTATTGACCACACCCTGACAGCCGAAGGCGAGCAGCAGGGCGAGCATTGGAGCGCCCGAGGCAATACGGCCATCGGTCAGCATCTGCATCGCCTCAGCTCTGGAAACCCAGTAGCTGCGGATATCCTCATGCTCGTCGGCCATGCCGCCGCCATCACCTGCAGGCGTGCTGCTGTCGACCAGGCCCAGAAACAGGTCGATACGTTCGGAGCAGGCACCCGGTGTCGTATAGTAGCGGCCCAGCCAGGTTGTCCGGTATGGCACAAAACCGGCCTCCTCATGCGCTTCACGCACAATGGCCTGCTCAACGGTTTCACCCTCATCGACAATGCCGGCGACAATCTCGATCAGCCACGGGTTATCCTGACGTGGTACGGGCCCGATACGGAACTGCTCAAGCAGCAGTACCTGATCGGTTTGCGGATCAAACAGCAGCATGGCGGCGGCATCACCGCGCTCCATATTCTCGCGCAACACGGTCTGCTTGCCGCCATCGAAACGATCATGTTCGACTTCGATGGCATCCATCGAGAAAAAGCCGCGATATAACGGTTTCTTGCTGACAATACGGTATTCCATGCTCGGCTCTCCGGTGACTAGAAATTCTTTCTTCACGAAACGGCTGGTGCAATGCTACACTAAGCCGCATGAAGATTCTGGTGGTTGAAGACGAAGAGCGTGTTGCGCATTTTATTCAGAAAGGATTGAAGGAAGAGGGCCATGCCGTTGATGTCTCCTATGACGGTGAAGACGGCGAATTTCTTGCCGAGGTCAATGATTACGACCTGATCATCCTGGATCTGATGCTGCCGAAAAAGAACGGTCTGGTGGTCTGCCGCGAACTGCGTGCCAGTGGCGTATCTACACCGGTGCTGATGTTGACTGCGCGCGATTCGGTTGAAGACAAGGTGCGCGGTCTGGATGCCGGTGCCGATGATTACCTGGCCAAGCCGTTTGCTTTCGAGGAGCTGCTGGCGCGGGTTCGCGCGCTGCTCAGGCGCAAGTCGGAAAGCAAATCGCCGATACTGAAGGTCGCCGATCTGGAGCTGGACCCGATCAGCCGCCGTGTCAGTCGTCAGGGTAAATCGATCCGTTTGACCACCAAGGAGTATGCGCTGCTGGAGTACCTGATGCGTAATCCAGGTAAGGTACTGTCGCGCACGCTGATCGGCGAGCATGTCTGGGATATGAATTTTGATCCGGAGAGCAATGTGATTGATGTCTATATCAGCCATTTGCGTTCCAAAGTCGACAAGGGCTTCGATGTGCCGTTGATGCACACGCTACGCGGGCAGGGTTACCTGCTGGCTGATGATTCGCAGCAGGCCTGAGCAGACCAACCTGACTATTAATCCTGTCGGCATCCTGAACCGGATGCGCTCCAATATGTTCCGCACCTTCCGCGGGCGGCTGGCGCTGATGTATGTGTCGCTGGAGCTGGGCATTCTGCTGTTTGCCGCCATCGTGCTGTATACAGCCCTCTCCAACCGGGTATACAACGAGGTGGATGAGCAGCTGGCCAATCAGGCTACCTCGCTGGCCAGCAGCCTGGAAGATACCTCCAGCTATTTCTGGTCGGCCCATATGAGCAATTTTGCCGACCACTATGCCGGTGCGATCCAGCTGCTCAGCGCCAATGGCCTGGAGTTGTTCCGCTCCGACCGCTCATTGATCGATCGCGGCGGCAATGATATCAGCCGGGCGCTCGGCATCTCCTTTAGCAGCGGCAGGCCGGCGTTTGCCTCAACCGAATCGCTGCTCAACAAGGCCAATATCCGGGTGATTGCTTTTCCGATTTACCGGGACAACCGCATTGTTGCATCGCTGCTGCTGGGGCACAGCACTGCCGATATTCGCTCGGTATTCAATCTGATGTACCTGATCGGCGGCATACTCGGCGCGATCTCCATCCTGATCAGTGCCGGCGCCGGTTATTATATGGCGAAACGGGCGCTTGATCCCATCCATGAAATCACCCGCATTGCGCGTGCGGTGGCGGCGGGCGATCTGTCGCGCCGGCTTACTTCGCGTGCACAGGAGAAAGAGATCGGGCTGCTGGTGCGGGTGCTCAACAAGATGTTTGCCGATCTGGAAACCAGTTTTCTGGGGCAGAAACGTTTTACTGCCGATGCCTCGCATGAGTTGCGCCTGCCGCTGACCATCCTCAAGGGCGAGATAGAGGTGGCACTGCGTCATCCGCGCAGTGAGCAGGAGTATCAGCATATCCTGCGTCAGCAGCTGGAGACGATCAACCGCATCCAGCGTATTGTGAACGACCTGCTGACGCTGGCTCGCGCCGATGCCGGTCAGCTGGAGCTGGTCCAGTCGCCTGTCGATCTGTCACTGCTGCTACAGGAGGTGGGGCAACAGCACCTGATTCTGTTTGACAGCCAGCATGTCGCGCTGGAGATGGATATTGAGGACGGGCTGGAGATCATGGGTGATGCCTCGCAGATCGAGCGCACGATCATGAATCTGCTCTCCAATGCGTTCAAGCATGCACCGGCTCACTCCGCCATCTACCTGTCGGCCACGGCTGTGGAGCAGTCGGTGATTATCGGCGTGCGTGATGAAGGGCCGGGTATTGCAGATCAGCAACAGGCGGCGCTGTTCGATCGCTTTTTCCGCGCCGATGATGCACGTTGCCGAAAGGATGGTGAGGGGGCAGGGCTGGGGCTGGCGATCTGTAAGCGTATCGTTGATGCTCACGGCGGTGATATCTGGGTACAAAGCAAGCAGGGTGAGGGTGCGTGCTTTCTGATCCGCCTGCCGCTGAGCAGTGCCGCACCTGCCCATCAGCAGCGGCTGCAAGATGTGATGGGTGACGTAGCTCGGTAACCCGACAGTTTACTGTTTGGCGACCATATAGTGTGTCTGTCTCCGCTTCAGATCGCCGGCCACTGATTCAGCAGCAACCCGGGCGATAAACTCCAGACCGCCCGCACTCTGTTTGGCTTTTGACAGCAGGGTATCGAAGTTTTTGTAGAAATAGCGCTCGTCCGCCACATAGACGCTGGTTGCATAACTGGCCCGGAACGAGAGCAGCGAAATATCCTCGCGATCAAAGCCGACATTATACACATTCGATGCCAGTGTCTTGCGGTCACCCATAGAGACCAGGTCGGCTACCATGACCATGCCCGGACGATAGGGCTTGAACGGTGAGCCGGAAAAATAACCGAACTGCTTGATATCCAGTTTTAACAGCGCATCGACGCCTTCAACCCGCGGATCCTGTTTGCGGTGGCCGGAGAGAGCCTGCCAGTAGGTCATGTCCAGATCCTTGACGATATACCCCTGTTTGCGCAGGCGCTGCTTCATGCCTTCACGCATCTGGGTCAGGCACTCCTGCAGCAGTTCCGGATTTTCATCCCGATACTGGATACGTTTGGCCTGACGTGCGACCTGCTGCACCATCTTGGCGCTGATGCCGATAATGGCGTAAACGGGGTTTTCCTGACGAATATCGATCTGCTGGCTGACGCTGAATTGCGGCAGGCCGATCACCTGTACGGTTTTTTGTGTGTCCCGGTCCATAGAGACGTGAGAGGTGTGGGTTGCACAGGCGCCGAGCAGCATCAACAGCATGGCTGCTGCCACACGTGTGATTCCTGATAACCATGTTCGCTTGTGAATACTGTGCATTTGCATCTCCCTGCAACCGCCTTCGCTTGCGGCCCCTTCCCTGTTTTTTTGCCGAAACTAGTTGTAGAGGGTGGCGGGAAAAGTGATGTGACGCACAAAGATAAATATCGTCTGTTTCGCCTGCCGCCGTGTGTGCGGGCAAAGCAGGCGTAGAGGTTTACGGTTTAAGCCAGATGACCCTGCGCCCGTCGAGCCGGAAACCAGTGGTGACGATGCGGGTGAGCGTGGCCGGATAGAGCTGGTGTTCCGCCTGCTGGATGCGCAGGTGCAGGCTGTCGCGACTGTCGTCATCGCATACCGGCACCGCTGCCTGAGCCAGGATCGGGCCGCCATCGAGCACCTCATCTACCAGATGGACTGTGCAACCACTGAGCTTCACCCCGTAAGTCAGTGCATCACCCACGCCATCCGCACCGATAAACGATGGTAGCAGGGCAGGGTGAATATTAATAATGCGACCGGCAAAACGCTGTACAAAAGAGGGAGAGAGAATGCGCATGTAACCTGCCAGTACAATCCACTGGCATCCGGCGGCCTCAATAGCATCGGCGCAGGCGGCATCGAAGGCTGCCCGGTCGGCATACTGCTTCGGACTGATATGCACTACCTCGGGGACACCTGCCCTGCGGGCAATGGTCAGTGCCTCGGCACCGGCCCTGTCGGAGATCACCAGCCGCAGATCGACAGGGCAGCTGCCTGCTTCGATTGCATCGAGAATAACAGCGAGGTTGCTGCCGCGACCGGAGGCCATAACTGCGATTGATCCGGGATTCATCTGTTCATCCTTATGTGTAGTAGTGCGCGAAAGTATGCACATCTGCGCGCGGGGTGCGATAACTGTTTACCGGCGCATCATGATCGGCATAACCCAGCGCCATGCCGCAGAGCAGGATAGTCTGCTCGTCAAAGCCGAGCTCAGCCTTGACGATGGCCGGGTATTCGCCCATTGAAGCCAGTGCACAGGTATCCAGCCCCTCTTCAACCGCCGCCAGCATCAGTGACTGGATAAACATGCCGCAATCCAGCCATGAGCCGGCTTCCATATCGCCATCAATAAGGAAAAAGAGGCAGACGGGTGCATCGAAGGCGCGATAGTTGGCCGCCCACTGCTCGCGCCGTCGCTGCTTGTCCGTACGTTCAATGCCCAGAGCTCCGTAGAGTTGCAGACCGCACGCCAGCTGGCGTTCCTTGTAGGGCTGGCGCCACTGCAACGGGTAGTAATGATAATCCGATTTGTTCCTGCAGGGCCAGTTTCGTTGCGCCGGAGACCACGGCCACCTGCCATGGCTGGATATTGGCACCCGATGGTGCATGGCGCGCCACATCGAGCAGTCGCTCGATCAGGGCCGGATCAACCGCCCGATCCAGAAAGGCGCGGACGGAGCGTCGCTGTTGTAGTGCATCACGTACATGCATGCTGAGTTGCTCCGGCGTTGTTGTGCATGATCACCTCTCTGTCCCTGTGCTGGGAGCATAACAGAAATAGCGGCTCTGCCCTATGCATGAAAGCGATTGTGTTGTGGCGATGCTCATACGAGGCTTGTGCCATGAAACTGCAATCGCGCAGCACACTTTACCTGACCCTGCTGCTACTCTCGCTGCTGACGGCCTGCGCACCGAAATTTATAACGCCGGCAGAGTCGCGGGTTACGCCGCTGATGACGGTCGGCCAGTTCGTCTCATTTGACGGCGCGAGGCTGCCCGTACAGCGCTGGTTACCGCAGGGGCCGGCGCAGGCGGTGATCATTGCCCTGCACGGCTTCAACGACTATGCGCACTTCATTGCCCCTGCCGCCAGCTGGTGGTCGGCGCGCGGCATTGCCGTTTACGCCTATGATCAGCGCGGTTTTGGTGCCGCACCCGATCACGGCCGCTGGCCGGGCAGGCAGATGTTTACCCTCGATCTGCAAGCCTTTGTCAGTGTGATCCGGCAGCAGTACGGGTCGCTGCCGGTCTATCTGCTGGGTGAAAGTATGGGGGCGGCCGTGGTGCTGGAAGCGCTGGCGGAAACGAAGTTGCAGGTGGACGGTGTGATTCTGTCGGCGCCCGCTGTCCGGGGCTGGCGCGCGATGCCGCTCTGGCAGCAGTGGGGTTTGCGGCTGGCAGCCCATACCATCCCGTGGCAGCGCTTTACCGGTGAATCGCTCGGCGTGGTTGCCTCCGATAACCGGGCGATGCTGATCGCACTGGGGCGTGATCCGCTGGTTATTAAAAAAACGCGCGTCGATACGATTTACGGGTTGGTGAACCTGATGCAGGCAGGCTTTGATGATGCGCAACAGCTGAGCGTGCCGGCGCTTGTGCTCTACGGTGAAAAGGATCAGGTGATTCCGGCCGCAGCCGTACGGGCCGCCTTCGGGCCCGCCATACGCCAACCGCAGCAGCGCTTGCAGCTCTATCGCAATGGTTATCATATGCTGTTGCGTGATCTGCAGGCCGAGGTGGTCTGGCGCGATATCCTGAGCTGGGTGCGCGACAGCGCTGCTCCGCTGCCTTCGCAAGAACTGCAGCTGAGCCGCCCCTTCTTGTCACCTGCCCCATAGGGGGGGCGCTTGCCAGTTACAAGTTTGCGCATCACTGCTATCAGAATCAAAGCCCGGCACCGCAGAGGACGCAAAGGACGCGAAGGAAAAGCAAGGCAATAAAAGAGAATGCCTGTTCATACGGTGTCGCGCTCGCGCATGAATATCCGGGCACACCTGAATCGTGCAGTGCCAGAGCCCATATTCATCTTCGTCTTTCCTCTGCGTTCCTTTGCGTCCTTTGCGGTGAAAAGGTTTTGGCCTATCGCGCGCCGGGAGCGCTGGCGCTTGCTCCTTTGCGGTGAGATGTTCTTTATGGATCCTGTCGCGCGCCGGGTGTCGTTGTTATTCGCCCAGTTTCAAACCGTCTCTGGCGAAGGTTTCCAGCCAGTCGGTGATATAATCCACCGGCTGTGGCCGGCAGATGAAGTAACCCTGAATGCGATCGCAATCCATGGCGGCCAGTGCATCCCAGTCGCGGCGTGTCTCCACGCCCTCGGCAACCACGCGCAGGCCCATATTGTGGGCCATGCTGATCACAGTGCGCACAATCACCTCGTCATTTTTATGATCGTGCATGCCCATGACAAACGAGCGATCGATTTTCAGCTCATCGACCAGCAGGTGCTTCAGATAAGCCAATGACGAGTGACCGGTGCCGAAGTCGTCGATCGACACATCCACCTTCATCTCGTCGATCTCCAGCAGTACCTTGGATGCCTGATGCGGATCAGCCATGATCATGCTTTCGGTGATCTCCAGTGCGAGCGCATTATCGGGCAGCTGATGGCGCTGGATACAGTCGGAAACACGCTGCACCATATCGATCTCCTGCAGGCAGTTGGCGGAGAAGTTGACGCTGACTTTCACCGGTAACCCGGCGCGGTGCCATGCCGCGCACTGCGCTACGGCTGTTTCCAGGACCCACCAGGTCATAGGGATAATCAGGCCGGAATCTTCGGCCAGCGGGATAAAGCGGTCGGGAAATACCATGCCCCTCTCAGGGTGCGGCCAGCGAATCAGGGCCTCCAGTGACGGCATGCCGTCACCCGCTGTCAGTACCTGCGGCTGGTAGTAGAGCTCCATCGCCCCGGTGGCGATCGCATGCTTCAGATCATTATACAGGGAGAGTCGCTCAAGGCTGTGCCCATCGAGCTGGGCGTGGTAGATCATCTTGTCCAGCTTGTTGTCTTTCGCGTGGTGCATCGCCACATCGGCGCGCTGGATCAGCACCGGCATATCCTCGCCGTGGGTCGGGAATTCGGCAATGCCGATACTCATGCCAACACTCAGCACATGTCCCTGCAGCTCAAACGGGCAGATCAGCGCATGCAGCAGTTTGTCTGCGACAATGGCCGCCTGTTCGGTGGTGTTGTTGAGCAGCAGCACGGCAAACTCATCACCACCAAGCCGGGCCAGTGTATCGGAGGTGCGCACGCTCTGTTTTAAACGGCTGGCTACCGCCTGCAGCAGCAAGTCACCGACCAGTTGCCCCAGCGCATCGTTGACCTGTTTGAATCTGCTCAGGTCCATCACGATCAGGCAGCAGTTGAATGCCTGACGGCGGGCAATCTGGAAAGCATGTGCGGCGCGCTCGGCCAGCAGCGTGCGGTTGGCCAGCCCTGTCAGCGTGTCGTGCATGGACTGGTGTTTCAGTTCCCTGTGATTGTGGTTGAGTTTGACCGATAGCCGCTCGGTTTCGTGTATCATCGCATCGCGCTGTTGTTGCAGCTCCTCATATCGGCCGTGCATCTGCTGTAGCAACAGGGCGAGCGAGCTTTGCTGCAGTGCGTGACGCTGCTGTTGCACTATCTCCGTAGCGGGTGCGGAGGGGAGGCTCGCCTGCTCCTGCCACTGCAGGGTGCTGCCTTTGCGAATAACCAGCAGGTGGTTATCCTGCTCACTCTCCAGCAGGCAGTGCAGTTGAATCATCTGATCCTGATGACAGCGCCCGGCAACGGCCGCGGCCAGCAGTTCGGCCGGATGTTCGGGCATGCCGAGCGCCAATGCCAGATGCAGTATCTTGTGATAGACAATAATAGACTGCGGTTGCTCCTGCACGCAGAGATCGGCGATGTGTTCAGATGTCATCTCATACTTCCTTCCAGAAGCCCAGTTTTTTGCGGCGGGTCGACAGCACACACGATGATGCACCTGCCGATCCTCGGCAGCAATCAGGCCGCAGGATTATTAGCACAAGCACGTTCAATGCCATTTTCGTTTTTCAGTTGTGATACGGCCCGCTGTAGCGCGGGCCGGCAGGACCTGTTTGCGCTACCGGCAGAGTCATTTCCACTACTGCTGTTTTGCAGCCGGCACTTGCGGCAGAGGCAAACCGGCGCCAACATGCCATGGCATGTCAATGGATACATTGGAGCAATGACTATGGCCACAGAATATCAACGCGTCACAGGTGCCGTCATGGTTGCCGACGATGCCTACCGGGTTCTTCGTGTGAATCCCGCCTTCACCGAGCTGACCGGCTTCCCGGCCGCACTGCTGGCAGGCTCCCCTTCCGCCGACCTCTACCTGCGACAGTCGGATCAGGATCATGCTATCGAGCGGGCAGCACTTGATGCTGAGGCCATCTGGTCGGGCCAGGTCAGCCTGAAAAAGGCCGATGGCAGTATTATCAAGGTGATGCAGACAACCGTTGCCACAACCATCGAGGACGAGGGCAGGTGCCACTATATCCATATTATCGAGCCGCTCGACAGCGCCTCCGGCAGCTATGACCAGAATACCCACCTGCCCGACCGCAGGATGTTCAAGGAGATCCTGACCCAGGAGCTGGAGAACGCCAAACGCAAGCATTTTCAGATCGGTGTGCTGTTTATCGATGTCGACAACTTCAAGGTGATCAATGACTCGCTGGGCTATGTTAAGGGCGACCAGCTGCTCGGGGAGATGGCGCAACGGCTGAAAAAACTGCTGCGCGGTAACGACCTGATCGCCAGTGTCGGCGGCAACCGTTTTGCCGTGCTGCTGACCGATCTGGTCCATGCCGAAGATGCCACGATTGTGATCATGAAGCTGATGCATGCGCTGGAGAGCGGCTTTGACATTGATGGCCAGGATGTGGTCATTACTGTCAGTATCGGCATTGTCATTTTCCCCGGCGACGGCGATGACAGCGAGGAGTTGCTGCATCATGCCGAGCATTCGATGTACAGCGTCAAGGCCGATGGCGGCAATAATTACCAGTTTTTCAAGGCCTCCATCCAGAGTTCGGCGGTCAACCGCCTGAGCCTGGAGAGCGAGATGCGCAAGGCGATCGAGCGCAGGGAGTTTGTGCTGCACTACCAGCCGCAGATCAATACCATCAGCGGCCATGTGATCGGTATGGAAGCACTGATCCGCTGGCAGCATCCCGAGCGCGGCATGGTTGCCCCGTTCCACTTTATCCAGATCGCCGAGGAGACCGGCATGATCGTGTCGATCGGCGACTGGGTCATGCATGAAGCCTGCCGCCAGACCAAAGCCTGGCACGATGCGGGGCTCATCGATCTGAAGGTGGCGGTCAACCTGTCGGCACGCCAGTTCTCCGATCGACACCTGCTCGACAGGATTGCACAGGTACTGGCTGTGAGTCGGCTGGATCCGGCCTATCTGGAGCTGGAGATCACCGAATCGATGGTCATGAGAGATATTGAAAACACCATTGCACTACTGGAGAAGATTGCGGCGATGGGGCCATCGCTCTCCATCGATGATTTCGGCACCGGCTACTCATCGCTGAGCTATCTCAAGCGCTTTCCGATCAACAAGTTGAAGATCGACAAATCCTTTATCGATGATGTCATCATCAGCGATGACGATGCCAAGATTGTCGAGGCAATTATCGGCCTGTCGCACAATCTGAAGCTGAATGTGATCTGCGAGGGTGTGGAAGATGCCGACCAGTTCGGCTGGCTGCAGGAGCGCCAGTGCAACGAGATTCAGGGCTACTACTTCAGCAAGCCGCTGCTGGCCGCCGAGTTCGAGGCCTTTGTGCGCAGCCGCAACGCCTGCTTCTAGTCGTACGATCTCCGCAGCAGCACTGCATTTTTCATGACTGCGGCGGGATGATTTAAACAATACAATAACCATGCCGGCCTGGTATTTGTAGTTGAAATGAGTTGTGGGTGGATCTGAATGAACTATACGCGTCATATCGAACAGTGTAACCGGTGGAATCCGGACAATTTTATCCCCTTTATTGTGGGGGCAGTGGGTTATGGATGGATGCGCCCGGCCTTTGCCGGCGAGCTGCGGCGTTTCCCGGCTGTATTTGTCGTGGATGATCGCCAGGTGGCGCTGCATCCTGCCTTGCAGAGCTTTGAGGCGCGCAACAGTGCGGTGGCTGAGGTGCTGATTGAGCTGGTTCGCCTCGGTCTGCTCGATCATCTGATGGGGGAGCTCTACCCTGTTTTGAATGACAGGAGCGAGTCGCCTGCATTTTTGCTGGATAGGGCTGCTGTATCTGTTTTTGGCGTGCGCTCATTTGGTCAGCATGTGAATGGCTTCGTGGAGAGTGACGATGGCCTGTTGATGTGGGTTGGCCGGCGTGCAGCAGATCGGCACACCTTTCCGGATCTGCTCGATCAGATGGTGGCAGGTGGTTTTCCATTCGGCATCACGGCCGAAGAGAACCTTGCCAAGGAGTGTGAGGAAGAGGCGGGTATTGCACCTGAACTGGCAGCACAGGCGGTTGCCACAAGTGTGATCACTTACCGGCGCGAAACTGAAGCCGGGCTGCGCTCGGATACCATCTACTGTTATGACCTGAGTCTGCCGGCTGCATTCAAGCCAGTTTGCACCGATGGTGAGGTGGCCGGATTCTATCTGTGGCGGATAGAGAATGTGGCGCGCATGGTGGCTGAGAGTGATGCCTTTAAACCCAACTGCAACCTGGTGGTGATCGACTTTCTGTTGCGTCATGGCCTGATTGGGCCGGATCATCATGAATTCAAATCACTGAGCTCCGGCCTGCAATCACTTTAGCAGCATGATTCCGGGGCATGGAAGGGGCGCTGAACCTTATCCGCTGCAGGCCGGAATCACATCAGCCAGCCCCTTTTCATCAACAGGTAGGAGAGATAACACATCAGCAAGCCCAGCCCGCATAAATAGACCCAGTCAAAGGTCATATCCGCCAATCTGCCATTTTCCAGCAGTATGGACTGAAGCGGCTGATACAGCTGATATGACGGCAGAAAGGGTGCAACAGCGGTCAGTTTTTGTGACACATCAGACATCGCGGCAGGCAGCAGCAGCGGCAGATAGAAGATCACGCCCAGCACCCGGGCGCTGGCCTGACTGCGGCAGAGAAAGCCCAGACATATCCCGCAGGCGCTGAAACAGAAACTGCCTGCGAGGATGAAAACGATATAGTCCGGCAGATGTATCGGGCCGAACTGACCCAGCAGATGCAGAAACAGCACGGCAGCGATGATCAGAACCATGCCCAGGATCAATTTGGCAATCAGCCACTGGATCTCGTGTATGGGCATCTGCAGCAGGGCCAGGAGCAGCTTCTTCTCTTTCTCCTCGGCAACTTGTGTCGGCAGAATAATAAAACCGATAAGCAGGACCAGCATCAATATCCAGGTAGGCAGCGACTCGCGTTGCACGCCGCCCTGATGCAGCGATTTGATGCTGCGGATCCAATCGGGTGCATTGCCTTCCGCCGCCTTCTGCAGGGCTGAGAAATGCTGCATGATGGCAATGGTGGGGATGGAGCCTTTCTTTAAAACCAGCAGTGTAAGACTGCCGCTTGCTTCATCACTGTGGGTCAATATCCCGTCTATCTTGTGTGCCTTCAACAGACGCACACCATCTTTTTCATCCTGAACCCATGTTACTTCAATGAATTGTCTGGCGGCATCGATGCTGCGGGTGATCTCGGGGGCATAGGCATAGTCCTGAACCATAACGAGCCTGACTTTGCTTGCTTCGGCACCCATCTTGTCTACCAGATTCAGCGAAACAAAGACGAATAGCGGAATAAACAGGATCAGAAGAAAGGTCTTGTTTTTCAGTGCGATAGCCAGATCGTTGTATGCCAGAAGCAGAATGTTTCTCATCATCAGGCGTACAGCTTTTCATGGGTTTCAGAGCGGAAATATTCCGCAGGTGAGCCATCGAAGATCAGGCTGCCTTCGTGCAGCACCATGATACGCGTTGCCAGGCTCTTGATCTCTTCTGGCCGGTGCGAGGTGAAGAGAATGGTTTTGCCGGCGGCATGCATTGTGTTCAACAGCCGGTGGATCTCCTTGGTCATCTCGAAATCCAGGCCCGATGTGGGCTCATCGAGAATAAGCAGTGCCGGGTCCGCCAACAGGGCGCGCCCGATGTTCACCCGTTGCTTCAAGCCTTTTGACAGTGACTGTACCCGGGTTTTGCGAAACGGCAGCAGATTGAATTCGCCCAGAATCTCTTCCACCCGCAAAAAGGGGGTGCGGGAGAGCGCAGCGAACAGCTTGAGGTTGTATTCAACGGAGAAAACGTCGAACAGGTTGGGCACTTCCGGAATAAACCCGACGTTTTTGGCAACAGCTGTCCTGTTTCTCAAATCGATGCCGTTCATCAGCGCGCTGCCACCATCCGGAATAATCCAGTTGGCCAGTATTTTCAGCAGTGTGGATTTCCCGGCACCATTATGGCCGACAATCGCGATCAGCTCGCCCCGGTTGACTGTAAAGCTGGTCGGCGCAAGCCCCCTTTTATGATCATAGAGCTTTGCAAGATTGCGGATTTCGAGCTGCATAAATTATCGCTCCATCTATAAATGGAAATTCAAGCCTGACAGAGCCGGTAAATGCGGCCTGAAGCAAACGTAGTATTGTTCATCCTGATAGTTTGGCGGCGAATGCCGGGCAAGCGCCGCCATTATTCTGAAACCAGGCGCATGACTCCCACACGCGCCGGTTTAAACGATCTTGAGAATGACTATTACGAGTATGACAACGATCAAGAGACCAATCATGATAAACTCCTTTGTATTGGGGGAGACTTGATGGCACCTCCCCGCATTAATATGCAATGCTCTTCACAGCATTGAATGCACATACTCTATGCTTTGCAGTGTCCCGTCACTGTACGTTAGCGCACATAATATCCGGGGCGCTTCACGAAGTTGTGTGGGCAGCACAAGTCGAACCTGCCTGATTGGGTGCCGGATACAGGTCCAAAGCACCCAAGTGAAAGTAGATCGCATTG